>LSKJ01000245.1 GCA_001557035.1 Rhodospirillaceae bacterium CCH5-H10 | reverse complement strand
CATGCTTCGAGACGGCTGCTCCGCAGCCTCCTCAGCATGAGGTTCGTGGTGGTGACAAGCGTGCTCGGAAGACCCTACGGAGCGCCCTTCAGGCCAAGGGACGCGAGATAGCTCCAGCGCACCGTGCCGTTCCCGAACCGGATGCCGTCGAGATACTGCGCGACGGCACGATCGATCAGCTCCGGCGACGGCTTCTGCTTCGTGGCGCCGTCGGCATAGGCCACGATCTCTTTCCAGCCGTCGGGCCGCGTGATCGAGACGATGGTCGATGGCGTGTCGAGGTTCTTGTAGGTCCAGAACGACCAGCCGATGCCGTGCATCTCGTGCAGGCGGCGGAAGCGCTCGTTCCATTCGTCGGTCAGTTCGCCGGTCTCGCCGAGGAACAGCGGCACGTCGTGGAGGTTGGCGAAATTCAGGTGCCGCTGGATCGAGTCGCGCTTCGTCGACGCCCAGAACGAATGATAGGTGTAGGCGAGGTTCTTCGCGAAGGGCGGGCCGAACATCGCGAAGCTCGAGCTCCACTGGCCGCCCGCCAGGATCACGATACGCTCGGGATCGACGTCGCGGATCGCCGCCGTCGCGCGCTTGTAGAAGGGCTCCAGCCGCGCGTTCAGCGTCGCCACGTCGTGATAGGGCGCGATCGGCTCGTTCAGGATGTCGTAGCCCAGGATCGTCGGGTTGCCGCGATAGCGCTGCGCCACGGCCCGCCACAGCTTCACCGTGAGATCGCGATCGCGCCGCACATAGAACATGAGCGGATAGCCCGGCCCGTCATCGTGATTGATGCCGGTCTGTCCGCCCGGTGCCGCATGAAGGTCGGGAATGACATAGAGCCCGGCACCTGCCGCCCAGCCGACCACGCGGTCGAGCAGCGCCCAGCCTTCGCCCCCGATCTCGCCGTCGGCCCCCATGAACAGCCGCCAGTGCAGCGGCACCCGCACCATGTTGAAGCCGACCGACTTGATGAAGCGGATATCCTCCTCGGTCACGTAGCTGTCGCGATACCGGCGCCAGAAATCGGCGGCGCGTTCGGGTCCCAGAAGCCGGTCGAACGCGCCGTAGATCTGGCGCGGCGACTTCGCGACCTCGAACTTGAACATGTAGCCCTCGGGCATCAGCCAGTTGCCGAGGCTGATGCCCTTGAGGCGCAGGATGCGCCCGTCGGGCTCGACGAAGTTCTTGCCCTCGATGCGGACCAGCGCCTCGGCCTGCGCGGCGGGCGCGACGAGACCGAACAGGATCAGGAGAGCGACGAGGAGGCGCATGACGGGACTGTAGCAGGCCATTAAGGTTCGTCCCGTCATGATTCTCGCCTCCCTCCTGCTGCCCATTGCCGTCGCCGCCATCGTCTTCCTGATCCAGCGGGTACGCCTGCCGGCCTTCCTGGCAATCATGGCCACGGTCGTCGTCTACGGCATCGCCGCGGACATGACCTTCCAGTCGGTCGGCAAGGCGTTCGGCATCGGATTCACGACGGCGCTGGAGCAGACCGGCCTTCTCGTCGTCGCGGGTGCTCTCGTGAGCGCCCTGTTGCTGCGCACGCCGCTCGGCACCGGTACGTCCGCGGCGGCCGGCATCGTGGCGGGTCTCGGCGCCTCGGCCTCGGGCGGGTTGGCGCTGCTGCAGCCGGCGGGACAGGACGCTCCGCGCCGCGCGCTGGGCCTCGCGCTCACGCTTCTGGCCGTCGCGGCCTTGGTTGCTCCGTCACCGCTGGTTGTCGCGGCGGCGTCGGTGATGAAGGCCAACATCCGCACCGAATTCATGGTCGCGCTTCCCGTCGCGGCGGTCGCCGTGATCCTGGGCTGGTGGCATGTCGCGCGGCAGGTGCCATCGACGCCGGTCGAAGGACAGATCTCCTGGGCCTGGCTGTGCATCGGCATCCCGCTGGTGCTGCTCGTGCTGCAGTCGGTCGCCCAGATGCCGAGCGAGCCGCTGGGCAAGGGCGGCTCGCGCGAATTCTACATCGGCATCTCCAAGCCGCTGATGCTGACGGCCATCGCGATCACGCTCGCGATCGTCCTGGCGCGCCGCTGGGAACCCTCGGCGCTGGCCGGCCGCTCGTGGGCGCCGCTGCTGCTGGCGGTCGGTGCGTCGGGGGGATTGGCGCGCGTGTTCGACGAGACCGGCATGTCGGAGCTGCTGGCCGAATATGCGCTGCACCCCCGCTACGGCGTGCTGACACCCTTCCTGGCGGCCGCCATCGTGAAGACGATGCAGGGCAATTCGCTCACCGCTGTTCTCACCGCCTCGGGCATGGTGGAGCCGATGCTGCCGGCGCTCGGCCTCGACAGCGCCTCGGGCCGGGCGATCGCGGCCGCCGCCGTCGGCGCGGGCTCGATGGCGATCTGCCACGTCAACGATCCCTTCTTCTGGATCGCCGCCCACATGGGCCGCCTGTCGCCGGGTCGCGCGCTCTACGTGATCTCGCTGGGCAGCGCCGTCATGGCGATCGGCGCCCTGGTCGTGATCGCGGCGATCCGCCAGTTCATTTAGGGTCATTGGAGCGCGCCACTGGAGTGGCGCGCTCCAATGAGACGCTTCGAACGTCAGGAGATCAGCCCCTCCTCCCGCGCCTTGATCTGCAAGGAGAGGTAGCGCGAGTAGATGCGGCACTGGGCCAGGCTGCCGGCGATGAACCACAGGCCGGGCTGCGGCGTCGGCTTGAACATGTTGGCGAGTTCGCCGCCCTCGTCGAAGCCCCACACGGGACCGATCCGGTCGGCCACCGTGTCGCCCAGGAAGGCGCGCACCGTCTCCTGCTGGTTCTTGTAGCCGGTGGCGACCACCACCAGTTCGGCCTCGCGCAGCGTGCCGTCCTTGAGACGCACGCCGCCGGCCTCGAACCGGTCGATGTCGTCGTACTGCATCAGCTCGATGCGCCCATCGACGATCATGTCGGAGCAGCCGACGTTGAAGTAGTAACCGCCGCCGCGGCGCAGATACATCATCTGGAAGCCGGTATCGTCCTCGCCGAACGTCAGGCGGAAGCCGCGCTTTTCGAGTCCCGACAGGAGATCGCGATCGACCTCGCGCATCTCGGCGGTCGAGAGCTGGTAGGCGCGCTGCAGCACCGCATGGGGCGAGGCGGCGGCCAGCAGGTCGCAATCCTCGAACGGCAGGCCCTCGGTGTAGATCGCATAGACCTTCTGCGCCTCGCGGATCGACACGACATAGGTCGGGCTGCGCTGCACCATCGTCACATGGGCACCGCTGGCGCAGAGATCCTGCGCCACGTCGTGGCCGCTGTTGCCGGTGCCGACCACGATCGCCTTGCGCCCCTTCCAAGCCGCGCCGTTGGTGTAGGCGCCGGAGTGCATCACCGTGCCGGCGAAGGAGTCGAGGCCCGGCAGCGACGGCTTGATCGGAATGGCGCTGACGCCCGTCGCGAAGACGACATGGCGCGGATGCAGCACGCGCTCCGTCCCGTCGCCACGCTTCAGCGTCACCGTCCAGCGCTGCGCGCCCTCGTCGTAGTGGCCCGAGGTGAGCTGCGTGTCGGTCCAGTAGTTGAGATCGAGATTCTCGACATAGGCCTCGAACCAGTTGGCCAGCTTGTCCTTGGGAATGAACACCGGGAAGGTCGGCGGGAACGGCATCAGCGGCAGGTGATTGACGTGCACCTCGTTGTGCAGGGTGAGCGAGTGATAGCGCCGCCGCCAGTTGTCGCCAATGCGCTGATGGCGATCGACGATCAGAGTATCCACGCCCAGCGCCCTCAGCCGCGCGGCGGTGGCAAGGCCGGCCTGGCCGCCGCCGACGACGAGCACCACGGGATCGCGGTCCTCGTAGGCCTGCGCCTTCAGCCGCTGGTCGAGCCAGTTGTCGCCGCCGAAGTCGCGGCTGTAGCGTTCGGCGTCGCTCAGCTCGCGCGGCCGTCCATCGGGCCAGCCGTGCAGCTCTTCGAGCGTGGTGAGCAGGGACCAGGCCCGCCACGTCCCGCCGTCGTCGACGAGGCGCGCGACGGCGTTGGCGCGGCCGAAAGCGGTCTCGAACTCGAAGATCGTCTCGATGCACTCGATGCCGGCCCGCTTCACGCGACGCGGCGGCGTGCGCATGCCCGGGATATGGACGTCCCTCGCGGCGGTGCGCGCCAGTACCGGGGCGAGCGCCGCCTCGATTGCCATCCGCCCGGAATGAGTGACGACGTCCCAGGTGAAGGCGAGCACGTCGCGCCAATGTCCGTCGGAGATAAAGGTCGCAGCGACGGCGGCGGCATCCTGCGCCTGAAGCGCTGTCCCGAACGAGTCGAGCCAGCGCCCCGCGATCTCACCCGCTTCGTCCGGGGTCTCGGCAAACTGTACGGACATCAACGCTACTCCGGATGAGGGATCAGTCGAGCTTCACGCCCGAGGCCTTAACCGCGGGCTCCCACAGCTTGCGGTCCTCGGCGAGGAACTGGTCGAAGCCGGCGCGACCCGGCGGCGGCATGTCGAGGCCGAGATCGTCGTTCCAGCGCCTCTGGATGTCGGGCGACTTCAGCGCCTCGCCGATCGCGGCTTCGAGCCGCGCGAGGATCGGCTCGGGCGTGCCGGCCGGCGCGCCGATGCCATACCACGAGGTGGCGACATATCCCGGGACGGTCTCGGCGATGGCGGGAATGTCGGGCGCCGCCTTGGAGCGCTGGGCGGAGGTGACGCCCAGCCCCTTCAGCTTGCCGGCACGGACCTGCGGCAGCATCGAGGGCATGTTGGCGAACATCATGTTGACGATGCCCGCCATCAGGTCGGTGTAGACCGGACCGGCGCCCTTGTAGGGCACGTGAATGATGTCGACGCCGGCCATCTTCTTGAACAGCTCGCCGCTCAGATGCAGCGACGTGCCGGGGCCCGACGAGGCGAAGGAGTACTTGCCCGGCTCCTTCTTGCAGAGCGCTATCAGCTCGGCGACGTTGTTTGCCGGCAGCGACGGCGTCACGCCCAGCAGGTTGGCGAGGGTCGCCACGCGCGAGATCGCCACGATGTCCTTGTCGGGATTGTACGGCAGCCTGCTGTAGAGCATCGGATTGAGCGTGTGGCTGGCCACCGAGATGAGGCCCAGCGTGTAGCCGTCGGGCGCGGCGCGCGCGAGTTCCACGGTGCCGATGTTGCCGCCCGCCCCGCCCTTGTTTTCGACCACGAAGGTCTGGCCGAGGATCTTCGAGAGCTGGTCGCACATCAGGCGGCTCACCGTGTCGGTGCCACCACCCGGCGCAAAGGGACAGATGAACTTCACGGTCTTGTTCGGCCAGGTGCCCTGACCGAGCGCAACGGCGGGAACGATCGACGGCGCGGCGAGAGCCGCGACGAGCAGGCTACGTCTCTTCATGGCGTTTCCTCGATTTCATTTTTTTCTTTATGGACGCCTCAAGGTAGCGTCGTCCGCTAATCTGTCCAGATGGCTGAACCGCAGAGCGTCCAAGGCTACATCGACCAGACCCCGTCATGGCCCGACGGGACTCCCACGCCCACCGTACCCATGACGCGCATGCAATGGCGCATCTGGCTGCTCGCGACCGCCGGCAAGTTCTTCGAGGGGCTGGTCGTGTTCATGACCGGCGTGGCGCTGCCCCTGATCGTCCAGGAGTTCGGCCTGTCACCGGTGCAGAAGGGCCTGGTGGGCGCCGCCAGCCTGGCCGGCATCATGGTCGGCGCCGTCACGCTGGGAGGACTGGCGGACATCTACGGCCGCCGGCGCATGTTCGTCGTCGAAATGCTGGTCTTCGTCGTCTTCCTGGCCGGGCTGGCGGCAAGCCCGAGCTTCGGCTGGCTGGTCTTCTTCCTGTTCGGCGTCGGCGTGGCGCTGGGCTGCGACTATCCCACCGGCCACCTGGTGATCTCCGAGAGCATTCCGAGCCGCGACCGCGGGCGGCTGGTGCTGGGCGCCTTTGCCTTCCAGGCGGTCGGCGCGCTGGTCGGAACGGCTCTGGGCTACGCCATCCTGGTGAGCGATCCGCAGCTCAGTGCCTGGCGCTGGATGTACGCCATCGTGATCGCACCGGCGACGCTGGTGGTGATCGCCCGCCTGTTCATATCGGACAGCGGGCAATGGCTGATGTCGAAGGGGCGCCGGCTGGAGGCGGAGCGCGAGCTGCAGCGGCTGCTCGAGCGCGAACCGCAATATCCCAAGCAGGTCCGGCTTGCCGAGGAACCCGCCACCTCCCGTCTCCACGGCGCCGCCGGGGGCCGCTGGCGCGACCTCCTGTCGAAGAAGAACCGCCGTGCCACCATCCTCGCCTCCGTGCCGTGGTTCCTGCAGGATCTCGGGACCTACGGCATCGGCATCTTCACGCCCACCATCCTCGCCCGCACCGTCGGGCACGAGGTCGATCGCCTGCAGAACACCGCGAGCGTGATCGCGCACGACATCCAGGCGGCCAAGGGCGCCGCCCTGATCGACACGCTGCTGATCGTGGGCATCGTCGCCGCGGTGCTGCTGGCGGACAAAGTGGGCCGCATCCGGCTGCAGATCCTGGGCTTCGTCGGCTGCGCCGTAGGCCTGGCGTTGGCCATGCTGCAGGACCGGCTGCCGGAACCGGCGGGCACGCTCTGCCTGTTCGGCGGCTTCATGCTGTTCAATTTCATGACCAACCTCGGCCCCAACGCGCAGACCTACCTGCTGGCGGGCGAAGTGTTCCCGACCGCCATCCGCGGCCGGGGCGCGGGCTTCGCCGCGGCCTTCGCCAAGCTCGGCGCGGTGTTGACGGCCTTCGCGTTCCCTCTGGTTCTTGCCGAGACGGGCACGCATTTCCTGCTGCTCGGCCTGATCTTCACGTCGTTGCTGGGAGCGGCGGTGACCTGGTGGTTCCGCATAGAGACGACAGGCGTCAATCTCGAGGAGATCGGACGGTAGTCATCGGCGACTCCCGGCAGGCGCGACGCTAGGATCGCCGGAATGGACTCGCCGATCCGCGAGCTGCTGCGCTCGCCCGACTTCCTCAGACTGTGGCTCGTCGGCGCCTTCGCCAATGCGATGCGCTGGCTGGAACTACTGGCCTCGGGCCTGTTCGCCTGGGAGGCGACGCACTCGGCCCTCGCCGTCACCGTCGTGGTGGCGCTGCGACAGCTGCCGCAGCTGCTGTTCGGGGCGTTCGCGGGCGCGCTCTCGGAGGCGATGAACCGCAAGCTGATCTTCATGCTGGCGCTGGTCGTGCCGGCACTGATCTCCACGCTGCTGGCCACGCTCGCCGTCACGGGACACTTGGAGGTCTGGCACGTCGCGGTGGGCAATCTCGTCTCCGGCACGATGTGGTCGACGGAAATGTCGACCCGCCGGCGCATGGTGGGCGAGGTCGCCGGCCCGCACCGCATCGTCAACGCCATCGCGCTCGACAGCGTGACCTCGGCCGCGACGCGCGCGGTCGGCCCGCTGCTGGGGGGCATCGCCTTCCAGTGGCTGGGCATGAAGGGCGCCTACACGATCACCGCGCTGGTGCAGTTCGCCGGGGCCTTCGCCATCGCCGGCCTCGTCCATGCGCAGGTGACGCGGCGGCTCGATCTCGTTCGCATCCCGCACGAGATCGCCGAGGGGCTGCGCTTCGCCTGGACGCGGCCCACCATCCTGCTGGTGTTCGGCGTCACCATCGTCACTAACGCGTTTGCCTTCGCCTACTCGGGCCTCGTCGCGCCGCTCGGGCAGGGCGCGTTCCACGTCTCTCCCGCCCTGGTCGGCCTGCTGGCGGCCGGCGAGCCGCTGGGGGCGCTGATCGGAGGCGCGCTGATCGCGGCGGGTTTCCTGCGCATGGACCGGCGACTGGCCTTTGCCGGCGGCGCGGCCCTGTTCATGTGCGCGCTGATCCTGATGGCGCTGTCGCCATCCTACTGGCTCGCCTTCGCGCTTCTTCTGCTGGGTGGCTTCGGCACCGCGGGCTTCGGCAACATGCAGTCCACGCTCATGCTCACCGAATCCCCGTCCGAGATGCGCAGCCGGCTGATGGGCATCGTCACGATGTGCATCGGCACCGCCCCGCTCGGACAGCTCGCGGCCGGCGCGATCTCCGACGCCATCGGCCCACGCGGTGCGGTGATCGTGATGGCGGTGGCGGGGCTGATACTGACCGGCCTCATGGTCGTCGCGCTTCGGAGACGGCCCCCGACGCCGCCTCCGGTGTGAGCGGCGTCAGCCGTTCTTTCTCTACTTCAGGAACTTCAGGCACTCGCCCGCCGCTTCGGCGGCGGCGCGGGCGTTGTCGCGGGACATCGAGCCGCCCATCACCATCGGGCGCGCGACGCCGGTCAGGGCGTCCTTGATGTCGGTCTTGGGCGTCATGGTCGGTGCGACCTTGCCGTAGAGGAGCTGGCCGTCCTTCGAGAGCTGGGCCGCGCAGGCGGACGCCGCCGCCTGGTCGGCAGCATGGGCCGAAACCGGCAAGAGGATCAGGCCGAGCACGACCAGGAATCTCGAACGCATCGCAAATCTCCCAAAGCGCCATTGTGGCAGACGGGATTGTAGAAAACCCCGCATGGGATTTCACCGCTCGCAATTGCATAGGCGGAAACCCCGCATCACGCTGGCGGTTCGCCGGGAAAGACGGCACATTTGCAGCATCACCGCACAATCTCGTCGCGGGGGTGCGATGGCGGAAACAACGTGCAGGACGGCAACAAGACGACTCGGCCGGCGCCGCAGGGCGGCCTACCCAAACCGCGCCGCATAGACGGCCGGGCTCTGCGCAGCGAGCGCACCAAGCAGCTCATCATCGAAGCCTATCTCGAACTGCTGCGCGAAAGGCCCGAGATCCCGACGGCGGCCCAGATCGCCAAACGCGCGGGCTATTCGGTGCGCTCGGTCTTCGAGCGCTTCGACGATCTGCTGGCGCTCAGCCTGGCCGCCGCCGACTATGCCTTCGCCGAAGGTCTCGTCCAGGCGGCGGTCCGCGACCTCGACGGCACACGCGAGCAGCGCCTGCGCGCCCAGGTGGAGACCCGAGCCGGAATCTGCGAGCGCTGGCTGCCGCTCTGGCGGGTGCTGCTGCACAATCAGAACGAATCGGAGTTCCTGAAGACCCGGATCGGCCTCATGCGCGACGCGGTCTGGGCCCGACTCTCGCTGATGTACCGCGCGGAACTCGGCCCCCTTCCGGAAGCCGACCGCAGGACGATCCTGATCGCGCTGGAGCAGGTCACCGACTTCGAGAGCTGGGGCCGCATGCGCGAGCGCCATGGCCTTTCGGTCGAGGAAGCCATCGAGGCCTGGATCACGGCGATCGACAGGCTGCTGCCGGCGACGCCGGCCACTCGCTGACGCCGACGCGCCGCGTCAGCGGGCGTTCGCGGTGGTGGGCGCGGGCGGGAGCTTGAACTTCCGCTCCTGCAGCAGCTCCTCCATCTCGGCAATACCGCGGGCGTAGTCCCCGCGTTCGCAATCGATGCCGGCGGCAATGCGGGTCATGTTGCGCTTGCCGTCCGAATGGGCGCTGCGGCCTGCGCTGTAGCGGTCATAGAAGTCGATGAGTTGCTTGCAGCGCGACGCCTCGGTGGAGGCCGGTTCCGCCACCGCCCGACCCGGCAGGGCCAGACAGACGAACGCAGCAACCAGGAAAAGGGAAAGGAAGGGGAGAAGGTAGGTCATGCCCTGTGCAACGAAGCAGAACGCCGCTTGTTGCGTGCGCGGCAAGGTGCCGCCTTTCCGCGGTTGAGCTGGTAGAAGAGAGGCAGCCCAACGGCTTCGTTTTCAGGGGAACGCGGGAAATGCTCACGCTCTATCACGGCTGGAGATCATCGGCGTCGCGGCGGGTTCGGTTGTGCCTCGCCGAGAAGAGCCTGCCCTTCGAGAGCAAGGTGATCGATCTCGCGAAGATGGAACACCATGCGCCATCCTTCCTGAAGCTCAATCCAAACGGTGTCATTCCGCTGCTGATCCTGGAGGATGGCCGATCGCTCTACGAGAGCGGTACGATCTGCGAGTTCGTGGACGAAACCTGGCCACAGCCGCCGCTGCGTCCGGCCGACGCCTACGGCCGCGCGGTGATGCGGAACTGGATCCGCCACGTCGACGGCCTGATCGGCAACCTGATCATCTTCAACTGGGCGCACTCGATGGCCAAGGTCGCCACGCAATGGTCGGACGCCGAACTCGCCGAAAAGCTCGCCAACGTTCCCAGCAAGGAGCGGCGCGAAGCATGGCTGCGCACAGCACGCCGGCCCTACACCGATGAAGAGCGTCAGGAGGCGCGCACCAAGCTGACCGTCAGCCTGGTCGACCGGATGGAGGAGACGCTGCGCCAGAGCCGATGGCTGGCCGGCGACGACTATTCGCTCGCCGACATCGGCGCGGTGCCCTTCATCAAGCGCATCGACGAGGAGATCGCGCCGGAGGAGATCACGGCGGCGCGGCATCCTCGCGTCGCCGAATGGTGGGCCGAGATCCAGGCGCGCCCGGCCTTCGCGACGGCGCAGATCGGGCCGTTCACGGCATGACGCGGACGCTCGATGCTCGCCCGAACGATCAGGCGCGTATCAGTGTCTTGATGGCGAGCGCCGGCTTGCCGGATTTCTCGGCAACCTCGCGATCCTGCTCGGCGATGATGTCACGCGCCGGCAGGTCCTTTTCGAGCCCTTCGAGGGCATCGGCCGGCACGCGGCGGTTGGAGCGCTGGCTGCCGTCTTCGTAAGTGACGTTGAACAGCACGTATTCCGTGCGCTTGCTGGATTTCTTGCCCATCGGGGCCTCCCAAGGTTCAGGTCCGTCGACATCGAGGCGCGCGAGGCGCGATTCCCCGTCGGGAATGCGTGCAGGGAGCAAGAGCAATGTCAGGCGCCGACCGCCACTGCGGCAGCGCCGCGGCCGTAGAGGCCGGGAAATGAAAAACCCCGCACCCAGAGGGTGCGGGGTCTCTTTGCCTTGCTGGAGCGTGGCTGCCGCAAGCGGCAGCCGGCTCGTCAGCCAGCAGTCTTCAGGTTGTCTGCGGCCATCTTGCCGCTGCGACGGTCGGCGACGAGTTCATACTCGACCTTCTGACCTTCGTTCAGCGTGCCCAGGCCCGCGCGCTCGACGGCGCTGATGTGCACGAAGGCATCGGCACCGCCGTTGTCCGGCTGGATGAAGCCGAAGCCCTTCTGAATATTGAACCACTTCACGGTTCCCGTAGCCATGGGTAACCCTTTCACTACTTTAGATATGCTTACCCGCGCGGCGTTCCACATACAAACAAAGGGAACGCGCAGCCGGCCGTCGAATTCGCACTGGTTTTCGGGATCAAAGTTCGGGAGCGAGCTGCCGGCTGGGCCGGGAACGCGGACCAAATCGTCTGTCCGTCTATCGACGCGCTGCATATGGCCTTTTGCCGGGGCTTTTGCAAGGACCGATTGGCTGCAAATCCGGCCAGGGGCTAAGCTCCTCCCACACGCGGGGGAGACGGTTCAATGGCCAACGATCCGAAGGTGCTCATCTCCGGAGCGGGTCCGGTCGGCCTGACCCTGGCCAACGAGCTGGTACGCCACGGCATCGCCGTCCGCATCGTCGACAAGGCCGCCCAACGCACCGACAAGTCCAAGGCGCTGGTCCTGTGGAGCCGCACTCTCGAACTGTTCGACGACGCGGGCTACGCGCGGGAGTTCCTTGCGGCGGGCATGCAGGGGCACGGCGCCGTGATCTCGACCGGCAGCAAGGTTCTGGCGAAGGTATCGCTCGACCTGATCGACAGCCGGTTCCCCTACGCTCTGATGATCCCGCAAAGCGAGACCGAGCGCGTGCTCGAAGAGCGGCTGGCGGCATCCGGCGTGACCGTGGAGCGCACGGTCGAACTCACCGGCTTCACCGACACCGGTTCATCGGTCGAGGCGACGTTGAGCAGGGCGAACGGCGAGCGCGAGACGCTGGAGGCCGACTGGCTGGTCGGCTGCGACGGCGCCCATTCGGCGGTGCGCCATGGGCTGGGCTTTGCCTTCGAAGGCTCGACCCTGCAGTCGCATTGGGCGCTGGCCGACGGCCACGTCACCGGTCTCGATCTCGAGGATCACCTGCACATCTTCTGGCACCGCGAGGGCATCCTCGCCTTCTTCCCGATCGTCGGCGATCGCTGGCGGGTAATCGCCAATCTCGGCCCGGCGAAGGACGGCGAGATCCACCCCGATCCGACGCTCGACGAGATCAACGCGTTGATGGCGAGTCGCGGCTCGCCCGGCATCGTGATGTCCGACCCGATCTGGCTCGCCGCCTTCCGCATCAACGAGCGCAAGGTGAAGGACTACGCCAGGGGCCGCGTGTTCCTGGCGGGGGACGCGGCGCACATCCACAGTCCGGCCGGCGGCCAGGGCATGAACACCGGCATGCAGGACGCCTTCAATCTCGCGTGGAAGCTGGCGCTCGTGATCGAGGGCGCCGCGAAGCCGTCGCTGCTCGACAGTTATTCGCCGGAACGAACGGCGGTCGGCGATCTCGTATTGAAGAATGCCGGCCTGATGACCGAGGCGGCCACCCTCACCAACCCGCTCCTCCAGAACCTGCGCAACACGGTGCTCCACTTTGCGGCGAGCTTTCCGCAGATCCAGCACAAGGTGGCCAACCAGCTCGGCGAGATGGACATCGGCTACCCGCACAGTCCGCTCACCGCGAGGAACGGGCGTGTCGCGAGCGGACCCAGGGCCGGCGAACGGTGGCCGCATCGTCTGCCCGACGGTGCCGGCGGCCGGCAGTTCACGGCGATGGGGCCCGCCGATCTCGTGGCTGGTCTTGCGGCGCGGTTCCCCAGGCTGGTGAAGGCCGTGCCGGCCCGGGATCCCGCCCATGCCAAAACGCTGCGGCTCATCCGACCCGATGGCTATGTAGGCTTTGCCGGCGCGCCGGACGACGCGGCTCACGCGACCGCTTACCTCACGACGCTTGCAGTCTAAGGAGGAGCAAACCCGGCCGCGGCGTCCCGTCAGGAAATCGATGGCAGCATGCGGTCGATGGCCGAAGCCCAGACATCCAGGGCCGAGTCCCACGGCAGGCCGAAATCGTCCCTCAACGCCTCCCAGCTCTCGAAGCTGGTGAGTGTTGCAAGCCCGAGGACGAGCGTCTCGCGCGCCGAGGGATCGAGGGAGGAGAGTTCCGGCCGGTACATCAGTTCGAGCCGCTCGACGTTGGCCCGGCGCACGGCCAGCACGCGCGCCCTGAGATCCGGCAACTGCTCCCCGACCGGCCTGGCGGTGAGGATCCGCCACAGCGGGAGCCACTTCTCGCAGGCCTGGGCCCGGGTATGTACATGGGAACGAATGCGCGCGGCACGGTCTCCGCCCACGTCCCGCGGTTCGGCCTCGGCCTGTCCCAGCGCAATGGCATAGTCGGCGGTGGCAAGGCTCAACGCATCGAGATCGGTGAATCGCTCGAAAATGGAGCGGACCGAGTAGCCGGCTCGGGCCGCGATCTCCGCCGCGGTCGGCATGCGACGATGCTCCTGCAGGAGCATCAGGTAGGCCTCGATGATCAGATGCCGGGTGCGCTCGCTGCGCAGGCGCCTTCCATCGAAACGGACCGGCTCGGACACAAGGGCGGGCGCGCCCGCGGGGGCTGCCTCATGCGAGGACACTGTCTGGCGCTCCTGCGAAAAGTGAGCCGCCAGAATTAAGCCTGCCGCCGAGCGGCGTCACCCCCTCCTTTCGCATCTCTGGCGCTCAGAACGGACCGCGGGCAAAATCGAACGCCATGCCGGTTCACTGGAAGATCGATTCGAAAGAGCAGCTCATGACGGTCGTCGCCGAGGGCGACGTCACCCGGCCTGAGTTCGAGGCCTATCTGGACGTCATCGACAATGCCGACCTCCACGCCTATCGAAAGCTGTTCGACGGCGGCAGCGCCGACACAGAGATGGGGCCCGAGAATCTCCTGGCAATCGGTGTGCGCATGCGGTCCGGCCACCACATCCACGCGGTGGGTCCGCTGGCTGTCGTGGTGCGCGAGGACAAGATCGCGATGGTATCTCGGGTGCTCGGCATGCTGGCGGCCGCGAACCGCCCGATGCGCGTCTTCCGGCAAGCGGGCCCGGCGCGAGAATGGCTCCTGAAACAGTCCCTCTAGGCGAGACAATGCGCCGTGTTGCGACGGCCGTGGCCCGCTTGTAGAGCGCTCGCTTGCAGCAGCCGAGGCGCAGATGGCCGACACCGACGACGACTATGTCTACGACGAAGCCAGCGGCGAATGGATGCCCGCCGCGGAAGCAGCCGCGAAGAAGGCGGCGGCCGAGGAGGCTGCGCGAAGCGTCGAGGTGCGCGATTCGGTCGGCAACCTGCTGGCCGACGGCGACAGCGTCATCCTGGTCAAGGATCTCAAGGTGAAGGGCGCCAACCAGACGCTGCAACGCGGCACGGTCATCAGGAGCATCCGCCTCACCGGCGACGCCCAGGAGATCGACTGCCGCCACGACACCATCAAGGGCCTGGTGCTGCGCGCCGAATTCGTCCGCAAGCGCTGAGACGAGGACACGGCCGGCGCGCGATTCGCCCTGTCAGGGCATCGTCCCCGGCGGACGGCGCTCGCCGGGACGGACCCGGCGATCCTCGTCCTCCGGGCCGACGGTGCGGCTGGTATCGTTGTCACGCGGTCGCACCGTCTCCCCGGTGCCGGTGTCACGCTCGATATCGGGATTGGTTCGTTCCCGCGGCCTGGGGTCGGGATCGGCGGCCATGACGTCCTCCTTGTTCCTGCACAAGGAAGCGAACGGCCCGGGAGCAGGTCCGGTTGCCCCGGGACCAGGCTCTCTCAGGCAGGCGTCACTTGCGCCGCCGCCGCCTGGCCCGCGCCGTCGCCGGCACGACCTCGTCGCGATGGAGATTGTCGTGGTGCTCGTCCATGAGACGGTAGTCCATGACGAGTTCCTCGCCGGCCTTGATGTCGCGCAGCGCGTAATAGGTCACGTCGCCGTCGTCCGACCCGATGTTGGGATCGGCGTCGTGGTTCATGTACCAGCCGGTCGAGATCCGCAGGAAGTCGAGCGGCGCCCAGTACCCGCCGTCGCAGCGGATGCCGAAGCGCTTGATGAGCTGGACCTGCGGCGAGGCGTGCGCCCTGGCCAGCGGAATCCAGCGGCTGTCCTTGCCGTCCCACACCCGGACCAGCTCGTCCTTCCGGATGTCGATATCGGCAAAGCAGCCGAGGCCATGGATGGAAGAGGCGCCGAGATGGACGAACGCCTTGCTGACTTTACGCTTCATGGCTCTCTGCTCTCGAGGACGGGAACGAACGTCAGGCCTTCACAATGAAGGGCTTGGCGGCGGTGTCGTAGTCGGCATAGCCCAGCGTCGCCCGCAGGTCGGCCGGTGACAGTGCGCTCTTGCTTTCCGCTTCGCCCGCCTTGAGGGCGGCGAGGCCCGCCTTCATGCCGGCAGCGGCCGGCGACAGCATGCCGGTCGGATAGGTGCCGATCTTGAAACCGAGCTTGAGGGCTTCGGTCTGCGAGGGTGTGGCGCGCGGCGCCCCGGGCGACAGTACGGCGAAGGACGGGCGGCCCTTGGCGGCGGCGACACCGCGCCGGATCTCCTCGTCGTCGGCGGGCGAATCGAGGAACAGGATGTCGGCGCCTTCCTCGACATACATCTCGATGCGGGCGACCGCCTCGTCGATGCCCTGCGTCGGGCGGCAGTCGGTTCGCGCCAGGACGAGGATGCCGGATTCCTTCGCGGCCTGGACGGCGGCACGGATCTTCATGCGCGCTTCCTCGCGCGGCAGGCAGGGCTTGCCGGCGGCGGTGAGCGCGCGCGGCGTGATCTTGTCCTCGATCAGCACGGCGGCGGCGCCGGCCCGGCCATAGGCGCTCACGGTGCGCTGCACGTTCATCGCATTGCCGTAACCATGGTCGCCGTCGGCCAGGACCAGCAGCTCCGGCGCCGCGCTGTGCACCATGTTGAACGAATCGAACATCTCGCCGAACGAGACGAGATCGAGATCGGGGCCGCCGAGGCGGCTGGCGGCGACGCACGAGCCCGACAGGAACGCCGTCTTGAAGCCCTCGCCATGGGTCAGCTTTGCGGTGAGGCCGTCCCAAACAGCCGGCATGACGACGAGGCCGGGCTCGGCCAGCAGGGCGCGCAGACGCTGGGGGGCAGTGGTCACTTCGGGACTCCTCGGGTTTCTCGGTACGAGCGGCGGACGATAGCAGACCAAACCTGCCGGTCGACACATCGACTGCACGCGGTCTAGGCTTTCAGCCGCACTGCAATCCCATGGAGATCAAGAACAGCCAACTGCAAGACAAACGTCGGGAGGAAACAAAATGAAAATCGACAAGATTCGTTTCGCTTCGATTTGTATGGCCGCGGGACTCATCGGGTGGGCCGGCACCGGATGGGCACAGAAGAGCGGCGGCACGCTGCGCATCCAGCACATGGACACGCCGCCCAGCGCCTCCATCCATGAGGAATCGACCGTCTCGGTCGCCGTCCCCTTCATGTCGATCTACAACAACCTCGTCGTCTTCGACCAGAACGCGCCGAAGAACAGCCTCGACACCATCGTGCCCGACCTTGCGACGAGCTGGGAGACGAAGGACGGCGGCCGCAAGCTGGTCTTCAAGACCCGCGACGGCGTGAAGTGGCACGACGGCAAGCCGTTCTCGGCGGCCGACGTCGCCTGCACCTTCGACCTGATCCTCACGCCGGAAAAACTGCGCCGCAATCCGCGCAGCGCCTGGTACGGCAACCTGGAGAAGGTCACCGCGGACAGCCCATCGGAAGTGACATTCCATCTGAAGCAGCCGCAACCCTCGCTGCTCGCACTGCTCGCCTCCGGCTACACGCCGATCTATCCCTGCCACGTCCCGGCCGCCGACATGCGGCGCAAGCCGGTCGGCACCGGGCCCTTCAAGCTGGCCGACTTCAAGATGAACGAGGGCATCAAGCTGGTGAAGAACCAGGACTACTGGAAGCCGGGACGGCCCTATCTCGACGCCATCGAGTTCTCGATCATCGCAGACCGCTCGACGCGCATGCTGTCGTTCGTCGCCGGCAAGTTCGACATGACCTTCCCGGCCGACGTCACCGTGCCGCTGCTGAAGAACATCAAGCGCGACGCACCCCAGGCGCAGTGCACCATGCGCGAGAGCGGCGTCAGCACCAACCTGATCGTCAATCGCGAGGTCGCGCCGTTCGACAACCCGAAGGTTCGCCGCGCCATGGCGCTGACTCTCGACCGAGATGCCTTCATCAGGATCCTGAGCGAGGGCGAAGGCCAGATGGGCGGCGCCATGCTGCCGCCGCCGGACGGCGTCTGGGGTCTGCCCAAGGAGAAGCTGCAGGGCCTCATCGGCTATGGCGACGTGGAGAAGGCCCGCGAGGAAGCGCGAGCGCTGATGAAGGAAGCCGGCTACGGGCCCGACAAGCGCCTGAAGCTGAAGGTCAGCACCCGCAACATCGCCACCTTCAAGGACCCGGCGGTGATCCTCATCGACCAGCTCAAGCAGATCTGGATCGACGCCGAACTCGAGATCATCGACACCAGCGTCTATTACAATCGCGTCTTCAAGAAGGACTATGTCGTCGCGCTCAACCTCACCGGCAGCGCGGTCGACGATCCCGACGTGACCCTGTTCGAGGGTTACGCCTGCGGCTCGCTGCGCAACTACAACAACTACTGCAATCCGGAGATGACCAAGCTCTTCGAGGAGCAGTCGCGCGAGACCGACCGCAAGAAGCGGCAGGAACTGGTCTGGGAGATCGACCGCAAGCTGCAGGAGGACGTGGCGAGGCCGATCATCAGCCACGGCCGCATCGCCGGATGCTGGCATCCGCAGGTCAAGAACGTCACGCTGCACATCAACAGCATCTACAACAACTGGCGCTTCGAGGACGTCTGGATCGAGCGGTAGTGCGCGTCAGCCGGCCGCCTTCAGCAAAAGCTTGCCGGCGACGCCCCGACCTTCGAGGCGGCGGTGCATGTCCGCCGCCTCGGCCAGGGGAAACACACCCTCGATCGGGACCTTGAGCCAGCCCTCGGCCAGGGCCGCCAGCACATGGTCGACGCCGGCCTGCCACTCGGCCGACGTCTGGTCGATATGGCCGAGATGCAGGCGGGTGAAGGTCTGAGAGCGCGGCAGGATGCGCTCGCGAATGTTCTTGAACGGCTGCCCTTCGGCTTCGCCGATGCTGATGATGTGGCCCAGCATCTTCACCACGCCGAAGGTGCGGTCGAGCATGGTGGCACCGTATGAGTCGATCGCGAGATCGACGCCCTTGCCGTCGGTGAAGTCGAGCACCGCCCGTTCGAAATCCTCCTGCGAGGTCACCACGACGCGCGAGGCGCCGAAGGCCAGCGCCCTGGCTTCCTTGCCCGGCGTGCCGGTCGTGCCGATGACGCGCGCTCCCACCCGCACGGCAAGCTGGGTGCACATCAGCCCGACACCGCCGCCGATCGCGTTCACCAGCACCGTTTCTCCCGGGCCGATCCCGCCATAGATCGTCCACATCATGTGCCAGGCGGTCAGCGCCTGGATGGGAAAAGCCGCGCCGATATCGAGCGGAACCGCGTCCGGCAGCTTGATGAGGCCCAGGGCGGACGCGACGCACTTCTCGGCATAGGCACCGCCCTTTTCCGGGAAGGTCGCCACCCGATCGCCCACCTTCACGCCCGTCACCCCCGGCCCCAGCGCCGCGACCGTGCCGGAGACTTCGAAGCCCAGGATCATCGGATAGGTCATGGGATGCGGGTAGATGCCCATGCGAACCTGGGTGTCGGCCCAGTTGCAGCCGGCATAGGCCACATCGATCAGGACCTCGCCCGCCCCGGGCACGGGGTCCGGCAGTTCGGCGAGAACGAGTTGCTCGGGGCCTCCGGTGGCGTGGATGACGACGGCTTTCATGGGCTCCTCCCGCGACGATTGCGGCGGAGGCCTTGCAGCATCGATGCCAGTCCGAAGGCCCGGCAATTCAGGCTTTGTCGGACGCCAGAATCTCCCGCAGGCGGGCCGTGGCGGCGCGGCCGATCGTCAGCGGATGAGCCATGCCGTCGAGCACGAGACGGCCGGTCGAGCGCGTCGGCGCTTCGAGGCTGCGCAGCCGGTCGCGGTTGATCATCACCGAGCGACCGAGCCGCACGAAGGGCGGCGCCGGCAGCAGTTCCTCGAAATGCGCCAGCGTGCGCAGGATCATCATCGCCGGCTGGCCCGCCACGAAGACGCGCGCGAAATCGCCGTCGGCCGAGATGGCCACGATCTCTCCCGGTGTCGCGAACAGGGTCCGCCGCGGCGTCCGGAGTTCGATCACACCCGGCCCGGGCGGCAGGGCCGAAAGCGCGAGCTGGCGCGCCGCCCGCGCCAGCGCCGCTTCGAGACGCGCCGGCTCGACGGGCTTCAGCAGGTAGTCGACGGCATTCACGGCGAAGGCCTCGACCGCATGCTCGGCGAAGGCCGTGACGAAGACGACGATGGGCGGCCGCTCCAGCGAGTCGAGCAGGTCGAAGCCGTCGCTGCCGCCGCCCAGCTCGATGTCGAGGAAGATCATGTCGGGTTGCAGGCTCGCGACCTGCGCACGCGCGCTTTCGGTGCTGTCGGCCTCGCCCGCGATCTCCACATGGGCGTGCGCGGCGAGCAGGCGCCGCATGGCGTTGCGGGCCAGCGGCTCGTCGTCGACGATCAGGACCCGCACGGTTCGCCTTTCAGCTCGAGCGTCGCGATCACCCTCTTCTCCTCGGGTCGTTCGCCGGCTTCGCGCAACGCGAAAGTGTGGCGTTCGGGATAATGCAGCGCGAGCCGGCGGCGCACATTCTCCACGCCGATACCGGGACGCTGGCGGCGCGTGGCATTGGCGGGCGCGAGCGTACCGGCATTCGAGACCTCGATATGAAGCACCTCATGGCCCGCACGGATGTCGATGCGCAGATCGAGGCCTTGTTCGCGCCGTCCGTGCTTGACGGCGTTTTCGACAAGGGGCTGGAGCAGGAAGCTTGCAATACGGCGCGGCCTGGCTTCCGGCGCAACATCCATCCGGGTCTGCAGGCGATCCCCGAAGCGCGCCTTCTGGACGGCGAGATAGGCGGCGAGTCCTGTCACCTCGCCCTCGACCGTGACAACCGTGTGATTGATGCCGTCGAGCGAGTGTCGGAGGTAGGCAGTCAGGTTGCGGAGCATGTCTAATGCCGCGGCCGGGTGCTCGGGAATCTCCTCGGCGACGCCGTTCAGGGCATTGAACAGGAAGTGCGGATCGAGTTGCAGGCGAAGCTGTTCGAGTTCGGCCCGCAGGGCCTCGGCCTGGGCGCGCATGGTCCGTCGATGCTGCGCCTGTTCCGCCATCTCCGCGCGCAGCCAGAAGTAGGCGAGGCTCCATCCCGCAAGGGCAAAGAAGTAATGCACGAATGGGACGAAAAACTCTTCGACGCCGCGACGGTCGGGCGGCACGATCCAGGGCAAAGCCTCATGGACCAGAACGATCATGCTCGCGACGACGAGCGCTCCCAGCAGCGAGAGCAGCGCGATCAGCGCCACGCCGCCGATCGATACGCGATGGGCGAAGCGCCTCGTGACGTAGACGCTGCGCATCGCCGTCGAGATCGCGACCAGGCAGACGAGAATGAGTCCTGTCCGGGCGAAGGCCACCGAATAGCTGTGAAAGGCGATACGCTGCGCCAGCAGGTCGGCGATCGCGAACAACCCCCATCCCGCGATCTGGACTCGCCAGAACAGCGGCAGGCCGTTCCACCGGGCAAGCAGACGTTCGGACAAGGTCGAGGCGCTCCGGGCGGGACGGCTGAATTCCCGCGAAAGATTGGGCATTTGGCGCAGTCAGGCAAGCACTGCCTGCCCGGCACGCCGCAACCCCGTTCGCCGACTTTCCTGCCGGGTTCACCGACTAGCCGGGGGGCCGCCGATGTAACGCCCCAATGTCGATGGCATCTGTCTCGCACGCGATGAGCGGAAACTGAGCGGAGGGAAGCGATGGCTACGGTCAAGTACACGGTCAAGGACAACTGGGGTTCGGGCTTCATCGGCAACATGACGGTCGAAGGCGGAACCAGCGGCGTCCGCGGCTGGACGATCGAGTTCGATGCGGGCTTCGCCATCACCAACATCTGGGGGGCCGAGATCGTCAGCCGCGTCGGCACCCACTACGTGCTCCGCAATGCCTCCTACAACGCCGACGTCTCGGCCGGCGGCAGCGTCACCTTCGGCTTCCAGGCGACTCCGGGCGCCACGGGTGGCACCGCAACCACGGGCCTGACGCTGAATGGCGCGGGAGAAGAGCCGCCGCCTTCCCTGCCGACCGTCTCGGTTGGCGACGCATCGATCGTCGAAGGCAGCAGCGGCACCGTCCAGATGAACTTCACGGTCAGCCTGTCCCAGGCGGCGACCGGGCCCGTGACGGTCGCCTACGCCACCGCCGACGGCACCGCCATGGCGGGCTCGGACTACGTCGCCAAGTCGGGCACCGTCACCTTCGCAGCCGGCGAGACGCAGAAGACCATCAGCATCACGGTGAACGGCGAGAAGGTCGCCGAGCTGAACGAGACGCTGTCGCTCGCTCTTTCCGCCCCGAGCGGCGCCACCATCGCCGACGGCGCGGCGGTCGGCACGATCCTCACCGACGACGTCGTCGTTCCGAAGATCACCATCGCCGACGCAACGGTCAAGGAAGGCGACGGCGGCACGCGCGATCTCGCCTTCACCATCACCCTCTCGGAAGCCACCACCGGCCCGGTGAGCGTGACCTACGGCACCGAGGACGGCACGGCCAAGGCGGGACTGGACTACGTCGCCCAGACCGGCACGGTCACCTTCGCGCCCGGCGAGACTTCCAAGGTGATCAACATCAAGGTCACCGGCGATACGGTCATCGAAGGCAACGAGACGCTGAAGATCAACCTGTCCGGTGCGACCGGCGGCAAGATCGCCGACCGCCTCGGCATCGGCACGATCGCGAACGACGACGCCACGATCACGATTGCAAACGCCACGGTGACGGAGGGCAACAGCGGCAACAGCGAGCTGGCCTTCACCGTCAGCCTGTCCGCGGCGACGTCCGGCCCGGTGACGGTCGCCTACGCCACCACCAACGGCGCCGCCAAGGCCGGCCAGGACTTTGTCGCCCAGTCGGGCCTGCTGACATTCGCCGCCGGCGAGACATCGAAGGTCATCCGCGTCCAGGTGACCGGCGACACGGCGGTCGAGGCCAACGAGACGCTGAAGGTCAACCTCACCTCGCCGACCGGCGCCACGATCCGGGACGGCAGCGCACTCGGCACCATCGTCAACGACGATAGCGCCACCGCCCTGCCGTCGATCTCGATCGACGATGCCTCAGCGGCCGAAGGAAGCGCGGCAACGCCCGGACAAACCAGCTTCACCGTGAGCCTGTCCGCGGCGTCCACCTCGCCGGTCACCGTGAATTTCGCGACGGCCAACGGTACGGCCGTTGCCGGCAGCGACTATGCCGCGCAATTCGGCACGCTCACCTTCGCGCCCGGCGAGACTCAGAAGACCATCCAGGTCGCCACCATCGGCGATGCCACGGTCGAGGCCAACGAAGGCTTCAGCGTCGTCCTGTCCAGCCCGACCGGCGCGACCATCACCGACGCGACCGGCGCCGGCACAATCGTCAACGACGATGCGCCGGCCGGCCCGACGCTCGCCATCTCCGACGCGACGGTGACCGAGGGCAATCCCGGCGGCGGGGCGGCGCCCGGCTGGCTCAGCACCTCGGGCAACCAGATCGTCGATTCGGCCGGGCACTCGGTGCAGATCGCCGGCGTGAACTGGTTCGGCTTCGAGAACAACGACCTTGCCCCGCACGGCCTGTGGACGCGCAACTACAAGGAGATGATGGACCAGATGGTGGACCTCGGGTTCAACACCATCCGTCTGCCCTTCTCGAACGACACGCTCCACAGCACCGGCACGCCCAACATCAACTACTCGGCGAACCCCGACCTGCGCGGCCTGTCGGCCATGCAGGTCATGGACAAGATCGTGGCCTATGCCGAACAGATCGGGCTGAAGATCATCCTCGACCACCATCGCAACAATTCCGGCGCCGGCGCTTCGGAAAACGGCCTCTGGTACGACAGCCAGCACAGCGAAGCGGACTGGATCGCCGACTGGAAGATGCTGGCGGAGCGCTATGCCGACAATCCGGCGGTGATCGGCGCGGACCTGCACAACGAGCCGTACAATGGCACGTGGGGCGGCGGCGGACCAAGAGACTGGGCGGCGGCGGCCGAACGGGCCGGCAACGCCATCGGCGAGGTCAATCCCAACATGCTGATCTTCGTCGAGGGCGTCGCGAGCTACCAGGGCCAGAACTACTGGTGGGGCGGCAACCTCATGGGCGTGCGCGACCGGCCGATCGACCTCGCGATCGACAACAAGCTCGTCTATTCCGCGCACGACTATCCCAACTCGGTCTACGCCCAACCCTGGTTCCAGGGCTCGAACTTCGCGGCGGACCTGCCCGCGAAGTTCGACCAGATGTGGGGCTACATCTTCAAGGAAGGCATCGCCCCGGTTTACATCGGCGAGTTCGGCACCAAGCTGCAGGACCCCAAGGACGCGCCATGGCTGGAGGCCATCACGTCCTATCTGTCCGGCGATCTCGACAACAACGGCACGCACGACCTGCCGGCCGGTCATAAGGGTGTGAGCTGGACCTTCTGGTCGTGGAACCCCAACTCCAGCGATACCGGCGGTATCCTGGCAAACGACTGGCGGACCGTGAACCAGGACAAGATGGGTTACCTGACGCCCATCCAGTACGAGTTCCATGAGGATGCGCCGGGAGACGGCGGCACGCCGAGCGGCCCGATCGCGAGCTTCGTGCTGACGCTTTCGGAAGCCGCGACGCACGAAGTGACCGTGGATTACCAGACCGTCTACGGCGAGGCCGGCGCGGCCGACTTCATCGCCGAAAACGGCCACGTCACCTTCGCCGTCGGCGAGCAGAGCAAGACGATCACGATCGAGATCAGCCCGGACAGGCTGGTCGAGGGCAACGAGCATTTCGGCGTCGTTCTCAGCAACGCCGTGGGCGCCACGATCACGCGCGCCACCGGAACCGGCACCATCGTCGACGACGATACCGCGACGACGGCGCCCACCACGCCCACGACTCCCACCGATCCGACGCCGCCTTCGTCCAGTTCGGGCGATCTCGAGGCCATGTTCGCGATCGTCAATTCCTGGTCGGGCGGCTTCAACGGCAGCGTGACCCTTGAGAACGAGGGCGATGCCACGGTCACGGGCTGGCAGGTCAAGATCGAGACGACCAACCAGATCACCGACATCTGGAACGCCGTCATCGTGTCGCACGATGCGAGCGGCTACGTGATCGGCAACACCTCCTATAACGGAACGATCGCCCATGACGGTGAAACCAGCTTCGGCTTCGTAGCCGCCGGCGCGCAGAACCCGTCGACGGTGCACATCGACCTGCTCGACCTGTAAGGCCGCGACGCCGCGTCGGCGTCTCGCCCTGCAATCCCCGACGCTCCGGGGGCGCTTCCGGTCATCTCTCCCAGTGCCTAAAATCGGCACTGGGAGGATTCGTTTATGAAGTTCAGTTTCTCCAGCGAGCAGGAAGAGTTCAGGTCGAACCTGCGCCGCTTCCTGGGCGAACGTTCGCCCACCAAGGAAGTGCGCCGCCTGATGGCGACCGAGGCCGGCTTCGAGGCCGCTGCCTGGCGCAAGCTCAACAGCGAGCTCGGCCTCACCGCCGTGCGCATTCCCGAGACCTATGGTGGCCAGGGCTTCGGTTTCGGCGAACTCTGCATCGTGCTGGAAGAGATGGGCCGGTCGCTGCTCTGCGCGCCGTTCTTCTCGACCGCCGTTCTCGCCACCGGCGCGATCCTCAATGCCGGCACGGAAGCCGAGAAGCAGGCGCTGCTGCCCGGCATCGCCGCCGGCGATACGGTCGCCACGCTGGCCTGGGTCGAGGATCCGGCCCATTGGGATGCCGCCGCCACGACCCTGACGGCCAAGTCCTCCGGCGCGGGCTACGTCCTCGACGGCTTCAAGAGCTACGTGCTCGACGGCCACACCGCCGATCTCATCGTCGTGCTGGCCCGCGCGCCGGGCAGCAGCGGTGACAAGGGCCTCTCCCTCTTCACCGTGAAGGGCGATGCCAAGGGCCTGTCACGCAAGCTGCTGAAGACGATGGACGAGACCCGCAAGCTCGCCCGCCTCGAGTTCAAGGGCGTCGAAGCCACGCTGCTGGGCGAGGCCGGCGCCGCCGCCGCGCCGTTCGCCCGCACCATGGTCGAGGCCGCGGCATGCCTGGCCAACGAGATGGCCGGCGTCGCCGACCGGCTGCGCGAGGATTCGCTGGAATACGCCAAGATGCGCATGCAGTTCGGCCGTGCCATCGCTTCCTTCCAGTCGATGAAGCACAAGCACGCCGACATGCTGGTCGACGTCGAGCTGGCCAAGTCGGCCGCCTACTACGCCGCCGCCGCGCTCGACGAGGGTGACGACGACGTCGTCGCCGTTGTGTCGCTCGCCAAGGCCGCCGCCAGCGACGCCGCGCTGCAGACGGCCGTCCATGCCATCCAGATCCACGGCGGCATCGGCTTCACCTGGGACAACGATACCCATCTCTGGTTCAAGCGCGCCAAGAGCTCGGAGGTGCTGCTGGGCGATGCCCATCATCACCGCGAGCAGATGATGCAGCACTGGGCCGCCTGAGGAGCAGGAAGATGAGCGAACTCACCGAAGACTCCGTCCGCGCCGACGTGCGCGCCTGGCTCGAAGCCAACTGGAACCCCGAACTGGGCCTCGTGGAATGGCGCAACAAGCTGGCCGATTCGGGCTGGGGCGTGCCGACCTGGCCCAAGGAATGGTACGGCCGCGACCTGCCGCAGGCCTTCCAGGCCGTCGTCGACGAGGAATTCGCGCGCATCGGCGCGATCGGCGTCGCCAAGGCCGGCATCCGCACGCTGGCGGCCGCGACCATCCTGGCGCACGGAACCGACCTGCATAAGGAGAAGTTCCTGCGCCGCATCCTCACCGGCGAGGACACCTGGTGTCAGCTCTTCAGCGAGCCCGGCTCCGGCTCCGACGTGGCCGGTGCCGTCACGCGCGCCGAGATGAGCGGCAACAAGTGGATCGTGAACGGCCAGAAGGTCTGGACGACCTCGGCCCATCACGCGCATTGGGGCCTGCTGCTGGCCCGCACCGACTGGGACCAGACCAAGCACAAGGGCCTGTCCTACTTCATCATCGACATGCACCAGCCCGGCGTGAACGTGCAGCCGCTGAAGCAGATGAACGGCCACGCCTCGTTCAACCAGGTGTTCATGACCGACGCCGTGGTCGAGCCGGAATTCCTGGTCGCCAACGTGGGCGACGGCTGGGCCGTGACGACGACGACCTTGATGCACGAGCGCCGCGGCGCCGACGGACTGCGCACCTGGGCGATGGGGTCGGACCGCAAGGGCCGCGCCTACGACGAGGAGCGGGCCGAGATCGCCACCACGATGGAGCCCTACAAGTGGTATCCGCAGCGGGCTGGCCGGGTCGATCTGATCCTGTCGCGCGCCAAGGAGACCGGCCATCTCGGCGATCCCGTGGTGCGGCAGGAGATCGCCAAGCTGCTCACCATGTCGAAGGCCGCCGAATGGACGGCGCGCCGCGCCCGCGCCGCCGCCCAGCAGGGCAAGCCGCAGGGCCCCGAGGGCTCGCTGGGCAAACTGGTGTCGAGCCATGTCGCCCGCGCCGCGGCCCGCATCCACACCCAGCTCTCCGGCGCCGACGCCCTGCTGACCGGCGCCGACAGCCCGATGAACGGCGTGATCGCCGAGATCCTGGTCTCCGTGCCGGCCACGTCGATCGCCGGCGGCACCGACGAGATCCAGCGCAACATCATCTCCGAGCGCGTCCTCAAGATGCCCAAGGAGCCGAGCATCGACACGACCAAGCCGTTCCGCGACGTGCCGCGCAATACGGTTCGGTAGGCCGACGCGCTCACCAGGACGGCAGCGGTCCCTTGAAGATGAAGAAGGCGCCGCCGCAGATCAGGGCGAAGCCGACGAGGTGGTTCAAGGTGATGCGCTCGCCGAGATACAGAACCGAGAAGGCGGCGAACACGGCGAGCGTGATCACCTCCTGCATGGTCTTGAGCTCGGCGGCCGAATAGACCGCATGGCCGTACCGGTTGGCCGGGACGGCGAAGCAGTATTCGGCGAAGGCGATGCCCCAGCTTGCCACCACCACCAGCCAAAGCGGCTTGTCGGTGAACTTCAGGTGCCCGTACCAGGCGAACGTCATGAAGACGT
>LSKJ01000244.1 GCA_001557035.1 Rhodospirillaceae bacterium CCH5-H10 | reverse complement strand
GTGCTGGAGAACACGCCGAAGATTCACAACGTGATCTGCTGCACTCTTTGTTCCTGCACCGCCTTCTCGATCATCGGCCTGCCGCCGGACTGGTACAAGGACCTGGAGTATCGCGCCCGCGTCGTGCGCCAGTCGCGCACTGTGCTGAAGGAGATGGGCCTCGATCTGCCGGCCGACATGGAGATCCGCGTCTGGGATACGACGGCCGACACCCGCTACATGGTGCTGCCGGTCCGCCCCGCGAATACGGAGGGCTGGTCCGAGGAGAAGCTCGCCGGGCTCGTCACCAAGGACGCCATGATCGGCGTCTCGCGCCTCTAGGGATTGGGGACACTCATGGACGGCATTCACGATCTCGGCGGCAAACAGGGCTTCGGCCGCGTCCGCTATTCGCTTCGCGCCCAGACTTTCCACGAGCCGTGGGAGAAGCGCGTCAATGCGCTCTACTCTCTGGCGGTGAAGCTCGGCATCTTCAACATGGACGAGTATCGCCACGCCATCGAGCGGATGGAGCCGCGGCACTACCTGTCGGCCAGCTACTACGAGCGCTCGCTGACCAGCCTGGCGACCCTGTGCGTCGAGAAGGGCATCCTCACCCAGGAGGAACTGGACCGGCGCGCCGGAGGCGCCTTTCCCCTCTCCTCACCCAGCGCCCCAGGCCGCGGCAACGTCACGACACGCGAGCAACTCAAGGTCGGCGACAAGGTCACGGTGAAGACGGACTACGTTCCCGGCCATGTCCGCATGCCGGGCTACATCCGCGGCAAGAGCGGCACCGTGGTTGGCGTGTCGCCGCCTTATCCGTTCCCCGACGCCCATGGCCACGGCATCGAGGCCGAAGACGAGCCGACCTACGACGTCCGCTTCGATTCGCGCGACCTGTGGTCGGACTCGGCCGATCCGGCCTTCGTGCATGTCGGCGTCTTCGAGAGCTACCTCGAGCGAGCGAAGTAGCCGTCGACTGTCGTCCTATAAAGTCATGCACCCGCTGCGTAGCGCGGCAGATGCAGGCGGAGCAGGTCGAGGATTTCGTCGCGCAGCGGGTCGCGTGCGTTGCGCAGCCACGCCGCCCCCATCGGCAGGAGATCGAGGCCGAGCGCGTCGCGGGAGGCGAGCGGCACGAAGCGCACGCCCGAGACGCCGAGGCGCGCCGCCGAGCGTGGCACGATCGCGACGCCCAGCCCCGCCGCGACCAGATGCACGATGGTCTGCTTCTCCTCCGCGCTCTGCGCCAGCCGGGGCCGAAGGCCGGCCCGCTCGAACAGCTTGATCGTGAGATCGTGGCTGTGCGGGCGTGAACTGCGGTCCGGTACGATCATCGGTTCCTGCGCCAGCGCCTCGACGGTGAGCCGCCGGCGGCTTGCGAGCCTGTGACGGGACGGCAAGGCGACCACCGGCGTCTCGTGGAAGAGCATCATGACGTCGATGCGCTCGTCGAGCCGCTCGGGCGGCCGGATGAACGCGACGTCGAGCCGGCCGGACAGGAGCTTCGGCAGCAGCCGGACAGTCTTGTCCTCGACCAGTTGAACGGTGGCGGCCGCGCGCAGCTCGCGGAAATCATGCAACAGCGCCGGCACCAGACCCGCCGCGGCGGTATCGATCGCCCCGATCCGGACGAGGCTGCTGGATCGCCTGCGGCCCCGCTCGCGAACTTCGGCGGCGAGCGCGTCGGCACGCGCCAGCAGCGCCCGCGCATCGTCGATGAAGGCCGCACCATCCTGCGACAGCATCACGTTGCGCGTCGTCCGCAGCAGCAGCGGCGCGCCGAGCGAAGTCTCGAGCAGGCGGATCTCCCGGCTGAGCGCCGAGGGCAGCATGTCGAGGCGGCGCGCCGCGCGACCGAAGTGCAGTTCCTCGGCGACGGCGACGAAGCAGCGAAGCTGATGCAGGTCCACGCCAGGATTATATCAGAAATTTGTATAATCCAGCGCCGATTGCGGGCCGCCGCCGGCGCTCCTAAGTAAAGTCCAAAGAAGAATTCCCGGGAGTGAAACCATGAGCCTTCTCCGTCGTGCCCTGCTGATCGCCGCCGCACCCCTGGCCTTGGCCGGGCCCGCCCTCGCGCAAAGCGCCTATCCCAACAAGCCGATCACACTCGTGGTGCCGGCCGCCGCCGGCGGCCCGACCGACACGGTGGGGCGGCTGATCGCCGAGTCGATGAGCAAGACGCTGGGCCAGACCGTCGTGGTCGAGAATGTCGGCGGCGCCGGCGGCACGATCGGCATGGCCAAGGTCGCGCGCGCGGCACCCGATGGCTACACGATCGCCGTCTGGCATATCGCGCAGGCCACGGCCCCTGCCCTTTATGACGGGCTCAAGTACGACGTCGTGAGCGACTTCGACCATCTCGGCCGCATCACCGACGTGCCGATGACGCTGGTGTCGAAGGCCGGCCTGCCGCCCAAGGACATCGCCGAGATCGTCGCGTGGATGAAAGCGAACCAGGGCAAGGCGACCTACGGCCATGCCGGCATCGGCTCGGCCTCGCATCTGTGCATGCTGATCCTGATGAAGGAACTCGGCATCAAGATGGAGGGTGTCGGCTATCGGGGCACGGGTCCGGCCATGAACGACCTGATCAGCGGCACCTTCGATGTGATGTGCGACCAGACGACCAACACGACCGGACACATCAAGGACGGCCGCATCAAGGGTTATGCCGTCACCACCAAGACCAAGGTCTCGTCCGTGCCCGGCCTGCCGACCCTGGACGGCGGCGCCCTGCCCGGCTTCGAGGTCTCGGCCTGGCATGCGCTGTGGGCACCCAAGGGACTGCCGAAGGACGTCACCGACAAGCTGGTCGCGGCGCTCAAGGTGGCGCTGAAGGATCCCAAGGTGGTCGAGCGCTTCGCCGGTCTCGGCACCGAGCCTGTCGCCGAGGCGCAGGTGAGCCCGCAAGCCCTGAAGACCTATCTCGAAGCCGAAGTGAAGCGTTGGGACGCCGTGATCAAGGCGGCCGGCGTCAAGGCCAGCAACTGATCCGGAGAGCGTGATGAAGACCTACAAGATCGCAGCCATTCCCGGCGACGGCATCGGCACCGAAGTCGTGTCGGCGGGAGTCGAGGTCCTGGAAGCCATCGCCAAGCGCGAGGGCAGCTTCGCTTTCCAGATCGACCATTTCGACTGGGGCGGCGACTACTACAAGAAGCACGGCCGCATGATGCCGGCGGACGGACGCGAGCAGATTGCCAGGCACGACGCGATCCTGTTCGGCTCGGCCGGCCATCCCGACATTCCAGACCATGTCACCCTGTGGGGCCTGCGGCTGGCGATCTGCCAGCCCTTCGACCAGTACGCCAACGTCCGTCCGACGCGCGTGCTGCCGGGCATCACCTCGCCGCTGCGCCACGTGAATGGCAACGAGCTCGACTGGGTGATCGTGCGCGAGAACTCCGAGGGCGAGTACTCCGGCGTCGGCGGCCGCGTCCACCAGGGCTCGCCGATCGAGGCGGCTACCGACGTGTCGATGTTCACGCGCGCCGGCGTCGAGCGCATCCTGCGCTTTGCCTTCAAGCTCGCCCAGTCCCGGCCGCGCAAGCTGCTCACCGTCGTCACAAAGTCGAACGCCCAGCGCCACGCCATGGTGATGTGGGACGAGATCGCCAGCGAGGTTGCCGCCGACTTCAAGGACGTGACCTGGGACAAGATGCTGGTCGATGCCATGACCATGCGCATGGTGATGAAGCCCGGCAGCATCGACACGGTGGTGGCGACCAACCTTCATGCCGACATCCTCTCCGATCTCGCTGCCGCTCTGGCGGGTTCCCTCGGCATCGCGCCGACCGCGAACCTCAATCCGGAGCGTACCTTCCCCTCGATGTTCGAGCCGATCCACGGCTCGGCTTTCGACATCATGGGCAAGGGCGTGGCCAATCCCGTCGGCACCTTCTGGTCGGCCGTGATGATGCTGGAGCATCTCGGCGAACCCGCCGCCGCCGGTCGCCTGATGAAGGCGATCGAGCGCGTGACCGCCGACAAGCGCTTCCACACGCCCGACCTCGGCGGCACCGCGCGCACCGCGGACGTCACCAAGGCCGTGATCGAGGCGATCCACGGGGCGAATGTTTAAAGGGAGATAGTTTCAACGGAGCGCGCCACTCCAGTGGCGCAATCATGATTATGAGCGCCACTGGAGTGGCGCGCTCCGTTGAGATGGCGGGCGTGGCCTAACTCAGCGCCAGGCGCTCTTCAGCGCCTGGTCAGTCTTCCACTTCTCGACGGCGGCGACGTCGTTGCAGCCGAAGGCCTGCGGGTTCTTGCGCGGCGTGCCTTCGATCCAGGCAAAAACCAGGCACTGGCCGTAGGTCTTGTCGCCCTGCTTCGTCTCGAACTTCACCTCGGTCGTGGTCGCGGCGCCAGCCTTGGCATCGCCATAGTCTTCGATGACCGGCGTAATCTCGCCGACGGTGCGGCCGGCAGTCTTGTTGTCGGCGTACCACTTGGCAAAGTCGGCGAACTGCTCGCCCGCCACGCCCTTGCCGTCGGCAGCGACGTAGGCCTTGAGGTCGCGCACCAGCGCCTGGGCTGCCGCATTGGCCTTCGGCTCGGCGGCCTTGCGACGCTCGGCGAGGCGGTCCTTCAGCGCCTTGAGTGCATCGGCATTGGATGGCGGCTTGGCCGGCGCCAGCGGAACCGGCTGGGCGGTCTGCGGCGGTGGCGATTCGAGGCGGCGGATCGGCGCGCGGCTGGCCTCGGCATTGAGCTGGGCGGCTTCCTGCGGCGTCAGCTTGCCGACGACGGGGGTGTTGCGGCCTTTCTGCCAATCGCCGATCGCTTTGATCGTGGCTTCGGACTGCAGGTTGCCGTCGATCGGGCCGTTGTACTTGTCGAGCGTGCGCAGCGACTCCTGGATCTTCTTGCGATCCGGCTCCGGGCTGTTGAGCACGGTCGTGTAGTCGGGTGCCGGCGCAGACCGTGCCGCGAGAGGCGCCGGAGGCGGTGCCGGTGCCTGGGCCGGCGGAGCAGCCCCCCCGCCTCCTCCACCTGAGGCGCAGGCGCCGGGATTCTGAAAGCAACGCTCGACCTCGCCCGCGCTCTGCGCGACGGCGATGACAGGGGCCAGGAGCGCGAGGCCGAGGGCTATTGCGGGAAGGCGCATGTCAGAGGGCGCCATAGGTGTTGGCCGCCAGCTGCGCCGGCAGGCCGATCACCATGGTCACCGGCTGTCCGCGCCCCGTCTGGCCACGGGCGATGATATGGTCGTTGGGGGCGCCGGTCTTGCTCTCGAAGGTGCCGCGGCCAGCGAACTTGCCGCCGAAGCAGGACAGCGAAAACTGACCGCTGCCGGGGTTCTCGTTGGTCATGGTGCCGTTGCACACCTGCTCGCCGCGAGGGTTGTCGACCGTGAAGGTGACGGAGCGGTCCCGGCCGATCAGTGCACCATAGCGCACCAGGCCGTTCAGCCGGGCGACGTTGCCGCGTTCGTCGCGGTAGAAAATCGAGGTCGGGCCGTAGGCATCGTCGGGCATGGCAGCCTTCGGGACGACGTAGGTCTCGTCGCTGATGACGACCTGACAGCGGCAGTCCACGCCGTAATTCTCGCCGAGGGGCCCGAGCTCCTGGAGGCGCCGGTTGCAGTTCGACAGCGCCGTTTGCTGGACCTCGGACTCGCTCTGCTGGCCGCGCGTGTAGGCGTCGGCATAGAGGAAGGCGCACTGCTTGGGCATCGGGATGGCCACGACCTTGTGGCTGGCCGAGTTGGTCTCGGTGTTCACCCAGTAGCGGTTCGCCATCTCGCTGAAGCGCAGGAAGATGGGATCGCGCCGCTCGGCCTTGCCGTAGGGCGATTGCGACGAGGGTTGCGCCCAGGCATTCGAGCCGAGCGTGACGACGGCGAGTGTGACGAGGGCGGCAATGCGGAACATGACGCCAAATTCACCTGAAAAGGTGACGGAAATGCGACCCGGCCGCGGCCCCGTCCTTGCCTAGACGAGGCGACTCTGTGTCTTCGCCGCGCCGATGAACGAGGTGAACAGCGGGTGCGGCGCGAAGGGCCGCGACTTGAGTTCGGGATGATACTGGACGCCGATGAACCACGGATGGTCGGGAATCTCGACGATCTCGGGCAGGATGCCGTCCGGAGACATGCCCGAGAAGCGCAGGCCCACCTGCTCCAGCCGGTCCTTGTAGTTGACGTTGACCTCGTAGCGATGCCGGTGCCGCTCGCTGATCACGTCCTGGCCGTAGATCTCGTGGACCTTGGTGCCCGGACGCAGATGGGCCGGAAACGCGCCGAGCCGCATGGTGCCCCCGAGATCGCCATCGGCGGAACGCTTCTCGAGCTGGTTGCCCTTCATCCACTCGGTCATCAGGCCCACGACGGCGTGATCTGTCGGGCCGAACTCGCTCGACGAGGCTGTCTCTATGCCCAGCAGGTTACGCGCCGCCTCGATGACGGCCATCTGCATGCCGAAGCAGATGCCGAAGAACGGTACCTTGCGCTCGCGAGCGAACTTCACCGCGTGGATCTTGCCCTCGGTGCCGCGCTCGCCGAAGCCGCCGGGCACCAGGATACCGTGGACATGCTCCAGCCGGCTGACGGCGTCGTCGCGCTCGAAGATCTCGGAGTCCATCCACTCCAGGCCGACCTTCACGTTGCTGCCGAAGCCGCCATGGGTGAGCGCCTCCGACAACGACTTGTAGGCGTCGAGCAGCACCGTGTACTTGCCGACCACGGCAATGGTGACCTTACCCTCGGGCTCCCGCACCGAGCGCACGACGCCGCGCCAGCGGTCGAGATTCGGCTCCTCTTCGACCGGCAGTCCGAAATAGCGGCACACCTCGCGGTCGAAGCCGCGCTCGTGATAGGCGATCGGCACCTGGTAGATCGTGTCGACGTCGCGCGCCTCGATGACCCGCTCGGGCTTCACGTTGCAGAACAGCGCGATCTTACGCTGTTCGTTGGCCGGGATCTCCTTGTCGCCGCTTCGGCAGACCAGCAGGTCGGGTTGGATACCGACGCTCAGCAATTCCTTCACCGAGTGCTGGGTCGGCTTGGTCTTCAGCTCGCCCGCCGTGGGCACCCAGGGAAGCAGGGTGAGATGCACGTACATCGTGCGCTCGCGGCCGAGTTCGTTACCGACCTGGCGGATGGCTTCGAGGAACGGCAGGCTCTCGATGTCGCCGACCGTGCCGCCGACCTCGACCAGCACGAAATCTTCCTTGTCGGTATCGGCGACGACGAATTCCTTGATGGCGTCGGTGACGTGCGGAATGACCTGCACCGTGGCGCCGAGATACTCGCCGCGCCGCTCCTTGGCGATCACGGTCGAATAGATGCGGCCGGTGGTGATGTTGTCGCTCTGCTTGGCGTCGACGCCGGTGAAGCGCTCGTAATGGCCGAGGTCGAGGTCGGTCTCGGCCCCGTCGTCGGTCACGAAGACCTCACCGTGCTGATACGGGCTCATCGTGCCCGGATCGACGTTGAGGTAGGGGTCCAGCTTGCGCAGCCGGACCTTGTAGCCACGGGCCTGCAGCAGCGCGCCCAGCGCCGCCGACGAAAGACCCTTACCAAGCGAGGAAACCACGCCGCCCGTTATGAAGATAAAGCGCGTCATGGGCCTACAGCATACAAGCGCTTGTGGAGCGCAGCCATGGGGATATCGCCCCGCCGGAGACTTTTCGGCGGGGGGAGGAAGCGGAATTCATCGGGAACCCTAGCGCGTGGGAGCGGCGGGTTGCGCCGGCGCGGCGGGTGCCGTCGGCGCCGGGGCCATACCGCCGGGAGCGGCAGGCGTGCCCTGCCCGACCGGCGCGCGATCCATGATCGACCGCGTGGCACGGACCGGATCGGTCATGCTCCAGGCCATGATCATGCTCAGGACGAAGAAGATCGTCGCGAAGATCGCGGTCATGCGCGACAGGATGTTGGCCTGGCCGCGCACCGAGAACAGGGCGTCCGACCGGCCGCCCATGCCGAGGCCGCCGCCTTCGCTGCGCTGAAGGAGGATCACGACGATCATCGCGGCCGTCACACCGACATGGATGACGAGCAGCACGAGGCGCCATTCGTGGAGGAAGTGTCTTACGGCGTCCATTTTCGTCCAGCTTGAGAGGGCATCTGCGCCAAGCGCGCGCTTCTAGCCGCTTTAGGCGGCCTTGGCGATAGCCAAAAATTCCGCCGCAACGAGGCTCGCCCCTCCGACCAGCGCGCCATCGACGTCGCCGGCCGCCAGGAGCTCGGCCGCGTTGCTGCCCTTCACCGAGCCGCCATAGAGCAGACGAACGCCGGCCGCCTCGCCGGTCAGCCCGCCGAGCACCTTACGAATGTGCGCGTGGGCTGCGGCGACCTCGGCCACGGTCGGAGTCTTGCCCGTGCCGATCGCCCAGACCGGCTCGTAAGCGACAACC
>LSKJ01000243.1 GCA_001557035.1 Rhodospirillaceae bacterium CCH5-H10 | reverse complement strand
CGCCCGCCAGCATGGCGTCCTGGTAGTCGCCGAACTTCGGCAGCGCCGTCTCCACGAAGGCCGCGAACGCCGCCTCGGCCTCGCCGCGCGTGACGGCAAACCAGAACGGCTCCAGGTCGCCGAAATGGTTGCCGAAGCGCGCCCCGACCAGCGCCAGCACCTCGCGCGTGATCGCGTCCGGCGCCACCCCGCGCGGCCGAGGCATGAACAGGTCGGCCT
>LSKJ01000242.1 GCA_001557035.1 Rhodospirillaceae bacterium CCH5-H10 | reverse complement strand
CCATGACCCCATCGCCCCGTATGACGGGGCACTTCCCCCTCTGAAGGGGGAAGAAGGAAGACTCTAGCGGCGGCGCGGAACGCCTTTTTCGTCGAGTCGTTCCCGCAGGAGAAAGACTCGATCGCCGCCCCAGAAAATCTCGCCATCGAGGACGAAACTCGGGACACCGAAGATGCCCGACGCCTCGGCCTCGTTGCGCAGCGCGTCATGCCGGGCGCCACCTTCACCAGCCAGAAAACCGGCAAAGCCCGGAGGCGCCCCGGCCTCTTCAAGGGCGCCGCTTACCGCCTCGACGCTTTCCGGATCGAGATCGCGTCGCCAGAAGCGATCGAAGGCCAGATCGTTGTAGGCCCGAAAGACGCCGTGCTGCTGGGCGTAAAGCATCCCGGCATTGATCGTGCGCGCGTAGTAGATTTTCTTCGGGCCCATCAGGACGAGCCCCTGTTTGTTGGCGAAGCGGCGCGCGTCCATGTAGGCGTAGCGGACGCGACGCCAGTGGTGCGGATCGCGCTGCTCCACGGAGCCCTGGAACGAGGCGATGTCGAGCGTGTAGGGCCGCCATTCGAGGTCGATCTCGTAGTCGGCCTCGAGCTGATAGGCCCACGCCTTGGCGACGAAGGCGTAGGGGCTGACATAGTCGGTCCAGAGAACCACCTTGGCCGAAGTGCTCATGACCTGCCGGTCTCGCGCCGCAACTGCCACCAGAAGATGCCTCCCGCCGCCACCGCCAGCAGCGCGCCAACGAGCAGCAGGATCGCGGAATCCTGGATCCACGCCACCGCCGGCACCGACAGGGCAAGGAACAGGCCGACGAGGCAGATGCGCCAGACCCGCGCGTGGACGCCGGCCACGAAGGTGCCGAGCGCCAGCAGGATGAGGAGCGCGAGGCTGGTCGCATTGTCGTTAACGACGCCGCGCACCTCGGGCAGGAACATCAGCCACATGGCCGCCAGGAAGGCCAGCCAGTGCAGCGCCTGCGTCACGACCAGCCGCAGATGCTCCGACGTCTTGTCAACTTCGCGCCAGCCCGAAAAGATGCACGCGAGACCGTAAACGGGGGCCAGCGCCATCCAGTAGCCGTAGGTCGCCGGCCCGCGAAAGCCCATGGCGATGACGCCGCCGACCGCCAGAACCAGCATGGCCACATACGGAAGCTCCCGCAGCAGCCAGTGCCGGACGGCGCCGCCCTCGCCGGTCAACGCGCGTCCTTCGCCAGCCGCTTCTCGACGACCCGCGCCCACAGGGTCGAACCGAGCGTGAGCGCCTCGTCGTTGAAGTCGTAGCTGGGATTGTGGACCTCACAGCCGCCTTCGCCGCCGCCGTTGCCGATGTTGATGAAAGCGCCGGGAACTTGCTCCAGCATGTAGGAGAAGTCTTCCGAGGCCATCACGAACGGGCCCTCGCGGTTCATGTTCTCCGGCCCCACGATCTCCGCCGCCACATCGGCGATGAACTTCACGGCATCCTTGTCGTTCACCAGCGGCGGGAAGGCGATGCGCACGTCGGCCTTGGCGCTGCCACCCAACGTCTTCGCGATGCCGCTGGAGATCGTCTCGATGCGCTCCTTGATCAGGGCCATCGTCTCCTTCCGGAAGGCGCGGATCGTGCCGCGCAGCACTGCTTCCTGCGGGATCACGTTGTAGGCGTCGCCGGAATGCATCTGCGTCACCGAGATCACCGCCGAATCGAGCGGCGCCACGTTGCGCGACACCACGCTCTGCAGGGCGGAGATGATCTGCGTGGCGATGATCACCGGGTCGACGCCGGTCTCGGGCCGCGCGCCGTGCGCGCCCTTGCCGGTGATGTGGATGTCGAACAGGCCGCCGCCGGCCATCTGCGGGCCCGAGCGGATGGCGAACTTGCCGACGTCGAGCTTCGGCCTGTTGTGCATGCCGAAGATGATCTCGCAGGGAAATTTCTGGAACAGGCCATCCTTGACCATCGCCTCGGCGCCTCCGCGGCCTTCCTCGGCCGGCTGGAAGATGAGGTGCACGGTGCCGTCGAAGTTGCGTGTCGCAGCGAGGTACTTAGCGGCGCCCAGCAGCATCGCGGTGTGGCCGTCATGGCCGCAGGCATGCATGCGGCCCTTGTGCGTGCTGCGGTGATCGAAGGTGTTGAGCTCGTCCATCGGCAGCGCGTCCATGTCGGCGCGCAGGCCGATGGCGCGCGGATTGTTGCCGACGCGGATCGTGCCCACGACGCCGGTCTTGCCGATGCCGGTGGTCACCTCGCAGCCCCATTCCTTCAGCTTCTGCGCCACGATGGTGCTGGTGCGCTCTTCCTCGAAGCCCAGTTCGGGATGAGCATGGATGTCGCGCCGGATGGCGGTCAGCTCGGCGGCGGCGGCGGCGATCAGCGGTTCGATTTTCATGGCGATCAGGGCTCCAGCAGGAAGGAGGTCATTACACGACGAAACTCCGCGCCGTGCACGTTCGGATATGCATGGCCGCCGTCCGGCAGCACATAAGCGCGCGCGCTGGGGATCAGGCGCACCAGCTCCTCGGTGAAATAGAGTGGCGTCACCGTGTCGTCGCGGGCGCAAACGGCCAAGGTGCGGGCCGTCACCTTCTGCAACTGCTCGCGGCGATCGTGCGCCACGATGGCGGCGATCCGGGACAGGACGATCTCGGGCTCCGGGATGGTGCCGGCCGCCTTTGCCTCGGCGGCCACCAGATCGGCGTCATGGTCGCGCACCCAGGACGGCGAATTCAGCGCCAGCGCGCTCGACTTCAGATAGGCCTCCGGCCCCAGTTCGCGCAGCATCAGCGAGCGCACTTCGAACAGCCGGCGGAAGAAGGCGTCGGTCTTCGCCCAAGTGGCGCTGAGCACGAGCCGGTCGATCCGCTCGGGATGCTCGATCGCCAGGATCTGTCCCATCGCGCCGCCGGTCGAGTGGCCGCACCAATGGACCTTGTCGTAGCCCAGCCCTTCGATGAGCTGCCGCGCATCGTCGGCCATCTGCTCGACGCTGTAGATGATCTTCGACAGGGTACTGCGCGCCGTGCCGCGATGATCGTGCACGACGACGGTGAATTGGCGGGCCAGTTCGGACACGTTGTCGCCCCACCAGCGCCCGTCACCGCCGAGGCCGGCCACCAGAAACAGTACGGGACCGCTGCCATGGACCTCGTAATGGAGTTCCGCGCCATCTCGCAGCTTGAACAGGGCCATTCCGTCTCCTAAGCGATTTGCTATGTTCGCCCCGGGAGGAAAGCGCACCATGAAGCGCCTGTCGATTGTTGCGTTGATCCTGATGAGTGGCTGCACCCAGCAGGCGCAGCCGCTAACCACCACGATCCCGCGCCCGGCGCCCGAGGAGGCGACGCCCTCGGGCATTGCTTACCTCTGCGAGGGCCGCAAGGAGGTGTCGGTGGTCTACGCCAAGAACCGCGCCTCCGTGACGCTGGGCGACCGGACGTGGCGGATGGAATATCAGGGGGGCACCCCCGGCTTCCGCTACGCCGATTCCTCGACCGAATGGTCCGGCCCTGCCAATGCGGGCACGCTCAAGACCTTGAGTGGCGGCTCGCCGCTGGCCACCAATTGCCAGCCGATGCGCCGCACGACCTGAGCCAATTGGCCCAGAACGGCCCCTATTTCAGCCAGAACTTGATGGCGTAGCCGACCAGCGCCGTCACGCCGACTCCGCCGGCCCACAGGCCGACGAACCACAGCCACTGACGCGCTTTGGGCATCAGTGATATCCGTCGTGTCCGGTCTTGCCGCGGAACACCCAGTAGGAATAGCCGGTATAGGCCAGGATGATGGGCACCATCACCAGCACGCCGGGCAGCATGAACTTCAGGCTGTCGTGCGGTGCGGCGGCGTCCCAGATCGAGACCGACGGCGGTACCACGTAGGGATACAGGCTGATGCCGAGGCCGGCGAGCCCCAAGCCGAACAGGGCCAGCGCCATCAGGAACGGCGTGTAGTGATGGCCGCGCTTCAAACTCCAGAACAGCACGAAGGTGACGACCGCGATCAGCACCGGCACCTGGGCCGTGAAAAGAACCTGCGGCCAGGCGAACCAGCGCAGCCAGTAGGCGTCGCGCAGGAAGGGCGTCGCGGCGCTCACCGCGGCCATCGCCACGATGGTTCCGATGGCGAGGCGAAAGGCCAGCCGGTAGCAACGCTCCTGCAGCGAGCCTTCGCTCTTCATCACCAGCCAGGTCGAGCCCAGCAGTGCGTAGCCGCAGACCAGGCTCACGCCCACGAGCAGGCTGAACGGCGTCAGCCAGTCGAACCATCCGCCGGCATAGGTCCGGTCCCGGACGGCGATTCCCTGCAGCAGCGCGCCGAGCGTGATGCCCTGCGCGAGAGCCGCGACAATGGAGCCGCCCGTGAACGCCACGTCCCACAACGGGCGATGGCGCGGGTCGCGCCAGCGGAACTCGAAGGCGACGCCGCGGAAGACCAGCGCCAGCAGCATCGCGATGATCGGCGCATAGAGAGCCGACAGGATCATGCCGTAGGCCAGCGGGAAGGCCGCCAGCAGGCCGCCGCCGCCCATCACCAGCCACGTCTCGTTGCCGTCCCAGACCGGAGCCACCGAATTGATGGCGCTGTCGCGCTCGCGGCCGACAGGGAGGAACGGAAACAGGATGCCGACGCCCAGGTCGAACCCGTCCATGACGACATAGGCCAGGATGGCGAAGGCGATGATGAAGGCGAAGAACATCGGCAGGTCGAATGGCATGATCAGGCCTCCTTGCCGGTCGCGAGCGATTCGGCGACGGCGGGGGCGGGCGTGAGGCCCGCGGCCCGCACGGGCTGGTCGCGCCGTGGCCCCTCCTCGCCGCGATGCGGCGGATGGGACATGAGCTTCAGGATGTAGTAGGTGCCGGCGCCGAAGGCGAAGAAGTAGACGATGACGAAGGCCATGAGCGAGGCGCCCACGGCCGGTGCATCGAGCGCCGACGCCGAGTCGGCCGTGCGCAACAGGCCGTGCACCGTGTAGGGCTGGCGTCCGACTTCCGTCGTCACCCAGCCCGCAATGACGGCGACGAAGCCAGCCGGCCCCATCGCCAGCGCGAAGCGGTGCAGCAGTGGCCAGTCGTAGAGTTTCCCGCGGACACGGGCGAACAGGCTGAACACCGCCAGCGTCAGCATCAGCATGCCCATGCCGACCATGATCCGGAATGCCCAGAACACGATGGCCACCGGCGGCCAGTCCTTGCGATCGACCGTGTCGAGCCCCTTGAGCGGCGCGTCCCACGAATGTTTCAGGATCAGCGACGACGCCTTCGGGATCTCCACGGCAAACAGGTTCTTGCCCGCGGCCTCATCGGGCCAGCCGAACAGGACCAGCGGCGCGCCGTCGGGATAGCTCTTGAAGTGGCCTTCCATGGCCATGACCTTGACCGGCTGGTGCTCCAGCGTGTTCAGCCCGTGCTGGTCGCCGGCGAAGATCTGCAGCGGCGCCACGACGGCGATCATGCCCATCGCCATCGAGAACATGACGCGCGCGCCCTCGTTTCCGCGCTCTTTCAGGAGATGCCACGCACCGACCGCACCGACGACCAGCGCCGTCGTCAGGTAGGCGCCGAAGACCGTGTGCACGAGCCGGTACGGGAAGGACGGGTTGAAGATGACCGCCCACCAGTCGACGGGGACGAACTGGCCGCCTGCGTTGATCGCGTAGCCCGCCGGCGTCTGCATCCAGCTGTTTGCGGACAGAATCCAGAAGGCCGAGAAGAAGGTGCCGATGGCAACGGCCAGCGTCGCCGTGAAGTGCAGCCCCTTGCCGACGCGGTTCATGCCGAACAGCATGACGCCCAGGAAGCCGGCTTCGAGGAAGAACGCCGTCAGCACCTCGTAGGCCATCAACGGGCCGATCACGGGGCCGGCCTTGTCGGAGAAGACCGACCAGTTGGTCCCGAACTGGTAGGACATGACGATGCCCGACACGACGCCCATGCCGAAGGCCAGTGCGAAGATCTTCAGCCAGTACTTGAACAGGTCGAGATAGACCTGCCGTCCCGTCCACAGCCAAAGGCCTTCGAGCACGGCGAGGAAGCTCGCCAGGCCGATCGAAAAGGACGGGAAGATGAAGTGGAACGAAACGGTGAAGGCGAATTGAAGTCTCGCCAGGAAGACTGCGTCCAATCCTTCGAACATGGTGCCTTCTCCTAGACGATGCGCGAGGCGTAGGCGGGCGATTTCAACGCGACGACCAGCACGTCGAGCGCCGCGACGAGCTCCGAGCGATTGCGCGCCGCGCCCAGCGCGATGCGAATGGCATGCTCCTGCTCTCCATCGACGCTGAAACTGTCGCTCGTCACCACTGCAAGCCCCTGTCGTTGAACATGCGCGGCAAACTCCGCCCGGGTCCATGCGGCCGGCAAGCGCAGCCAGACATGGTGTCCCTTCGGATGGGCGAGATAATTCTGACCCGAAAGCGCCTTCTCCGCCAGCTTCTGTCTGGCGGCGGCTTCCGCTGCAACCGCCGAGATGATGGCGTCGGCGCTACCATCGGCGAGCCAGCGCGACACGAGCGCGACCATGAGTGGCACAGGCATCTGCGACACCGTGCGCAGCGCATTGGAGACGACCGACGCCGCGGCACGATCGGGCGTGAGCACATGGGCGACGCGCAAGCCGGGCGCCATGCACTTCGACAAGGTCATCGCGAGATAGCTGCGCTCGGGAATCAACGTGGCGATCGGTTGTGCCTTCGGTTCGAGATTTCCATAGGCGTCGTCCTCGATCAGCACGAGGTCGTGACGACGGATCGCGGCCGCGAGCTGCTCGCGTCGCGCCTGCCCGATCGTCTGCGTCGTCGGATTGTGGATCGTCGGCAGGAGATAGGCAGCTTTCGGTGCATGCACACGACAGGCATCGGCAAGCGCTTCGGGATCCATGCCGTCGCCGTCCGATGCGACGCCGACCAGGCGCACGCCGAGCGCCGCCGCCGCCGACTTGAAGCCGGGATAGGTCAACCGGTCGGTGAGCACGACATCGCCCGGCCGCGTCACCGACAGGAGCGTCGCCATGAGCGCGCTTTGGGTACCGGAAGAAATCACCAGCCGGTCTGCTTCGGCAGTGCGTACGCGCCGCCGCAGCCAATCGGCCGCAATGCCGCGATCGACGGTGCTGCCGCCCGCCTGCTGGTAGCTCAGGAGATCGGAGAAGCCGTGGTCGCGCTGCAGGACGGCCAGCCCGCGCATGATGCGACCTTCCAGATCGGCCTCGATCGGGGAGGGCGGCAGGTTCATCGACAGGTCGACGTCTATCCCGGCCGCCTCGCGCCGGGGGCCCGCTGGCAGCGCGCGGCTTTCGGCGACGAAGGTGCCCTGCCCCACCCTGGCATCGGTCAGGCCCCGGCGACGAGCCTCATTGTAGGCACGCGTCACGGTCGTCAGGTCGACACTCAGCGCTTTGGCGAGCGCCCGATGGGTCGGCAGCCGCTGGCCGCGATGCAGGCGGCCCGAGGAAATATCGCGTTCGAGTGCCTCGACGATGCCTTCGTAGACGGGCCCCTCCGCGGCATCGAATGTAGGGCTCCAATCCATACAATGTGTCTCCTTGTCCTTGAATGTATGGCTAATCGTATGGATAAGCAAGCTCGACAATCCAAGGAGAACAGGATGGCGGGCAAGGGTGGTGTCTATCTTCTGCGGGGCATGAAGGGCCGCTGCCCGGCCTGCGGCGAAGGCAAGCTGTTCCGCGCCTTCGTGAAGGTGGCCGACCGCTGCAATGCCTGCGGCGAGGACCTGCACCATCACCGCGCCGACGACTTCCCGGCCTACCTGACGATCTTCCTGGTCGGCCATCTCGTCGTGCCGATCGCGATGTATGTGGAAATCGTCCACCAGCCGTCCTACTGGCTGCACACCGCGCTGTGGGCGCCGATGGTGATCCTGCTGTCGATCGGCCTGCTTCAGCCGATCAAGGGCATGATCGTCGCCCTGCAATGGCACATGGGCATGCACGGCTTCGCCGCGGCGAAGCAGGAGCGCGCCGAATACTGCTGACGGGGAGCCGCGACTTTCGGTTAACCGAAAGTCTCGAAGACCTCCGCGATCGCCGTCTTGTCGAGGCCGGCGCGCAGGCAGGCCTGCAGCAGCACCCGCGCCTTCAGTGGGTTGAGCCGGCCGCCCCAGATGAGGCCGGCCTTACGCAACGCAATCTCGGAACTCACGCCGCCATAGGTGGCGCGCAATAACGGCCCGCCGCCGGCGCGCGGCGACACGACCGTCGGGATGATCTCGCCGAGTTGGCCCACCAGCGACGCGACACGCTCGGGCACGTGGCCGCCGCCCATCGCCCCGATCACGACGCCGCGATAGCCGAGCTGGTCGCGATGATCGACCATCGCCTCGAGGATGTAGCCCGGCTCGTCGAGCCCCATCCACAAGAGCGCCACCGGCTGCTCCCGGCCCTCCGACGCCTTGCCCAGCCGCTTGCGCGCGGCTTCGACCGGCGCGCGGACCGGCAGCGACAGTGGCACGACGCGATCCTCGACCAGGGCGGCGAGCGGCCCGGTCTGCGGTGCTGCGAAAGCATTGAAGCGCGTCGGATGGACCTTCTGCACGTCGGCCGCCGCATAGACTTCGTCCAGCATCACGGCGACGACGCCCAGCGACTTCGCGTGCGCCTTCACCCAGGGATCGCAGGCGACGCGCACGGCGGCCAGCAGGTTGCCCGGACCGTCGGGCGAGGTGAGCGCGGGATTGCGCATCGCCGCCGTCACGATCACCGGGATGTCGCGCTCCACCAGCAGGTCGAGCAGAAAGCTCGTCTCCTCCAGCGTGTCGGTGCCCTGCGTCACCACCACGCCGTCGACGTCGAGCCCCATGATCTTCGTCGCCAGCGCATGCATCTGGTCGAAGGAGAGCGAATGGCTGCCGACGCGCGACACGGTCTCCGCGCGGATATCCGCCAGCCCGGCGAGCAGCGGCACGGCCGCGACGAGATCGTCGGCGCCCAGCCCCATCTGCATGGCGCCCGACGCATCCGGCGCCGTCGCAATGGTGCCGCCGAGGGCCAGGATCTGGATACGCGGAAGGGTCATGACAAAAGCCTCAGGGAACGGAAGAAACGCTCGGCCTCCGGCGCGCGCATGGCATCGGCCGGCGCGAGATAACCCAGCGACACGTAGCGGCTGCCCTTCAACACGACGAGCTGGCGCAGCGCGTTGCCGCCCGCCAGCGGACCGATCGATTCGACGGCCGATGCGCCCTGCACGGTCTTCCAGTCGACCTGGGTCCACTTGCCGCCTGCGAGACGCTGCGCGCGATCGTCGAGCGCGGATTGCAGGTTGAGCCTGGGCTGCCGCACGTCGACATCCGCCGGATAGAGCGCGCTCTGCGCCACGAACGACAGGCGCCGGTATTCGAGACTGTAGGAATGATAGACGAACGGTGTGCCGCCCGGCGTCGTCGTGTCGATCTTCTTGTAGAGCGGCGCGGCCGGCATCTCGACGAAGAACGACTTGTCGACGCTCTCGACCGGAAACCACGAGGCCGATTGCGCCAGCGCCTCGCCGGCCAGCAGGACGACCGGCAGCGCGAGGAACGAACGTCGGGACGCGCTCATTCGGCAGCCTGCGCCGGACCGAACTTCTCGCGGGCCTCGGTGGCAGTGTAGTAGCCGCGCGCCACGTCGCGGGCGATCGATTCCCGGCTGCGCCTGGCGGGATCGCCGAAGCCGCCGCCGCCCGGGGTCGAAACGCGCACGACGTCGCCGACGCCAAGCTCGATGTCCTGGTCCTTGGAGAGATGCGGCGGACGGTAGGTCTGGCCGCCCTGGTCGACCTGCACCGTGTTGGCGCCGCCGGCATGGCCGCCCAGCACGCCCTGCGGCCCGGTGCGGCCATGATCCATCACCATGGACACCCGCGCCTCGCCGCGACGCAGCCTGATCGCGTAGTTGATGCCGAAGCCGCCACGGAACTCGCCGGCGCCGCCCGAGCCTTCGCGCAGGGAGAATTCCTCGAACAGCACGGGATAGAACTGCTCCAGCACCTCGACCGGCGGCATCTTGGAAATGCCGATGGTCGAGCAGCCGTTGCTCAATCCGTCGCCCCCCTGGAAGCCGCCGTACCCGCCGCCGGTGAAGAGATACATGATGTAGTTGCGCTTGCGTTCCGGATCGTAGCCGCCGACGCCCAGGTTGCCCGACGTGCCGGCCGGCGCCGCGAACAGCAGATCGGGAATCGCCTTGGTGAGCGCCGCGAACACCGCCTCCGCGATGCGCTGGCTCACCTCGGCCGCGCAACCCGACACCGGCCGCGGATACTTCGCGTACAGGAACGTGCCCTCGGGCTCGACGATGCGCAGCGGCTCGAAGGTGCCGGCGTTGATCGGCACGTCGGGGAAGACATGCTTCACCGCGAGATAGATCGCCGACTTGGTGGTGGCGATCACGCTGTTCATCGGGCCGCGGCAGGGCGGGCTCGATCCCGTCATGTCGAAGGCGAGTTCGTCGCCCTTCTTGGTGATCTTCATCCTGATCGTGAGCGGCTCGTCGACGACGCCGTCGCTGTCGACCTGCGAGGTGCCCTCGTAGATGCCGTCGGGAATGCCGGCGATCTTGGCGCGCATCTGCCGCTCGGCGCGGTGGCGCATCTCCGCGATCGCCGCCCGCACCACCTCGGCGCCATAGCGGTCGATCAGCTCGGTGAGCCGTACCTCGCCCGTCGTGAGCGCGGCGGCCTGGGCCTTGATGTCGCCGATGCGCTGATCGGCGATGCGGATGTTGGACATGATGATGGACAGGATCTCCTGGTCCATCTCGCCCTTCTTGAAGAATTTTACCGGCGGCAGGCGCAGGCCTTCCTGCTCCACTTCCGTCGCGCTGGCGGAAAAGCCGCCCGGCACCATGCCACCGACATCGGGCCAGTGGCCGGTATTGGCCAGCCAGGCGAACAGCTCGCCCTTGTAGAAGAACGGCTTCACGAAACGCACGTCCATGAGATGCGTGCCGCCGAGATAGGGATCGTTGACGATGAACACGTCGCCCGGATCGACCTTGCCGGCATAGTGCGTCTTCACCCGCTCGATCACGGCGCGAGTGGAAAACTGCATGGTACCGACGAAGACCGGCAGACCGAGTTCGCCCTGGGCGATCAGCGAGCCGTCGACGGTGTCGTAGATGCCGTCGGAGCGGTCCATGCCCTCCGAGATCACCGGCGAGAAGGCCGCACGCACGAAGGCCAGATCCATCTCGTTGCAGACCTGGATCAGGCCGTTCTGGATGACTGTCAAAGTGACGGGATCGAGGTTCGACATGTCCGAATCACTAGCACAGCCCATGCCTCGCTGCGCTATGATGGCGTTCAAATCCCCCACTTTTCGAAGCGGAATCCCCCATGAATGCGCCTCTCGCCGCCGACAATCTCGATTTGACGAAATTCGGCGTCGGCCAGCCGGTCCCTCGCCAGGAAGACCCCACGCTTCTCAAAGGCCAGGGCCGCTACACCGACGACATCAACCTTCCCGGCCAGGCCTATGCCGTGATGGTCCGCAGCCAGGTGGCGCACGGCCTGCTGAAGGGCATCGATGCCGAGGAAGCGCGCGGCATGCCGGGCGTGCTGGGCATCTGGACCGGCGCCGACCTCAACGCCGCCGGCTATGGCGCGCTGAAGACCGTGATGATGGTGCCGAACCGCGACGGCTCGCAGATGAAGACGCCGACTCGCTACTCGCTCGCCACCGACAAGGTGCGCTTCGTCGGCGATCCCGTGGCCTTCGTCGTCGCCGAGACCCAGGCGCAGGCGCGCGACGCCGCCGAGGCCGTGATGCTCGACATCGAGCCCCTGCCCCCGGTCACCAGCGCGCGCGAGGCCGCCCAACCCGGCGCACCGGTCGTGTTCGACGACGTGCCGGACAACGTCTGCGCCGACTTCCAGTACGGGGACAGTGCCAAGGTCGCCGAGGCCTTCGCCAAGGCCGCGCATGTGACGAAGCTGCACCTCGTCAGCAACCGCATCGTCGTCTGCGCGATGGAGCCGCGCACGGCGATCGGCCACTACGACAAGGAGACCGACCGCTCCACCCTCTACGCCGGCTGCCAGGGCGTATTCGGCCTCAAGAACCAGATGGCGGCCTTGCTCGGCATCAAGCCCGCACAGATGCGCGTCGTCACCGGCAATGTCGGTGGTTCGTTCGGCATGAAGGGCTCGCCCTATCCCGAATATGCTGGCCTCTTCCATGCCTCGAAGATCCTGGGACGGCCGGTCAAGTGGACCGACGACCGTTCGGGCAGCTTCCTCAGCGACCAGCACGGTCGCGACCACGACTTCGACGCCGAACTGGCGCTCGACAAGGACGGCACCTTCCTCGCGGTACGCCTCAAGGGCTACGCCAATCTCGGCGCCTATCTCTCGAACGTCGGCGCGGCGATGGGCGCGCTGGGCGTCTCGCGCAATCTCGCCGCGGTCTATCGCACGCCGCTGATCGAGGTGCAGACCAAGGTGGCCTTCACCCACACCTCGCCGATCGGCGCCTATCGCGGCGCGGGCCGCCCGGAAGCCAACTATTTCATGGAGCGCCTGATCACCACAGCGGCCCGCGAGATGGGCCTCGACCAGATGGATATGCGCCGGCGCAACCACATCAAGCCGGAAGAGATGCCCTACAAGACCGCCTCGGGCACGACCTACGACAGCGGCGAGTTCACCGTACTGCTCGACAAGGCGCTGGAATTGGCCGACGTCGCGGGCTTCGAGGCGCGCAAGGAAGAGAGCCGGAAGCACGGCAAGCTGCGCGGCATCGGCATCGGCGACTATCTCGAAGTGACGGCACCGCCGATGAACGAGATGGGCGGGCTCCGTTTCGAGGAGAACGGCGACGTCACGATCATCACCGGCACGCTGGACTACGGCCAGGGTCACTGGTCGGCCTTCGCGCAGGTGCTGACCTCGAAGCTCGGCATCCCCTTCCACCGGATCAAGCTGAAGCAGGGCGACAGCGACCTGCTGATCGCCGGCGGCGGCACCGGCGGATCGAAGTCGATCATGGCCTCGGGCGCGGCGATCGTGGAAGCCTCGGACAAGGTGATCGAGAAGGGCAAGCAGATCGCGGGCGTTGCGCTGGAAGCCTCGGCCGCCGACATCGAGTTCAAGCTCGGCCGCTTCGAGATCGTCGGCACCGACCGCGGCATCGGCATCATGGAACTCGCGAGCAAACTGCGCGCTGGCCTGAAACTGCCGGAAGGCGTGCCCACCACGCTCGACGTCAGCCACGTCCACGAGGCTGCGCCCTCGGCCTTCCCCAACGGCGCGCATGTCGCCGAGGTCGAGATCGATCCCGACACCGGCCATGTCGAGGTCGTGAAGTACACGATGGTCGGCGACTTCGGCACGGTCATCAATCCGATGCTGGTCGAAGGCCAGAGCCATGGCGGCGTCGTGCAGGGCATCAGCCAGGCGATCTTCGAGCACGTCGTCTACAGCGAGGAAGGCCAGCCGCTCACCGGCAGCTTCACCGACTACGCCATCCCGCGCGCCGGCGACGCGCCATCGTTCAAGATCGACTATCACTCGGTGCCGGCCAAGACGAACGTGCTGGGCGCCAAGGGCTGTGGCGAGGCCGGCTGCGCGGGCTCGCTGCCGTCGGTGATGAACGCGATCTCGGACGCGCTGGGCGGCAAGCACATCAACATGCCGGCGACGCCCGAGCGCGTGTGGGAAGCGCTGAGATCCTAGCGCCGGTCGAACGCACAACATGACCTCCCTCCGTCCCGATGTCGCCATAGTCGGCTGCGGGCCGGTGGGGGCACTGCTCGGCAACCTGCTGGGCCAGGCCGGGCTCTCGGTCGACATTTATGACCGGGAGCGCGACATCCATCCGCTCCCGCGCGCCGTTCACTTCGACGGCGAGGTCATGCGCATCTTCCAGTCGGCCGGCCTCGCCCCGGCCATCGCCGCCGCGTCTCGCGCCTCGTCGAAGGGAATGCACTTCGTCAACGCCACGGGCATCACGCTCATGGTGCGGCGTGGCCTCGATGGGCCCGGCCCGCAGGGGTGGGCGGGCAACTGGTACTTTCATCAGCCGATCCTCGAGCAGATCCTGCGCACCGGCCTGACGCGCTTTTCCAACGTGCGCGTTCATCTCGGCCGCGAGATCGGCTCGACCG
>LSKJ01000241.1 GCA_001557035.1 Rhodospirillaceae bacterium CCH5-H10 | reverse complement strand
CGAGCTGCTGGCGCTGGGCACGATCCGTCCGGTGATCGGCATGGCGGTCGAGGGCATGTCGTCGGTCGGCCTCGTCTCGCCCAACACCGCGCGGCAGATGGGCTACGGCGGTTCCGGCGGCGGCATGGGCATGCCGTCGCTGGGAGGTATGGGGGGCGGATCGGGCTTCGGCTCCAGCCTCGGCTTCCTCAATCAGCCTATTGCGAATTCATTCGGACGCGACATCAACGCCGAGATCGCGAACTGGTCGACCTACGGCACGCCGCAGCAGAACAGCATGGGCGGGCTGATGGGCGACATGTCGTGGGGGCAGGGCCTCGCCGGCGTCGCCACGATGGGCATGGGCGCCTACAGCATGGCCACGAGCAAGAGCACGGCCGGCGTGATCGGCGGCGGCCTCAGCATGCTCGGGGGTGGCATCGGCATGGCGAGCGCCATGGGCTTGCTGCCGATGCTCGGCGCGGCCGCCGGGCCGATCGGCATGGGCATCGGCATGCTGGGCGCCATCCTGCCCATGCTGTTCGCCAGCGAGCCCGACACGCGCACGCACAGTTCGACCAACGCCTCGCTGCGCTACGGCGCCGGCGGCTACGGTACCTCGGGCGGCGCCTGGGGACCCGGCGCCAACGTCAGCCAGTCGCAATCGGCGCTGGGTTCGGTCGGGACCAGCATCTCGGGCGTCTACGACCTGCTTGGCGGCGTCAAGGATCCGTCTCGCGTCTGGGGCATGGACTTGTCGAGCTGGACCGCCTCTGGCCAAAATTGGTCTTACACAAGCAACGCCACCCACCTGGTCGACCCGAGCGGCAACCGCACGGCCTGGCGGATGAACGAAAGCGGGATGGTCGACACGGCATCGGCTCAGGTGGCGATGCGCTCGATCCTTGGCGGCGCGGTTGGCACGATCACGGCCAACATGCGGACGGCGGTGACGTCGATGCTGCCTGCCACCACCACGCTGCAGG
>LSKJ01000240.1 GCA_001557035.1 Rhodospirillaceae bacterium CCH5-H10 | reverse complement strand
CCACAGGCACGGCCGGCGAGCGCGCCGAACATCGCCGACCGGTCGGGCAAGACCAACATGATCCGACTGATCCTCGGCGATGGAACCGAGTCGAAGCCGCATGAGGTGTTCGAGAAGGCGAGCGGCGCCGTCTACATCGTGAAGGCGGAGAAGTCTCTCGGGTCCGCCATTGCCGTCGGCGAGCGCGATCTGCTGACCAACTGCCATGTCGTCGAGGGCGCCACCACGGTGACGCTGGAACGGGAGGGATTGCGCTTCCCGGCGACGGTCGTTTCGGCGAACGCGAACGCCGACCGCTGCGTATTGAGGATCGGCGCCACCGCGCAGCCTCTGCCGAAGTGGGTGCGCGTGCGCCCCTATGCCGACGTCAAGGTGGGCGAACGCGTGTTCACGATCGGCACGCCGCGCGGGCTCGAACTGACCCTCGCCGAAGGCATCATCTCCTCCAAGCGCGTGAAGGAGGGCGAACGCCTGCTGCAGACGTCGGCGCCGATCTCGCGCGGGTCGTCGGGCGGCGGCCTGTTCGATGCGCAGGGCAACCTGATCGGCATCACCACCTTCATGATCCGCGACGCCCAGAACATCAACTTCGCCATCGCCGCCGAGGAATACGCCCGGTAGGCTGGGCCAAAATCCGCTGGAGGACAACGCCATGGACGTGCCGATCGCTTCCGAACTGCCGCTCACCGGCATCGACGTGAACGCGCTGCCGCCGGCCGACGGCGAATGGGTGCTGCGCCGGCAGCTCGCGGCGGCCTACCGGCTGGTCGATCATTTCGGCTGGACCGAGCTGATCTACGGCCATCTCACGGCGCGCGTGCCGGGCGAGGCGCCGCACTTCCTGATCAATCCCTACGGGCTCAACTACGACGAGGTGACGGCCTCGAATCTCGTGAAGATCGATCTCGACGGCAGGATCGTCGAGCCGAGCCCGCATCCGGTGAACTATGCCGGCTTCGTCATCCACTCGGCCGTGCACATGGCCCATGCCGACCGCCACAAGGTCGTCATGCACACCCACACGCGGGCCGGCATGGCGGTCTGCGCGCTGAAGGACGGGCTGCTGCCGGTGTCGATGGTCTCGACGGCCTTCCACGGCAGGCTCGCGTATCACGACTATGAAGGCCCGAGCCTCGATCTCGACGAGCGCGAGCGGCTGCTGAAGAACCTCGGCGACAACCAGGCGATGATGCTGCGCAACCACGGCCTGCTGACGACCGGGCGATCGGTGCCGGAAGCCTTCCTGCGCCTCTACCGGCTGGAGCGGGCCTGCCAGATCCAGCTCGACGCCGCCGCCGCGGGAACGCTCAACTTGATGGGCGACAATCTGGCCGCCAAGTCCGGCGCCGACATGGATCGTTTCTCCGAGATGGAATCCGCGGTCGGCATCGGCGATCTCGAGTTCGCCGCCCTGGTGCGCAAACTCGACAAAGTCGATTCGAGCTGGCGCCACTAACACCCACCTCATCCTGAGGAGCTGCGCCTTGCGCGGCGTCTCGAAGGATGGGCAACAAACGCGGTGCTCGTGCCCATG
>LSKJ01000239.1 GCA_001557035.1 Rhodospirillaceae bacterium CCH5-H10 | reverse complement strand
ATCGCGCCGGAGATCGGCAAGGGCGGCGTCGAATATGTCGGCCCGGTCGACGACGTGCAGAAGAACGCGCTGCTGGGGCAGGCGCGGGCCATGCTGGTACCGATCCAGTGGGACGAGCCGTTCGGCATCGTGTTCGCCGAATCGCTGGCCTGCGGCGCTCCCGTGATTTCCTGTCCGCGCGGTGCGCTGCCGGAGATCGTGCGCCCCGGCGTCGATGGCTTCCTGATCAAGTCGATCGAGGAAGGCTGCGAAGCAGTGGAGCGCGTGGGGCCGCTGGACCGTGCCGAATGCCGCCGCCGCGCGGTCGAACATTTTTCCGCGGACGCCGTCGTCGCGCGGTACATCGAGCTCTACACCAAGGTGCGGGCGCGTCTGGCGCGGTCATGACGCGAAGGGTTGCCCTCGTCAGCGGACACTTCCCGCCGAGCAATCTCGTAGGCGCGCAGCGGGCCCGCCTATGGTCGCGCTATCTTCCGGAGTTCGGCTGGGAGCCCGTCGTCGTCACGGGCGATCCGGCCGAATACGAGGAACGGCCCGATCCCGATCTCGAGCGGCTCGTGGCGCCGGGACTCGAGGTCGTCCAGGCGAAGACGATGTCGACACGGCCTGTACGGCTGTTCGGCGACATTGGCATCCGGTCTTTCTGGGGTTGCTATAGCGCGCTCGCGCGGATGGCGAAGGCGCGCGAGATCGACTTCGTGATGGTGACCATCCCGTCGAACTTCCTGGCGCCGGTGGGGCGTCTCGTGCATCTGCGCCACGGCCTGCCGTTCGGCATCGACTACCAGGATCCCTGGGTCAATCGCTGGACCGGTAACGAGAAACCCTTCAGCCGCGCCTGGGCCTCGAACAAGCTGGCCGAGCTGCTGGAGCCTTGGTCGGTACGCGATGCGGCGCTGATCACCGGCATGGCGCCGGGCTACGTGGCCGGCATGCTGGAGCGCAATCCCGAAGTCGCGGCGAAGTCGGTGCTGGCCTACATGCCGATGGGCACGGCGCCGGAGGACTACGCGCTGGTGCGTGGTCTCGCCCGTGCGCCGTTCCTGTTCGATCCGAAGGACGGCAACTTCCATATGATCTACGCCGGAGCGTTGCTGCCGGCGGGCTTCGTGGTCCTCGATGCCTTCCTTGCCGGCCTGCGCGCGCTGCGCGATCGCGCGCCGCAGGTGGCGTCGCGGCTGCGCGTCCATTTCGTCGGCACCGGCAGTTCGCCCGACGATCCGAAGGGCCATCGCGTGCTGCCGCGGGCGCTGGCCGCAGGCGTCGCGGAGATGGTCGACGAGCATCCGCATCGCATCGGCTACGTCGATACGCTCAATCACCTGATGAACAGCAGCGCGGTGCTGGTGCTGGGTTCGACCGAGCCGCACTACACGCCGTCCAAGGTCTTCCAGGCGATGCTGTCGGAGCGACCGGTCTTCGCGCTTCTCCATCGCGACAGCACGGCGGTGACGATGATCCGCTCCGCCCGTGTCGGCGAGGTCCTCACCCTCGTGGAGGGCGATCTCCCGTCATCCGAGACGGTGGCTGCGTCGCTGCAGGGTTTCATCGAGCGTCCAGCCTACGATGCGGCGTCTGTCGATCGCGGTGTCTTCGAGGGCTATTCGGCGCGCGAGTCGACGCGCCTGTTCGCCGAGGCGCTCGACCGGGCCTGCACGGCGGGTCCGTACGCATGAAGCGCCGCATCGGCTTCCTGGTCAGCCATCCGATCCAGTACTACGCGCCGATCTTCCGCGAACTCGCGCGGCGCTGCGACCTCACCGTCTTCTTCGCGCACAGGCAGGACGCGGCCGGGCAGGGAAAGGCAGGCTACGGCGTCGCCTTCGACTGGGACGTCGATATCCTGTCCGGCTACGAGAGCCGGTTCCTGAAGAACGTGGCGCGCGTGCCTTCGACCCAGACCTTCGCCGGCTGCAACACGCCGGAGATCGCCGACCTGATCGCGGAAGGCCGCTTCGACGCCTTCGTCGTGCCGGGCTGGTCGCTACGCTCCTATTGGCAGGCGGTGCGGGCCTGCCGGCGCGCGCGCGTGCCGGTCATGGTCCGCGGGGATTCCCAGCTCGCCGGCCAGCGCGGCGGTACGGTCGGCAAAGTCAAGGGCGTGGTCTTTCCGCACATGCTGAAGCAGTTCGACGGCTGCCTCTATGTCGGCCAGCGCAATCGCGAATATCTCGAACACTACGGCGTGCCGCCGAAGCGGCTGTTCTTCTCGCCGCACTGCGTGGACAACGACGCCTTCGGCCGAGCGAGCGATGCTGCGCGGGGCATGGGCGGACGGGGGCCGAGCGGGAGCCGGCGACGCGTGCTTTTCGTGGGGCGGCTGGTCGACAGCAAGCGTCCGATGGACGTGGTGCAGGCGGTCGGGCGGCTGGTTTCCGAGGGACATCCCGTCGACCTCGCGATTGCGGGGGCGGGCGAGCTGCAGGGCCGGATGGAAGAGGCGGCCCGGAC
>LSKJ01000238.1 GCA_001557035.1 Rhodospirillaceae bacterium CCH5-H10 | reverse complement strand
TCGCTGTTCCCGCCGATCGGCCAGCTCACCTATCTGCTGACCCTGCCACCCTATGGCTTCTACTGGTTCATCCTGGCCAGCGAGACCGAGGCGCCCTCCTGGCACACACCGGCGCCTGAACCGCTGCCTGACTACGTGACCGTCGTGCTGCGCGGGCAGTTGGGTGAAGGCGTGCAGGCCGCCGCGCCGGTGCTGGAGCGCGAATCGCTGCCGCCCTATCTCGCCAAGCGTCGCTGGTTCGGCGCCAAGGACAAAGCGCTGAAGTCCTCGCGCTTCGCCTATCTCGCGCGCCTGCCGGGAGGCGCCGGTCGCGACCTTTTGCTGGGCGAGGTCGAGGTGGAGGCGGGTGAGGAGACCAGCCGCTGGCTGCTGCCGCTGTCGATGAGCTGGGAGGACGAGCAGGCCGCCGCGCTGCCCTCGCAGCTCGCCCTGGCGCGGGTGCGCCGGGGCCGTCGCATCGGCCTGCTTACGGATGCGTTCGCCGTGCCGGAGTTCGGCCGCGAGGTCCTGGCGGCGATGGCTGCGGGGGTGGCGATCGAAGGGCCAGAGGGTCGGATCGTCTTCGAGGCCACCGCCGACAAGGCCGATGAACTTCGGCGACCGGCCGATGCGCCGGTCATGTGGCTCACGGCGGAACAGTCCAACAGTTCGCTCGTAGTCGACGACGCGGTGATGCTCAAGATTTTCCGGCGCATCCAGCCGGGCGAGCATCCCGAGGCCGAGATGAGCCGCTATCTCACCAGTCACAGTTTCTCGAATGCCCCGGCGTTGCTGGGTGAGGTGGCGCGCATCGCGCCCGACGGCAAGCGGCATGCGCTCGCCATCGCGCAGTCCTTCGTGCGGAATCAGGGCGATGCCTGGACCTGGACTCTGAACCAGTTCAACCGCGCGCTCGACAATCTCGCGAGCCGCGAGGCGACGGCGGAGTCGCGCGATGACGACATCGAGGACTATCATACCTTCGCCGGTACGATCGGCCGCCAACTCGGCGCCATGCACCAGATTCTGGCGCGTCCGACCGACGATGAAGCTTTCGCGCCGCGCAGGGCCGGGCCGAAGGACGTGGCTGCCTGGGTGGAGCGCGCGACCGCCCTGCTGGACCAGGCGATGGACACGATTGCCGGCATCGGCGCCTGGGACACCGACGCCGCCACGGCGGATGCCAAGCGCCTGCTCGACCGGCGCCAGGCGCTCACCGATCTCCTGAAGCAGCTGGCGCAGAGCGGCCTCGATTCTGCCGTGACGCGCATCCATGGCGACTTCCATCTGGGCCAGGTGCTGATCGCCAGCGCCGATGCCTACATCATCGACTTCGAGGGTGAGCCGGCGCGGCCCCTGGAGGAGCGGCGGCGCAAAGCCAGCCCGATGCGTGACGTGGCGGGCCTGCTGCGGTCGTTCGATTATGCCGCCGCGACCACGCTCGATCCCAAGAACATCATCGCCAATCGCGTGCCGCCGGCCCGGCGGCTCACGCTCGTCACCCGTCTGCGCAAGGGTGCGCAGCGTGCCTTCCTCAAAGCCTATCTCGAGGCGACGGCGGGCTTGCCCGGCATGGACCGAGGCGAACTGCTCGACTTCTTCCTCGCCGAGAAGGCCGCCTACGAGATCTGCTACGAGGCGGCGAACCGGCCGGCCTGGGTGCCGATCCCGATGTCGGGCCTGTCGCGGTTGACGGCACGCCTGCTGCGCGAAGCGCCGCCCGTGGAAAGCGCATGAACGCCGTGACTCAGACGGGACGGCTCGACCGCGACGTCGCTGAGGCGCTAGCGGCCGCACGGCCGCTCGATGCCTTCGCCGTCCTCGGGCCGCACGAGAGCAAGGCGGGTCGCATCGTCCGCGCCTTCCTGCCGGGCGCCCGAGCCGTCGAGGTGATCGGTCGCGATGACGGGAAGTCGTGGGGCGAGCTCTCGCCGGGCGCGGTGTCGGGATTGTTCGAAGGTACGGTCGGGCACTCGGGCGGCGCCTATCTGCTGCGAATCGACTGGCCATCGGCCGTCCAGGAGACCGAGGACCCCTATGCCTTCGGCCCCGCTCTCGGCGATCTCGACCTGCACCTCTTCAGCGAGGGCCGGCACTTCAAGCTTGCCGAAGCCTTGGGCGCCAACGTCGCGTCGATGGACGGCGTCGAGGGCGTGCGCTTCGCCGTCTGGGCACCCAATGCGGAGCGTGTCGCTGTGGTCGGCGACTTCAACTCGTGGGACCGGCGGCGCCATCCGATGCGGCTGCGCACGGCGGCCGGCGTCTGGGAGATCTTCATCCCGCGTCTCGAAGCCGGCGCGCGCTACAAGTTCGACATTGTAGGATCGGGCGGCACACGCCTGCCGGACAAGGCGGACCCGGTTGCGCAGCAGGCCGAACTGGCGCCAGCCACCGCATCGATCGTCGCATCGCCTGTGGCTTACGCATGGAAAGACGAGGCGTGGATGGCAGGCCGCGCCGAGCGTCAGTCCGCCACGGCGCCGATCTCGATCTACGAAGTCCATGCCGGCTCATGGATGAAGCAGGCGGCCGGCGCGAGCGGGCCCGAGCGTCCGATGTGGGACTTCCTGGCGGAGCGCCTCATTCCCTATGTCAAGGAGATGGGGTTCACGCATGTCGAGCTCCTGCCGGTGACCGAGCATCCGTTCGGCGGCTCCTGGGGCTACCAGCCGCTCGGCCTGTTCGCGCCGGCGGCGCGATTCGGTTCACCCGAATCCTTCGCGCGTTTCGTCGATGTCGCGCATCGTGCCGGCATCGGCGTGCTGCTCGACTGGGTGCCGGCACATTTCCCGACCGACAGCCACGGGCTCGCGCGATTCGACGGGACGGCGCTCTACGAGCATCTCGATCCGCGCGAGGGCTACCATCACGACTGGAACACCTACATCTACAATTTCGGCCGACGCGAGGTGCAGGGCTTCCTGATCGCGAGCGCGCTGCATTGGCTGGAGCGCTTCCACATCGACGGCCTGCGCGTCGATGCCGTGGCCTCGATGCTCTACCGCGACTATAGCCGCCCGGCCGATGCGTGGGTTCCCAACATCCATGGCGGCCGCGAGAATCTCGAAGCCATCGGATTTCTGCGCCACCTCAATGCCGTCGTCGCCGAGCGCTGCCCCGGCGCGATCATGGTGGCCGAGGAATCGACCGCCTGGCCCGGCGTCAGTGCGCCACTGCCCAATGGCCTCGGCTTCTCGTTCAAATGGAACATGGGATGGATGCACGACACGCTGCAATACATCGAGCACCAGCCGATCCATCGCGCCTACCATCACGACCAGCTCACGTTCGGCCTCGTCTATGCTTTCTCCGAGCGCTTCGTGTTGCCGATCTCCCATGACGAGGTCGTGCATGGAAAAGGCTCGCTGCTGGGCAAGATGCCCGGCGATCGCTGGCAGCGCTTCGCCAATCTCCGCGCCTATCTCGGCTTCATGTGGGCGCATCCCGGCAAGAAACTCCTGTTCATGGGCAGCGAGATCGCCCAGGAGCGCGAATGGAATCATGATGGCGAGATCGACTGGCACCTGATCGATGACGGAAATCATGCCGGCATCCAACGCCTGGTCCGCGACCTCAATCATCTCTATGCGTCGGAGAACTCGCTGCACGGGTCGGATGCCGATCCCGCGGGCTTCGCCTGGATTGTCGGTGACGATCGCGCGAACTCGGTCTTCGCGTTCCTGCGTACTTGCGGAACGAGCGCGCCGTTGATCGTCATCTGTAACATGACGCCGGTGCCCCGCCACGGCTATCGCGTCGGCGTGCCCAAGGCCGGGCGCTGGCGTGAAGTCGCCAACACCGATTCGCGCTTCTATGGCGGCAGCGACCTCGGCAATGACGGCTCCGTCGACGCGGTCCCTCAGCCGTCACATGGCAAGCCCCATTCAATTCAACTCACTCTGCCGCCGCTTGCGACTGTAATTTTGCGCGGCGAGGAATGACGATGCCGATATCACAGTGGCCCGACCGGCTCCTGGCGGGTTCCAACTATCCTCTTGGTGCGACCTGGGATGGCCTCGGCACCAACTTCGCAGTGTTCTCCGCTCATGCTACGCGGGTCGAGCTTTGCATTTTCGACCCGTCGGGTCGGCGCGAGATCGCGCGCTTCGATCTCCCCGAGTGTACCGACGAAGTCTGGCATGGCTATCTTCCGAACGCTCGCACTGGCCTTGCATATGGGTACCGGGTGCATGGCCCTTACGAACCGCAGGCGGGACATCGCTTTAATCCGAACAAGCTGCTGCTGGACCCCTATGCGCGACGACTCACCGGCGAGATGCGCAATGCCGATGCGCTCTACGGTTACCGAATCAATTCCGCGCGTGGGGACCTGTCTTTCGACCGGCGGGACAGTGCGCCCGGTGTCATGAAGGCTGTCGTCGCCGACGACAGCTTCAATTGGGCCGACGACCGGCCTCCCGCCGTGCCGTGGTCCGATACGGTGATCTATGAGGCGCATGTTCGCGGGCTGAGCATGCTGCGCCAGGATCTGCGGCCCAACCAGCGAGGTACCTTCGCGGCTCTCGGCGATCCGGTGTTCATCGACCATCTGCGCCGGCTCGGGGTGACCACGGTTGAGCTGCTGCCCATCCACGCCTTCGTGCAGGATCGCTACCTTCTCGAGAAGGGCCTGCGCAATTACTGGGGCTACAACAGCATCGGCTTCTTCGCGCCCGAGCCGCGCTATCTTTCCGACGGCACACTCGACGAGTTGCGCATCGCGGTGCGTCGCCTGCATGCGGCCGGCCTCGAGCTGATCCTGGACGTCGTTTACAACCACACCGCAGAAGGCAGTGAGCTTGGGCCGACGCTCTCCTTCCGCGGCCTCGACAATGCGAGCTACTACCGGCTCGTCGCCGACAATCCTCGCCACTGCATAAACGACACCGGCACGGGCAATACACTCAACCTTTCGAGTCCTCGCGTGCTGCAGATGGTCATGGACTCGCTACGCTACTGGGTGACGGCCTTTCACGTCGATGGCTTCCGGTTTGATTTAGGCGTGACGCTGGGCCGAGAAGCGCACGGGTTCGATCCCGGATCAGGCTTCTTCGACGCGATCCGCCAGGATCCGGTGCTGCAGAAGGTTAAGCTGATTTCCGAACCCTGGGATATCGGGCCCGGTGGCTACCAGGTCGGCAACCATCCGCCGGGCTTCGGCGAATGGAACGATCGCTTCCGTGACGGCGTGCGGCGCTACTGGCGCGGCGATTCTGGGCAGAGGGCGGACTTTGCCGCCCGCCTTGCCGGATCCAGCGATCTCTTCGATCGTCATCATCGCCGGCCTTGGGCTTCTGTAAATTTCGTGGCGTCGCATGATGGCTTCACCTTGTTGGACACAGTGAGCTACGCCGACCGTCACAACGAGGCGAATGGCGAGGACAACAAAGACGGGCATGGCGAGAACCACTCGGCCAACTGGGGAGCAGAAGGGGCGACGGAAGACCCGGCCATCCTCGAGACGCGGCATCGTTTGCAAAGGGCGATGCTCGCGACGCTGTTCTTTGCGCAGGGTACGCCGATGTTGCTGGGCGGCGACGAATTCGGACGCACGCAGAATGGCAACAACAACGCCTACTGTCAGGATAACGAGACCTCCTGGATCGACTGGAGCCTGCTGGATAAGCCAGAGGGCAGGAGCCTTACGGAGTTTGTTGCGCGCGTGGTGGCATTGCGTCACCAGCACGCCGTGCTGCGGTCGCCCTATTTCCTGCATGGCCGCGAGTTCTTGGCCGAAGGCGTACCTGATATCTCGTGGTTCGACGCGTCGGGCGAGGTCGTCTCCGCCGAATCCTGGAACAACGCCGAAGATCGTTGCCTGGCGTTGAGGCGGGCCGGCCCGAATCAAGACGGATCTGTGACGATGCTGACCGCTTTCTTCAATTCCGGAACGGAAGACTGCCACTTTCGCCTCCCTGAACCCCGCTGGCCGACACGCATCGTTCTCGACAGCGGCGCCCCTGACGCGCCGGAGCGCGACCTGGAAGGAGAAGAGATCGCCGTCGGACCGCGCAGCGTGGTGCTTGCGCTCGCTACGAAGGTGGCGGGATGAGACGCGATCATGTCCACGATCTGCCGTTCGGCGCCACGCTTCTGCCGTCGGGCTCGACGCGCTTCCGCTTCTGGGCACCGGCGCAGAAGCAGGTCACGGTGGAAGTCGATGGATTGCCTGCGGTCCCGATGGAGGCGGTGGGCGAGGGATGGTTCGAGGCCGAAGTCGCGTGCGGTGCCGGAGCGGCTTACCGTTATCGTCTTGCCAACGGCCTGGCCGTGCCCGACCCGGCCTCGCGCGCCCAGGCCGACGACGTGCACGGGCCCAGCCTGGTCGTCGATCCGCGCAGCTATGGTTGGCGGAATACCGGATGGCTGGGTCGCCCGTGGCACGAGACCGTGCTGTACGAACTGCATGCCGGCGCGTTCGGCGGCTTCGCGGGCGTGCAGGCCGCGCTGCCCCGCCTGGCGGAGCTGGGCGTCACCGCCGTCGAGCTGATGCCGGTCAACGATTTCCCGGGCCGGCGGAACTGGGGATATGACGGCGTGCTGCCGTTCGCGCCCGACCGCAGTTACGGCACGCCCGACGAGCTGAAGGCACTGGTCGATTCGGCGCACGGCATCGGCCTGATGATGTTCCTCGACGTGGTCTACAACCACTTCGGTCCGGACGGGAACTATCTCTCCGCCTATGCCCCGGCATTCTTCCGCGACGACATCGCCACGCCCTGGGGCGCGGCCATCGACTTCCGCCGTCCCGAGGTCCGTCGCTACTTCACGGAGAACGCGCTCTACTGGCTGCACGAGTACCGCTTCGACGGATTGCGGTTCGATGCGGTGCACGCGATCTCCGAAGCCGACTGGCTGGACGAGATGGCAGCCGAGGTGCGGCGGTCCGTCGAACCGGGACGCCACGTCCATCTTGTGCTGGAGCATGACGGCAACGTGGCCGATCACCTGCGCGGCGACTTCGACGCACAGTGGAACGACGACGCCCATCACGTGCTGCATGCGATGCTGTCGGGCGAGTGCGACGGTTACTACGCCGACTATGCCGGTGAGCCCGCCAAGCGGCTGGCGCGCGCCCTTGCCGAAGGATTCGTCTACCAGGGCGATGCTTCGGCCTATCGCAAGGGCGAGCCGCGGGGCACGCTCAGCAGCGACCTGCCGCCGACCGCCTTCGTGCTCTTCCTCCAGAACCACGATCAGATCGGTAACCGTCCGTTCGGCGACCGTCTGACCACGCACGTCGATGCCGACATGCTGGAAGCGGCGATCGCGCTGCAACTCCTCTCGCCGCACATTCCCATGATCTTCATGGGAGAGGAGGATGCCAGCGCGACGCCCTTCCTCTACTTCACCGACCATGCCGGCGATCTGGCAGATGCCGTGCGCGAGGGACGCCGTCGCGAGTTCGCCGGCTTCAAGGGTTTCGCGCCGGGAGAAGGCACATCGAGCATCCCCGATCCCAACGACCCCGCGACGTTCGAGCAAAGCCGTCCCGCGCCCCATGCGGCGCACGGCGAGAGCCGGCGGCGCCTCTACCGCGAACTCCTCGCCATCCGCCACCAGGCGCTGGAGCCGCGTCTCGACGGCGCGCGGTCGCTCGGCGCCGCGCCGGCCGGATCGTCCTCGGTCGTCGCGCGCTGGCGGATGGGCGACGGCTCCACGCTCGTCCTCGCCTCCAATCTCGGACGTGAGCCGGCGACCATCGAGCCCGTGCAGGGCGATCTCCTGTTCGAGTCCCGAGCCGGTGCGGCGGAGGCTGCCCGAGCGGGCCGCCTCGCCGGCGCAACGACCATCGCGCTACTGGAGGCCGCACCGTGAGCGACGAGGATGTCCGGCGCCTCGCGCGCGCGGCCGGTCTCGCCGAGACCTGGACCGATGCCAGTGGTGTGCCGCAGCAAGTCTCACTTGGGTCCCTTCACCGGATCCTGGACGCGCTCGGTCTCCCGGCTGCCACGCCGGCGGATATCGAGGACAGTCGTCGCCGGCTCGCGCCGCAAGGCGGGCTGCCGCCGATGGTCACGATGCAGGCGGGCGCGCGCCTGACCCTGCCGCGGCATGGCGCTGCGCGCGGACTGATCACTTACGAGGATGGCGGTTCGGCCTCCCTGAGGTTTTCAATCCGGGCAGACCGTCTCCTCGGACCGGTCATCGATCGCGTCGGCTATCACCTTCTCGAGATCGCCGACCATCGGGTGACGATCGCCGTCGCACCGAAACGTTGCGTCACGATCGAGGAGCGAGCCCAAGGCAAGAAGCTCTGGGGCGTGGCCGCGCAGATCTACGGCCTGCGGCGCGCCGGCGATGGCGGCATCGGCGACGCCACCGCGGTGCGCGAGCTGGCCGTTGCCGCGGCGGGCCACGGTGCGGACGCGGTGGCGCTCAGTCCCGTCCACAGTCTCTTTGCCGCCGATCCAGGCCGCTACGGGCCGTACTCGCCATCGAGCCGCCTGTTCTTCAATCCGCTGTTCGCCGATCCTGAAATCGTCTTCGGACCGGAGCGCGTGGCCGCGCATCGCGGCGAAACGGTGGCTTTCGATCGGGCGGCGCTGATCGACTGGCAGCCGGCGGCCGCGGCGAAGCTCGTGCTGCTGCGCAAGCTGTTTGATGACTTCGAGGCACATGACGCCGCGAACGCCACAGACCTGTCGAAAGCCTTCGACGACTTCGTGCGGGAAGGCGGCGACCTGCTCCAGGGCCACGCCCTGTTCGAGGCGCTGCATGGCAAGTGGCTGGGGAGCGAGCCGGCAATGGGTTACTGGCGCGATTGGCCGGATGCCTTTCGCAAGGGACTGACTTCGGATGACGCCGAAATGGCGTCGTTCCTCTCGTCCGAGAGCAGGACCGTACGTTTCCATCTGTTCGTTCAATGGCTCGCCGCGCGCTCTTTCGAGGCAGCGCAAGCGGCGGCCGTCGGCGCCGGCATGAAGATCGGCCTGATCAGCGATCTCGCCATCGGCATGGACCGGGCCGGCAGCCATGCCTGGTCGCGCCAGGGCGATCTGCTGCTCGGTCTCGGCATCGGCGCGCCGCCCGACGAGTTCAACCGGCAGGGCCAGGATTGGGGGTTGTCGGGTTTCTCGCCGCAGGCTCTCCTGTCGACGGGATTCGAGCCCTTCCTGTCAACGGTACGAGCGGCGATGCGGCACGCCGGCGGCGTGCGCATTGACCACATCATGGGCCTGCAGCGCCTTTGGCTCGTGCCTGAAGGGGCGCCACCTTCGGAAGGCGCCTATCTCAGCTATCCGCTCGACGACCTGCTGCGGCTGCTGGCGCTCGAATCGCACAGGCACGGCGCGGTGGTGATCGGGGAGGATCTCGGCACCGTGCCGCGAGGCTTCCGACGCCGGCTCAGCGACGCGGGCATCGCCGGCATGGACGTGCTGTGGTTCGAGCGTAACCGCAGCAGCTTCCGGACGCCGTCGCGATGGCGCCGCGATGCGGTCTCGATGACGACGACGCACGATCTGCCGACGGTCGCCGGATGGTGGCGAGGGGCCGACATCGAGGTCCGTGGCGAACTCGGCCTGGCGGGGCCGAATGAACCCGAGGAACGCCAGCGCGACCGACGGCGGCTGTGGCGCGCCTTCACGACGGCTAATGTGGCGGAAGGCTCGGCTCCGGCCCCCGAAGACCCGGCCCCCGTCGTCGATGCGGCGCTGGCCTTCGTGGCCAGCTCGCCGGCACCGCTCATGCTGGCGCCGCTCGAAGACCTGCTGGGTCTCGCCGAGCAGCCGAACCTGCCGGGCACCATCGACCAGCATCCCAACTGGCGTCGGCGCCTCGAGCCGCCGGCGGCGAAGCTTTTCGACGATCCTGCGGTCGCCGGGCGCGCCGCCGCCATCACGGCGCGGCGCGTATGATCCCGCGGGCCACGCTTCGTCTTCAGTTCCATCGCGGCTTCACCTTCGCTGACGCCATGCGGCATGTGGAATGGTTCGCCGCGCTGGGCGTCAGCCACGTCTACGCATCGCCCATTGCCGTCGCACGACCGGGCTCGATGCATGGCTACGACGTCGTCGATCCGGGTCGGGTGAATCCGGAACTGGGCGGCGAGGAGGGGCTTCGTTCGTTTGCCTCCGCTCTGCGCGCTCTCGGACTGGGGCTGATCTTGGATATCGTGCCCAATCACATGGCGGCGGATATGCGCAATCCCTGGTGGGCCGACGTGTTGCGTCGGGGCCGCGCCAGCCGGCATGCCGACTGGTTCGACATCGACTGGGAGGCAGGAGACCAGACTCCCGCCAAGGTGCTGTTGCCGGTGCTGGGCCGGCCGCTGGCGGAGGTCATCGAAGCCGGTGAGATCAGGATCGGGAAAGATGACGAGGGTCGGCCGCAGCTCGAATACTTCGAGAATGCGTTTCCCTTGTGCGACGGCAGTATCGAGGGACGCGGCGATCTCCCAAACCTCCTGGCGCGCCAGCACTATCGTCTCGCCTCGTGGCGGGTGGCGGGCGACCGCATCAACTGGCGCCGCTTCTTCGACATCAACGAGCTGGTCTGCCTGCGCATGGAAAAGCCGGAGGCGTTTGAGTCCGTCCATGCGCTGCCTCTGCGCCTCTACGCCGAAGGCGTGGTCGACGGCTTGCGCATCGATCATGTCGACGGGTTGACCGATCCCGCCACCTACTGCCGCGACCTGCGCGCACGCCTCGATGCGTTGGGGGAACGGCACGGACGGTCGAGGGCATGGCTGGTCGTCGAGAAGATCCTGCTGAAGGGCGAGACCCTGCCGAAGGACTGGGGCTGCGACGGCACGACCGGCTACGACTTCATGGATGAGGTAAGCGCACTGCAGCACGATCCGCGCGGCGAGCCGGTGCTGGCGAGGGCCTGGTCCCAACTCAGTGGCCGTCCGGCGACGTTCGCGCCGGAGGAGCTGGCGGCGCGGCGCGAGATCGTGGCGCGCAGCTTCTCGGCTCAACTCGAAGCCTGCGCTCGGGCCTGGCAAGCGATCCTGGGCGATCGCGTGCCGCGACCCACCCTGCGTCGGCTGCTGGCCGAGTTCCTGGCCCATGTGCCGGTCTATCGCACCTACGGCGCGGGCCACGTTCTCTCCGAACACGATGCGCTGATCCTGCGCGAGGTCGCCGCGCATGTGTCGAAAACATGCCTCGCCACCGACCGGTGGGCGGTCGAACCAGTGCTCGAAGCGATGCTGGCGCCGCAGCCGTCATCGGGATCGTGGTCGCGCGCCATGGCGCGGTTCCAGCAGTTGAGTGCGCCCGTCGCCGCCAAGTCGGTGGAGGATACTGGCTTCTATCGCTACGGCCGCCTGCTCTCGCGCAACGATGTCGGTTTCGATGTCGAGACCTTCTCGATCGATGTCGACGCATTCCATGCTCGCATGCAGAGGCGCCACGCCGACTATCCGCACACGATGCTTGCCACCGCCACGCACGATCACAAGCGTGGCGAGGATCTGCGGGCACGCCTGGCTGTGTTGAGCGAGTTCGCGCCCGATTGGACGACGTTTCAGACTCGCGCGATCGAGGCATCGTCGCCTCTGCGTCGACAGGCCGGTGATCGGCTCGCGCCGACAGCAGGCGACATCGCGATGCTCATGCAGATGGTTGTGGGCGCCTGGCCGCTCGACCTGGAACGCGATGACGGGCAGGGGCGCCGGGCCTTCGCCGAGCGCCTGTGCGGCTGGCAGCAGAAGGCGCTTCGCGAAGCCAAGCTCGAAAGCGACTGGGCTTGCGTGGACGAGGCCTACGAGTCGGTGGCGCAGTCGTTCACCATGCGCCTCGTGGCCGACGCCGCCCTGCCGGAGGTGCTCGATGAGCTGCTCGCCTTCGTCCGTCGCATCGCGCCGGCTGGCGCCGTGAACGGCCTGGCGCAATGCCTCCTGAAGCTGACCGTTCCGGGAGTACCCGACCTCTACCAGGGGACGGATCTCTGGGATCTCAGTCTGGTCGATCCCGACAATCGCCGCCCCGTCGATTTTGCTGCGCGCGCGAAGATGGACGATCGCTCGCTGCCCGAACTGGGGCCGTCGTGGCGCGACGGTCGCATCAAGCAGGCGCTCGTCCGGCGCACGCTTGGCGTACGAAAGAGTGCGCCGCACCTGTTCGCTGAGGGCACCTATCTCCCGGTTTCAGTACAGGGTCCCGCGAGCGAATCGATCGTCGCCTTCGCGCGGCAGGCCGAGGGCGATTGGCTTCTCGTCGTGGCTCCCCGACTCGCGGCGTCCTCGAAGCTGGAGGAACGAACCTTGGCTTTCAGGGCGGACGCCTGGCGAGAGACGAGTATCCGTCTGCCGCAGGGGATGCCCCGTGAGCAACTGCACAATGCTTTGAGCGGCCGCACAATGGACGTTCCATCCGGACGATTGCCCCTCGAACGGTTGTTCGAGCTCGCGCCGGTCGCGCTGTTGATAACGCCACTGGCGGGCGATCTGGGGCGCGTGTAAGGGCGTTGTCACTCGCGGCGGCGTGGAATGCAGACACGCAGCTCGACGCACGGGAGCCGGGGAGGGCCACCTTGAGCGGGGGCACGCCCACAAGCGGATATCCGTATAGCAGCGACCATGACCTCACGGTGCGTAGGTAGCCAAACATGGTCAGCCGGAGTGGCGCCCGGCCCGCGAGAAGCTCTTCGACCGACCCTTTTGCGCATGATCGCAAATGGCGTGGTGTACTTGTGGAACTCGCGCACGGGATGGGCGTTCCGCTCCTCAACTGAGGAGATATTTCATGAATGGCATCATCTACCTGGTCGGTCTGGTCGTCGTGGTCATGTTCGTCCTGTCCTTTCTCGGACTTCGGTAGGAGCAAGGCTCATGGCCATCGCCACCACAACTGCGGTTCCCGCAGCAATTCCTGTCGATAACGCCCCCCTTCGCTACCTTGATTGGGGACCGGTCATTCTCGGTGCCCTGGGTGCCGCGGCGATGTCCATCGTCCTCCTGGCCTTCGGTTCCGCACTCGGGCTGAGCGTCGTTTCGCCTTACCAGTACGCGGGCATCTCGGCGAAGGGCGCGGCCATCGCGGCTGCGGTCTATCTCGCCCTCGTCATGGTCGCGAGCTTCGCGGCCGGCGGTTACATCGCGGGCCGGATGCGGACGCCGTGGCGGACCACCGACGAGGTGGAGATGCATTTCCGCGATGGTGCGCACGGTTTTGGCGTCTGGTCTCTGGGCGTGCTGCTGGGCGCGGCGCTTGCCGCGTCCGGGGTCGGCGCGGTCGTATCGGCTGCCGGCAAGGCGACGACGGCCATCGCTGCCGCTGGGACGGCCGGTGCTGCGTCCAATCCGGCCCTGGGCCAGCTTTCGCTTCGCCCGACCGACTACGCGATCGACCGGCTTCTGGCGCCGGCGCCCGCCGGCGCTCCGGCTCCTGCCGCCCCGGCTCCCGCCTCGGCTGGCACGGATGCCACGGCTGCCGCTGCTCCCGTCCGCGCGAACCCGGTCGCGACGCGTTCGCGCGCCGATCTCGAGGCGCCGATTGCCCGCGTCTTCGCGGCCGGGCTTTCGAACCCGCAGCTCGACGCCCGCGACCGCACCTATCTGGCGCGGATCGTGTCCGAGCAGACGGGCCTGCCGCAGGCGGAGGCCGAGAAGCGGGTCGACGAGACCTATGCTGACCTCAAGGCTGCCGAGCAGAAGGCCCGGGATGCCGCGGACGCCGCCCGCAAGGCCGCGATCATCGCCGCTTTCCTGGCGGCGGCGACCCTGGCGATCGGTTGTGCGGCGGCCTGCGCCGGCGCCTCCCTCGGCGCCCGGCATCGCGACGAGAGGACGGCGGTTTCGTTTCTCGGCTCGACGCGCTTCTGGTAGTCAAAGCCGACTAGAAGGAAGAGAGGGCCTATATGGCCCTCTCTTTTTCGTGAGGGCGGTCACACCCCGCTGAATCGTGATAGTCTTTTCGCATGATCAAGACAGGAACGAACGGCGACGATCGGCTGAAGAGCTTCACCGACATCGACACGCTGATCGGAGGCCTCGGCAACGACATCTACTTCGTCGACCAGGCGGAAGATCAGGTCGTGGAAGCGCCCGGCGGTGGAACCGACACGGTCTACACCAGCGCCAGCTATCAGTTGGGAGCAGGCGAGGAGATAGAGTATCTGCGCGCCTTCGCAGCGATCGCCCTCGAACTGACAGGCAACGAGTTCGACAACGAGATCATCGGTGGCGTCGCCAACGATACGCTCGAAGGCGAAGGTGGCAACGACACGCTGAAGGGCGGTGCTGGCCCCGACACGATGATCGGTGGATCGGGCGACGACCTCTACTATGTCGACGATACCGGCGATCTGGTCGTGGAGGCTGCCGGTGGTGGCACCGATGTCATCTACAGTTCCGTCAACTTCACGCTGGGCGCCGGTCAGGAAGTCGAGACCTTGTGGGTCTATGGGTCGACGGGGCGCACGATCGGCGGCAACGACCTGGACAATCAGCTTTTCGGCAGCGTCGGCGATGACGAGCTGAACGGCGGCACCGGCAACGACCTGCTCAATGGCCGGGATGGCAACGATACGATAACGACCAGCGGCGCCAGCGCCATCATCTACGGCGGCAACGGCAACGATTCGATCAGGCTCGACGGCTCCAGCACGAGCACGGGGAGAGTGAATGGAGGGGACGGCAACGACACCGTCTATTCCGCGGATCTGGGTCAGTTCGTGATCAGCCATGTCGAGACGCTCGATACCTACTATGGCTTCGTCAGCGGGTCGGTCGCGCAGTTTGCCTCCTTTGCGGCGTACACGGCCGGCCAGGCCGACCCGGACACGCGCATCTCCATCTCCCTCCGCGACGCCGGAGGCACGCTTGATTTCACTACCGGGGTCGGCGGCCAGAATTCGGTCGAAGTCCGCGACGCCGGTCTGACGTCGAGGATCAGCATCACCGGATCCGTGAACGACGACGTGCTGTTCGGGTCCGGCTTCAACGACACGCTGAGAGGCGGTGATGGAGACGATGTCCTGCTCGCCGGCAGCGGCCGCGACACGCTCCAGGGCGGCGACGGTGCCGACCGCTTGAACGGCGGCGCCGACACCGACCAGCTTGCCGGCGGCGCCGGCAACGACACGTTCGTCTTCGATTCGCCATACGGCGGCAACACCAATCGGGACGTGATTGCAGACTTCGTCTCCGGCTCCGACGTCATCGAGATCGACCAGACCAACTATTTCATCGGCCTGTCGCTCGGAGAGCTGGATCCTGCGCAGTTCGCGATCGGAGCGGCCACGGGCGCCGGCCCGCAAATTGTCTATAGGCCGACGACCGGGGCGTTGTTCTTCGACAGCAATGGAGCCGGGGCCGGCGGTGCGTCCCAGTTCGCGACGCTCACGGGCGCGCCGGTACTCGTCGCTTCCGATTTCCTGATCGTCTGACCGTCACCCCGGGCATGAAAGCGCTCCAAGAGGCGTGGGCCGCCCTGGGGCCCACTCTCGGGATCCTGGAGCCCCTCCGGTTCTCCCGAGACCAGTGGTCCGTGATCGAACGGCTGCATCTGAATTTCAACGATCGAGACGCGCAGACGCGCCTGCCCATCCCGCTCGCTCGGTTTGCCAGGGAAGCGGCCGACGACATCGGCCGACAGGCGCGACGCTGCGACAGCGTCACCACGGAATATGTCGATGATCGATGGCTCGCGGAAAGACCGGCGAACGGTCCCGCAAAGCCGATGGCCGACCACGCGCGGCTTTACAACGACGATGTCGACCGGATGATCGGAGTCCTCTTCCCGTCGGCGCGGTACCGTAAGGGACACTACGCTTTCGGCAACTTCACGGTGCCTCAGCCACACGGGCTGCATACCGACCACAGCGCCGAGGATTCCGCGGCCGCCGGCGAACCCATTTGCATTGCCCGGATCGGCACCCTCGGAACGCACTACGTTGCGGGCGACGTCGAAGCCTACGACGTTCGCACGAAGAGCATGCTGAACGCGCTGCGCTACTGGATTTCCGTTCCCGAAGGCGAGCCGGAGGCCATCTTCGACGAGCTGCTGCAAAGGCATGTCCTGGGCACCATTCCCGTCGATCACGTCATGCTCATGGTGGCGGGCAACGGGTCCAGGGGCGCCCATGTCACGCAGCACATCGCGGCACGGCCGCCCGCGGGCGGCGTGCACTCTGCGTTCTTCCAGAGGCAGTACAGGTTCACTTAGGTCCGGGTTTCCCTGCTGAGGGGAATCAATTCCGACCCGCGGTCGCCGCCGAGAGGTTTCTCCGGCCGTCCCGTCCACATGGCCTGCGCGGGCGCGGTGGCGGTGGTACAAAGCAGCAAGAAAACGACGACCAAGAAAACGACGACAGAGGGAGGAAGCAAGATGAGGATTTTTCGCTGGCTTGCCGGAGTCGCTGCGGCGGTGGCTCTACTGCAGGCGGGAGGCGCTTCGGCGCAGCCCTATCCGAGCAAGCCGATCAGGCTGATCGTTCCGTTCGGTCCCGGATCCGGCAGCGATATTCTCGCCCGCATCCTTGCCGAGCCCCTGACCCAGGCGCTGGGTCAGCCGATCGTCATCGAGAACAAGCCCGGCAACAACACGACCCTCGGCACCGAGCTGGTCGTGCAGTCGCCGCCGGACGGATACACGCTCGGGCTCCTGACCAACTCCGGCCTCGCCGCCAGTCCGGGCGGCCTCACGAGCGGCGTGCGCTACGATCCCGTCAAGGACCTGACCTACATCACGATGGTCGCGTCGGTGAACTACGTCCTGCTGGTCAACAACGACGTCTCGGCGAAGACGGCGAGCGAGCTGGTCGCTCTCATCAAGGCCAACCCGGGCAAGTACAACTACGCGAGCGGCAACACCGGTGGTATCGCCTATGGCGGAGACTTCAAGAACTCGCAGAAGCTCGAAATGACGCACGTTCCCTACAAGTCGGTTCCACCCGGCCTTGCCGACCTGATCAGCGGGCATGTGCAGATCATGGTGGCGGACGTGCCCGCGTCGCTCGCGATGATTCGCGCCGGCAAGGTCCGCGCGGTCGGCGTGCCGGCGGCCAAGCGCTACCTGCTGCTGCCCGACGTGCCGACCTATGCCGAAACCGGCCTGGCCACGCCGCCGGTCATGGACGGATGGTGGGCCCTGGTCGCCCCGGCGGGAACGCCCGACGCGATCCAGGACCGGCTCAACAAGGAAGTGGTGAAGGTCCTCGAGACCGATGCGATCAGGAAGAAGTTGCTGGAAAGCGCGCTGGTCCCGACGCCATCGACCCGGCAGCACGCGGTCGCGTATCAGAAGGACCAGCTTCAGGTCTGGACGAAGATGGTGAAGGACCTGAACCTCAAGGTCGACTGAAGGATTCCGGCCGTCATGGATTTCTCCTTTTCGGAGCAGCACATCGCGGTGCGCGACACGGTGCGCCGCCTGTGCCAGTCGGAGCATCGCGGGCTGGTCATGGCGGCCGAGGAGAACGAGACCCTGCCGCGCGAGGTGTTCGCGCGCTGGGGAGAGCTGGGCCTCCTCGGAGTCCGGTATCCGGAAAGCGACGGCGGCAGCGGTCTGGACAAGGTCAGCGACTGCATCGTCCGCGAGGAGCTGAGCTACATGAGCCAGGGCTTCGCCTCGAGCTGGTCGGCGCACAGCCATCTCGGGATCTGGCCGATCTGGAAGGCGGGCACGCCCGCGCAGCGCGAGCGCTTCTTTCGTCCGGCCGTCGCCGGACGGAAGATCGCGGGCTTCGCCCTCAGCGAACCCGATGGCGGTTCCAACATCCGCGGGCTGAAGACCCGCGCGGATCGGGTTGCGGGCGGCTGGAAGCTGAACGGCAGCAAGCTCTACATCACCAATGCGCCCATCGCCGATTTCCTGCTGGTGGCGGCCCGCACCTCGCCCGAACTCCGGGCCGACGCGATCAGCCTCTTCATCGTGGAACTGCCGGCCGCCGGCATGGAGATCTCCAAGCTCAAGAAGGAAGGCATTCGCGCCTCCGAGACCGGCCTGATCCACATCGAGGACGTGTTCGTCCCCGACGACTGCGTCCTGGGCGAGCGCCTCGGCACCTATCCGGTGATCCTCGATTCGCTGAGCGAGAACCGGGTCGGGGTCGCGGCCAACGCGCTCGGGATGGCGCGCGCGGCCTTCGACGCGGCCACGGCCTATGCCCAGGAACGGCTGGTGGCGGGCAAGCGCATCGGCGACTACCAGGCCATCGCGCACAAGCTCGCCGAGATGTCGGCGGCGATCGAGGCGGCGCGCTGGCTCGTCTACTACGGGGCCTGGCGGGTCGACCAGAACACGCTGGACTCCGCGACCGCGGCGCGCGTGAAGCTCGTCGCGAGCGAGACGGCGCTTTCTGTGAGCGAGCAGGCGATCCGCATTCACGGCGGCGCCGGGATCATGCGCGAGTATCCGGTGGGCCGCATCCACCGCGACGCCCTCGTCTATGTGATCGGCGAAGGGACCAGCGAGGTCCAGAAGAACATCATCGCGCGCGATCTGGGCTTCAAGGCCTGAGGGCGCGAATATCGGGAGAAGCTCATGACCAGGAACAGCATCACGGTGACGCCGATCGCGGGTTCCCTTGGCGCAGAGGTGACGGGCGTCGACCTGCGCCGGATGGATAATCACGACTGGGCGCAGGTCCACCAGGCGTTTCTCGACTACAAGGTCATCGCGATCCGCAACCAGGATCTGTCGCCGCAGGACATGATGGATGTGGGCGCGCGCTTCGGCGAGCCCAACCACTATCCCTTCGTGAAGGGCATGGACGACTTCCCGTTCCTGTTCGACATCGTCAAGGAGCCGGCCGAGAAGCGCAATTTCGGCGGCGGCTGGCATTCCGACACGACCTACATGAAGACCCCACCGCTCGCGACGCTGCTCTATGCGCTGGAGACACCGGACCGGGGCGGGGACACGCTCTATTGCGACATGGTCGCCGCGTACGAGAGCCTGTCGGACCGCATGAAGGAGATGCTGGGTACGCTCAAGGGCGTGAACAGCGCCGGCCTCAAGCATCTCGGCGGCCGCAAGGCGCATCATTCGGTGGTCGGTGGCATGAAGATCACCGGGACCGACGACGCCGACTCCTTCGAGGCGGTTCATCCGATCGTGCGCACCGTCGACGAGACCGGCCAGAAGGCGATCTATTGCAGCATCGGCCACACCATCGCCTTCGAGGGCATGACGCCGGAAGAGAGCAAGCCGATGATCGACTGGCTGCAGGCGCACGCGACGCGGCCCGAATTCACCTGCCGCGTCCACTGGAAGCCCGGCACGCTCACGATCTGGGACAACCGGCGCACGATGCACAACGCCATCAACGACTATCACGGCATGCGCCGCCACATGCGCCGCCTGACCTCGGGCCCGACGAACCCGGTGTGATGCGGCAAAGAGACCTCTGCCGTCGTTGCATTTCGATGATCGGCTGGGCGCACTTTCGCGGGGTCGTGCGCTTGTCTATCTGAGACGTCGAACCGACCATTCGCGGGATTTGCCATGACCGAGGCTACCGGACCGCTCGCCGGCATTCGTATTCTGGACCTCACCACCGTCCTCTTCGGGCCCTTCGGCGCCCAGACGCTGGGCGACTGGGGCGCCGAACTCATCAAGGTCGAGGGGCTCACCGGCGACCAGTGGCGCTACACCGGCCAGTTCCGGAACCGCGGCATGAGCGGGCAGTTCATGGCCGCCAACCGCAACAAGCGCAGCGTGGCGGTCGATCTCAAGACTCCCGGTGGCGCCGAGGTGCTTCGGCGTCTCATCGCCAAGGCGGATGCGCTCGTGACGAACATCCGTCCCGCGGCGCTGGAGAGACTCGGCTTCGGCTACGAGGCCTGCAAGGCCCTCAACCACCGGATCATCTACGCGGCCGCCACCGGCTTCGGCCAGGATGGGCCGTGGGCCAAGCGGCCGGCGTTCGACGAGATCGTCCAGGCGGCGTCCGGTCTTGCCTCTTCCATCGGCAGCGACGACGAGCCGGCCTTCGTGCCGAGCCTCGTCGGCGACAAGCTCTGCGGCCTCGCCCTTGCGGGCGCCGTGGCCGCCGCGCTCGTCTATCGGGAGCGCACCGGCAAGGGCCAGCTCGTCGAAGTGCCGATGCTGGAGACGGTCGCGGCGTTCAACAGCATCGAGATGCTGGGTGGCCACGCCTTCGTGCCTCCGATCGGTCCCGCCGGCTACAAGCGGGTCAAGGAACGCCGGCCGGTCAAGACGAAGGACGGCTGGCTCACCATGCTCCCGTATTCGGGCGAGAACTGGTGCACCTTCTTCGAGACGGTCGGCCATCCCGAATGCATCGAGGAATTTTCCGTGCGCGACCCGATCAAGCGCGCGGCCAACATCGATGCGATCTACGCGCGGATGAACAAGATCGCCCTCGAGCGCACCACCGCCGAATGGGAGAAGCTGCTGCTCTCGATCGACGTTCCCCATGCCTCTTTCGCGAAGATGACGGAGGTCGGCGAGCAGCCGCACCTGAAGGCCGTTGGCCTGTTCCAGAAGCTGGAGCATCCGACGGAAGGGACGATCCAGCAGGCCCGTCCGCCGGCGCGCTTCTCCGAGAGCCCGGCCGCCATCCGCCGCCTGCCGCCCCGGCTGGGTGAGCATACGCGCGAGATCCTCGCGGAAGTCGGCTACAGCGACGCCGACATCGAAGCGCTGCTCGGTGCGAAGGCCATCGGCGACGGTGCGCCCGCCTAGCTTCGGTCAGCGGCGTTTCGGGCAGAGCGACAGATAGAAGAAGAACGCCATTACCGGCAGCACCAGCCAGTTGATCTCCGCCCCGGGCGCGGTGCCCATCGTGGTCACCGGTTTCAGGTGGCCCGCCAACCCCCGGAGCACCGGCTCCAGGGTGAAGACCAGCAGCACCAGCGGCACCATTCCGCGCCAGCGCAGCAGCAGCACCCACAGCAGCAGCGCGAGGAGAAGCTGGATCGCGCCCCACTGGCCGAAGATCGCCACGATGTTCGAGCCGCCGGCCACGCCCGTGACGTCGATCGTGGCGATCGACTGCGCGCCGCCGTCGGGCGCCAGCAGATGGATGCAGGAGCGCACCGTTATGGCGACAAGCCAGGCGATGGCCACCCAGAAGGAAATCAGGGGCCCGTCATAGAGCGCGGGATTGGCGGGCAGGAGCCGCGCGGGAGACGGTCGCCACAAGGCCGTCAGCGCTCCATGATCCAGTCGGCGCCGGAGGCCAGCGCGATCTCCTTCACCTTGGCCAGCAGGTTGGGTCCGACGGGAATGCCCGACTTCATGCGTGCCGCGGCGGTGCGGCGCTCGGGATCGCCTGCGACCTGAACGGGCTTTGCCGGATCGACCGGCCGGGTCGCGCGCAGCGTGTCGCAGAAGGCGGCGACATCGGCCTGGAAGTCGGCGGTGTCGCGGAACATGCCGGGATCCATCGCGAGGAAGAAGTGGCCGATGTCGATCGGACCGGGCCGCGTGTTGCGCGTGGGATCGGTCACCATCACGCCGCCCGACAGCGCCGAACTCAGGATGTTGACCATGGCGCCCAGCCCGTAGCCCTTGTGGCTGCTGCCTTCGGGCGTGCCGCCGAGCGGCGTCATGAAGCCGCCCTTGCTGACTTCGTGCGGATCGGTGCTGGGCAGGCCGTCCTTGGTTACCAGCCATCCGGGCGGCGTCTGCAGCTTCTCGTTGGCCTTGTTGCGGATCTTGCCGGCAGCGACGGTCGTGGTCGCCATGTCGAGCAGGAACGGCTCGCCCGGCTTGCCCGGTGCTGCGAAGGCGATCGGATCGGTGCCGAGGCGGGCCTGCGCACCGTTGGTCGGCGATACCTGGATGCCGCTGGCCGAGGTCGTCGCCATGCCGATGAAGCCGGCGTCGACGGCCTGCAGCACATAGAAGCCGCAGGCACCGAAGTGGCCCGAGTTGCGTACCGCCGCCACGCCGATGCCGGTCTTCTTCGCCTTCTCGATGGCGATGTCCATGGCCTTACGGCCGGCGGGATGGCCGAGGCCGCCGGCGCCGTCGATCAGCACCGAGACCGGCGTCTCCTTCACGATCCAGGGCTCCGCCGTGACGTTGAGCTTGTTGCCCAGCCGCCGCTCGTCGTAGGGCGGCACCATCGAGATGCCATGCGTGTCGATACCGTGCAGGTCGGCCCAGGCCATGATCTCGGCGGTCCCGGCCGCCGTCGCGCGGGGCATGCCCCAGGCCTCCAGGATCAGTTCGAGCTGCTTGCGGTGGGTTTCGTACGACGCGGGCATTGCCTGTTTCCTTTGTTGCCGCGCCATTATTCGCGGCGCTGCCCGTCGATCAACCGTCTCGTGGTCTGCCCGGATCCAGTTTGCCTTGCAGCTGAAGCAGCTGGACGGCCTGCAGGGACAGAACGCTCAGCGCATCGCGGATTTCTCCGGCCGAAACCATGCGGAAGGCTTCGGCAAGCGGCACGCGCTTCACCGCCAGCTCCTCGGTGGCTTCGGGCTCCGCTTCTCCCTGCGTGAGACCCCAGGCGACGTAGGCGACCGCGCGCTCGTCGGACACCGAGTTCGAGAGGTCGCACTCGAGGATCTTCTGCCAGTGGCTGGCGCTGAGGCCCGTCTCCTCGCGAAGCTCGCGGGCGGCTGACTGGAGCGGATCGACCCCGTGCGCGCCGCCGCCCTCGGGGATCTCCCAACTGTAGGCCTCGAGCGGAAAGCGATACTGGCCGACCAGATAAGTATGCCCCTCGGCATCGATCGGCACGACGCCGATGGCGAGGTTCTTGTAGTGAATCAGCCCGTAGATGCCCGGTGTCTGCGCGGGTGTCAGCACCTCGTGATGGGTCAATCGGATCCACGGGTTCTCGTACACATCCTTGCTGGAAAGAACGGTCCAGGGGCCCTTGCGCTCGTTCGTCATGGCCGGACTATTGCATTCGCCCGGTCATGCGGCCCAGCCCCGATTCGCTGCCTGATCTGGTTCGTTCGCGCACTCCTGGCCTTGAATCAGCGTCGGAGTGCGTCGAACACTTGATCGTTCATGGGGGGATTGGATATTACCAACGTCTCACTTTGTCCGGGAAGAAGTAGGCCCCTTGCGAGTACATCGAGCTTCAGAAGCCGCTTCTCCAGGATTGAAGTCCAAGCCTGCCTTCCAGTACGACGGTAACGAACTCCGGTCCGGGATCGAGCGCGTATGCGCGGACGCCAGGGCGGATGCGCCCGTGAAGGAGCGGCATCCGGCGGGGCGGACGCGCGCGCCGGCAAAGCGCGCCGGCAAGGCCAAGCGTGTCGCCGTCCCTCTGACCGTCCGACCGTATCAGGTCACGGTGATCCCCGGTCGTGGCCTCGGGCTCACCGCTTGCGCCGTCATCGATCCGGGAACCAAGATCGATGACTGCTTCACCTGGGAGCTGCCCAGGCGGGACATCAAGCATGTCACCGAGACAGTCCTGAACGGCAATTACTTCGACCATCCTCTTTCTTCCCAACGCGGCCTGGTCGCCATCGGACACATCTCCCTGATCAATCACGATCCGGAACCGAACTGTGAATGGCGGATGCTGCAGGTTCACGATCGCTGGATGGTCGAGGCCTGGTCCCTTCGCCGGCTCGCCAGCGGCGAGGAGCTGACCTTCGACTACGGCTACGACCCGACCGCCAAGGATTGATCATTGGCTGGCCTTATCGTGCGGGGCCTCGTCGCCCAACGGGCTTGGCAGGGCGCGCTAGGATGTTTGATTCCGGGATATGATGGTGCACCCTTGTCGGGCGATTTGAGGGATGCGCTATGGGATAGGTTCTTCACGGCTGCGCCACAACGACAGGGGTGTTCCGTCGAACGATACAGCATTGTCGAGAGAGTGTGAGGAATATTTTCAAGCGATACGGCATCAATCCAAGACTGTTGCCAAGTGGAAGAAGCGCGGCTCTCCCTCTTCGTGGCCATCGACCGAGCGTCAAAGGTCGCCTTCATAGAGCTGCATGAGAAGGCCACCACGGCCGTCTCGAGAGAGTTCCTGCTGCACCTGATTGCCGCTGTTCCCCACAAGTTCCATACCCTGCTTACAGACAACGGTCTGCGCTTCACCGATCCCCGTGGCACGAATTG
>LSKJ01000024.1 GCA_001557035.1 Rhodospirillaceae bacterium CCH5-H10 | reverse complement strand
CCCAGATCGAGGACGCCCGCCGCATCCCGGAGATCGTGAGCCAGGCCTTCCATCGCGCGATGAACGGCCGGCCGGGTCCGGTGGTCATCGCGCTGCCCGAGGACATGCTGGTCGACGAGGTCGAGGTCGCGGACACAGGCCCCTACAAGGTCGCGCGCGGCGCGCCGGCACCGGAGGACATGGCGACCTTCCGCGAACTGCTGGCTGCGGCGAAGCAGCCGCTGGTCGTCCTCGGCGGCGGCGGCTGGGATGCGAAGGCCTGCGACGACATCCGTGCGTTCGTCGAGGCCAACCACCTGCCGGTGACCACGGCCTTCCGCAACCAGGACCTGATCGACAACCGCCACGACAATTTCGTCGGCGATCTCGGCCTTGGCGTGAACCCGCCGCTTGGCAAGCGCATCAAGGAGAGCGACCTGATCATCGCGATCGGTCCGCGCCTCGGCGAGGCCACCACCGGCGGCTACACCATGTTCGATCTGCCCGTGCCGGCGCAGAAGATGATCCACGTGCATGCCGGCGCCGAGGAACTGGGCCGCGTCTATCAGGCAACCCTGCCGATCAACTCGGGCATGGCGCAGTTCGCGGCCGCGGCAAAGGCGATGAAGCCGGTCGATGCCTCGGCGTGGAAGGCGGGCGTGCCCGCGGCGCGCGCCGACTACCTGAAGAATATCGAGCCGACGCCGCAGCCGGGCTCCGCCAATCTCGCGGAGATCGTCGGCTGGCTGAACAAGCGCCTGCCCGACGACGTGATCGTCACCAACGGCGCCGGCAACTACGCCGGCTTCGTTCACCGCTTCTTCCAGTATCGCGGCTTCCGCACCCAGCTCGCGCCGACCAACGGCTCGATGGGCTACGGCGTGCCGTCGGCGGTGGCGGCGAAGATCGCCGCGCCCGGCCGCACCGTCGTGTCGTTCAGCGGCGACGGCTGCTTCCTGATGAACGGTCAGGAGTTCGCCACTGCCGTCCAGCACGGCGCGAACGTGGTGTTCATCGTGGTCGACAATGGGATGTACGGCACGATCCGCATGCACCAGGAGCGTGAGTATCCGACGCGTGTCCATGGCACCGAGCTCAAGAACCCCGACTTCGCGGCCTATGCCCGCGCCTTCGGCGGTCACGGCGAGACGGTCGAGCGCACGGCGGATTTCGAGGCGGCGTTCGAGCGCGCGCTCGGCGCCGGCAAGCCTTCGATCATCCATGTGAAGACCGATGCCGAGGCCATCACCTCGCGCATCACGATGACCAAGCTGCGCGAGCAGGCACTCGCCAAGCAGAAGTCGTAACGAGACGAGCGAAAGGCCGGGCGCAGGTTCGATCGACGGACTTGCGCCCGGCCATCGCCGCGCCTATAGAGGCGGTCCGTGGAGATTTGAGCCGACCGGCTTGCGACCACGTTAAACATCGCTAAAAGGTCGGAGGTGCTCGCAAAGCCCCCGTCCTTCCAGGTCGGGGGTTTTTCGTTTGCGTTGCCGGGAAAGGGCGCGCGGCGAGAGGAGAAGTGAGATGGACGGATCGATTCCGAAGAAGAAGACCGAAGCCGATACCTCGAAGTGGCGCACTCAGACCCGCGCCGTGCGCGGCGGCCAGGTCCGCAGCAATTTCGACGAGACGTCGGAGGCGCTGTTCCTGACCTCGGGCTATGCCTATTCGAGCGCGGAGGAGGCTGAGGCCACCTTCAAGGGCGAGAGCAACCACTACCAGTATTCGCGCTTCGGCAATCCGACCGTCACCATGTTCGAGAACCGGCTGGCGGCGCTTGAAGGCGCCGAGGCCTGTCGCGCCACCTCGACCGGCATGTCGGCGGTGTTCTTCGCGCTGCTGGCGCTGCTCAAGGCGGGCG
>LSKJ01000237.1 GCA_001557035.1 Rhodospirillaceae bacterium CCH5-H10 | reverse complement strand
ACAGGAAACACGCCATGACCGCCCCCCGCCCCTATCGCACCCACATCGGCAACCACAAGCTCCAGCCCGAGACGCTGATGCTCTCCTACGGCTACGACCCCGCCCTCTCCGAAGGCGCCGTGAAGCCGCCGGTGTTCCTGACCTCGACCTTCGTGTTCGGCTCGGCCGAGGAAGGCCGCGACTTCTTCGACTACGTCTCGGGCCGCAAGACGCCGCCCGCCGGCAGCGCCGCCGGCCTCGTCTATTCGCGCTTCAACCATCCCAACAGCGAGATCGTCGAGGATCGGCTGGCGGTCTACGAAGGCGCCGAGACCTGCGCGCTCTTCTCCTCCGGCATGTCGGCGATCTCCACGACCCTGCTCGCCTTCGCCCGTCCCGGCGACGTGGTGCTGCACTCGCAGCCGCTCTACGGCGGCACCGAGACGCTGCTGGCCAAGACGCTGTCGGGCTTCGGCATCTCGGCCGCCGGCTTCGTCGACGGCGTGAACCGGGACGCGATCCGCGACGCCATCGTCGAGGCGCGGAAGAAGACGATGGGCAAGGGCCGCATCTCCGTCATCATGATCGAGACGCCGGCCAACCCGACCAACACGCTGGTCGACATCGCCCTGCTGCGCCGCCTCGCCGGCGAGATCGCGCGCTGGCAGGACGGCGTGGCGCCGGTGCTGGTCTGCGACAACACCCTGCTGGGGCCGGTCTTCCAGCGCCCGCTCGACCACGGCGCCGACGTCTCGGTCTATTCGCTCACCAAGTATGTCGGCGGCCATTCCGACCTGATCGCCGGCGCCGCCATGGGCACCAAGGCGATCATGGCCCCGATCCGCGCGCTGCGCGGCAGCCTCGGTACCCAACTCGACCCGCATTCCTGCTGGATGCTGGGCCGCTCGCTGGAGACGCTGGGCCTCCGGATGGAGCGCGCCAACGCCAATGCCCGCATCGTCGCCGAATGGCTCGCCGCCCATCCCGGCGTCGCGAAGCTGCACTATCTCGGCCTGCTGCCCGAGGGCTCGCCCGAACGCGCTCTCTACGAGCGCCAGTGCACCGGCGCCGGCTCGACCTTCTCGTTCGACATCAAGGGCGGCGAAAAGGAAGGCTTCGCCTTCCTGAACGCGCTGAAGATCTTCAAGCTCGCGGTGAGCCTCGGTGGCACCGAGTCGCTCGCCAGCCACCCCGCCGCGATGACCCATTCCGGCGTCCCGCTCGAAGTCCGCGACCGCATCGGCGTTCTGGACACCACGATCCGGCTATCGGTCGGCATCGAGCATCCGGACGATCTGATCGCAGATCTGACGCAGGCGTTGGCGGTGACCGGCAGTTAGGCGGTTCAGGACAAGTAACGTGTGGACAATAGGGCTAGAACCAAGGAGTAGCCTGGATCACGCAGACCCATTGGCGAGTTTCCGATGCCTGCTCTTTGTCAGGTCCACGTGGAAAATCCCGAATCCTTTTTCTCGTTGCTTGACGGTGTAGTGACCAAGTGTTCGAACGTCTCCTTGGGGTACCGCCGGTTGCCCCTTCGGCTTGTACCCAGCGATCCGCGTCCTCTTGGCAATTAGAGACGCAAGCGTATAGCGATGCCTATACGCGTTTGACGTCGGTTGGTCCGCCAAGCCACCGTTCCACACCCAGGCAACTGCTCCAGTTAGCAAATCCACCGCCTGAAGCATCAGGTGGTCTTTCGAGTTCTCTGCCCGCACCTTGAACGCCGAGTGATCGCCCCCGTGATCTCTCAGGAATGCCCTGTTCAACGTGATTTCCTGAACTTCTGGATCGAAGTCGTCTTTGTCCAAAGTCACATAGAACTCAGGCTCGTCGTGCATCGTCGTTCGCGCGTACCTGTTCAGCAGCACATAGACCAGCTTCGCTCGCAGCAGCGCCCGCCCTTCGGCTTTCTGAGCTTGGTTGATCTGATTTGAAGAAACGACAATGCAGCGATAGCTGACACTGGACCAGCAATCCAACAGTGCATTCAAGAACGCGACATTCACATTTAGATAACGTGTTTCGTTCCATTTTATTTCGTGAGGGTAGTCCCCCAGCGCCAGTTTGAGCTTCTGCTCAACAGCTCGAAATCGCACCTGAGGAACGTGCAACGAACCATACACGAAGTAGGTGTGCCCAGTCTTGGAACTGTCGTCTCCAAAGATCTGGCTCCGCTTCTGGACCGGTAGCATCTCGCTCATGGTTGCCACTATAACGGGCTGCCCGAAGGGTGACGTATACGCAAATGGCTGGGCGATTGACGGTTTGCTTCAAACTCTCGGAAGTGAATTACATTCAGAGCCTCGCCGACTTCAGGAGGTCCTCAGATGCCCAGATCAAAAGGCGGCAAGTCCGCCGCGCAGGAGCCGAGACACCGAGACAGGATGGGCGCGCTGGGCTTGCGGCCGATCCAGGTTTGGGTACCGGACGTGCGGTCGGCGGCGTTCAGAAGGGAAGCACACCGACAGTCGCTCGCGGTCGCAAGGAGCGCTCGCGTCCACGAGGATCAGACGTTCATAGACGCGGCTTCCGAATGGCAAGATGCGTAAAGCACGGCGATGTACCTCGGCGCTTGATCCGATCAATCGGCTCGCCGATGCCCCTCACCTTTGCGCCGCGGCATCCCGCGTCTTCCACAGCGACCAGGCGATGCCGGTGGCGATCAGGCCGAAGGTGACGGCGAGGCTGGCGACCGGGGGGAACTTCGCGTCGCCCAGCAGGAAGTCCGACACGAAGATCTTGGAGCCGATGAAGACCAGCACCGC
>LSKJ01000236.1 GCA_001557035.1 Rhodospirillaceae bacterium CCH5-H10 | reverse complement strand
ACACGGGGGAGGTGCCCGAAGGGCGGAGGGGGAAGGCCGCAGGTCTGAACTCTCCCCGACCGTTATCCATCGCGTAGCCTTCCCCCTCCCGGCCTCCCCCGTATGACGGGGGAGGAGGAAGACTGGGAGGCAAAGAAAAAGCCCCCGCCTTGCGGCGGGGGCACCAGGTTGCCCGCTCTTTTATTTTGCGGGCGATCCCTATTTTCTGAAGATCAGTGCAGACGGCGCGGCAGCTCGGCGATGGCCTCGTCGATCATCGCCTGCGTGCGGCCTTGGCCCACCTGCTCCTTGAGGAGCGTGCGGGTGGCGGCGAGCGCCACGTCGACGGCCATGTTGCGTACTTCGCGCGACGCCTGGGCCTCGGCCTGGGCGATGCGGTCCTTGGCCTGCTGCTCGCGACGGCCGATGAGGGTTTCGCGCTCCTCGGCGGCATGCTGCGTGAGGCGCTCGGCCTCCTGCCTGGCCTGGGCAACGATCTCCTGCGCGAGCCTTGCCGAGTCGGCCAGGCTCTTCTGGGCATCGTCGCGCGCCTTCTGCGCCTCGTTGCGCAGCTTCTCGGCTTCGCCGAGCGTGCGGGCGATCAGGGCGGTGCGGTCGTCGAGGAGCTTGGTCACCCCCTTGACGATCTGCTTGCCGGCAATCGCCAGGAACAGAAAGAAGGCAACCGCGACCCAGAACGTCGGATCGGAGAACAAGCCTCCGCCGCTGCCCTGTGCGTCGGCAGCCCATGCGGTACCGATCATGGCTTGCCTGCCTTTGCTGCTTCATCGACGGCGCGGGCGACCTGGGCGGGATCGGCCGATCCCACCAGCTTGCCCATCACCGCCGTGGCGATCTC
>LSKJ01000235.1 GCA_001557035.1 Rhodospirillaceae bacterium CCH5-H10 | reverse complement strand
GCCGTCTCGAAGCATGGGCACGAGCACCACGTTTGTTGCCCATCCTTCGAGACGCCGCGCAAGGCGCGGGGCCTCAGGATGAGGTGGTGGTTTGCTTTAGCTGGATCCGAAAGGCAGGGGAATCAGACCCCGACGGCGACGGGGAGAGCGTGGACGCTGAATCGCCAGTCATTTATAGTGTCGGAACCGCCCTCCAGGACGTTCCTCGTCGCGCAAATGCCAAGCCTCTTCGCGAAAAACATGCGGCTGCGTCCGAGCATCCTGACGATGTTCGTCCTGCTGACGGTGCCGGTCTTCTTCGCGATCGTCGCCGTCAACTTCGTGTCGAACGAGAAGATCGCGCGCGACAATGCCGACGAGCTGGTCGGACGGTTCAGCGTCGAGGCGATCGAGAACATCCAGTACCTGTTCGATCCGATCAAATCGCTGGTGCGCAGCGCCGCGGCGATCGGCAGCGAGCAGCCCGATTTCTACGAGAGCAACCGCTCGCTGAAGTACCTCTTCAGCATCCTGCAGCACAGCGACCGCATCATCAGCATCTATGTCGGCCTGATCGACGGCTCGTTCCGCCAGGCCCGGCAGATCGATCCCAATGTCGAGATCCAGGGCAAGCTGCCGCCGGTCGGCACGGCCTATGCCGACCGCTGGATCACGCCCCGGCGCGGGTCGGCGCCCGTCGATCACTACCTGTTCATGGACAAGGAGCGGAGGGAGCTCGGCAGCTCCGAGCAGACAACCTCCTACGACCCACGCTCGCGTCTCTGGTATCGCACCGCCCAGCAGAGCGGCCAGCTCTCGGTGAGCGACGTCGATGTCTTTGCGGCGCTGGGCCTCGTGGGCTTCACGGTTGGCGCACCCTACTACGTCGATGGCGAGCTGCGCGGCGTCGCCGCCGCGGATATCACGCTGGACGGGCTTTCCGACTATCTCTCCGAGCGCAAGATCAGCCCCGGCACGCTGTCCTACATCCTCGACCATCAGGGCCGGGTGATCGCCAATTCCGAGCGCGCCAAGACCTATGCCGCGCAGGGCGGCAAGGTCGAGCTGCAGCACATCACCTCGATCGGCAACGAGCTGCCGGCCATCGCCTTCAGCTACCGGCCGCGCGACAACGAGAAGATGTTCTCGTTCAAGCATGCCGGTCAGGACTATGTCGCGAGCCTGACGACGCTGCCGGCGGCCTTCGGCAAGAAGTGGCAGCTCTTCGTCATCACGCCGCTCTCCGATTTCACCAGGGCCTTCGACGAGCAGAACAAGCGGCTCGCCCTGTTCGGCGTGATCGCCATCTTGCTGCAGATCTGCATCATCTACTTCCTGTCGAGCGTCATCTCCTCGCCGCTGGAGAAGCTGGCGCTCAAGGTGACCAAGATCCAGGACCTCGGCAGCGACAATCTCCCGCCGCTGCAGTCGCCGATCCGCGAGGTCGCCGTCCTGTCCAAGGCGATCGAAACGCTCGACGCGGCGGTGAAGTCCTTCGCCGCCTTCGTCCCCGTGGGCCTGGTGCGCGAGCTTCTCGAGTCCGACCAGAAGCTGGAGCTGGGCGGACACAGCCGCTTCCTCACGATCTTCTTCTCCGATCTCGAGGCCTTCTCCACGTTGTCGGAAGAGGTGCCGTCGCAGGAGCTGCTGCTGCGCGTTTCCGCCTATCTCGCCGTCGTGACGCGCGCGGTGAACGAGGAGCATGGCACCATCGACAAGTTCATCGGCGACGGCGTCATGGCCTTCTGGGGCGCGCCGGCGCTGCTCGACGACCATGCGCAGAAGGCCTGCTTCGCGGCGCTGCGAATCCGCGAGGGCATGAAGGTGCTGAACGCGGGCTGGGAAGCGCAGGGCACCAAGCCGCTCAACGTCCGCATCGGCATCCACAGCGATGCCGTGCTGGTCGGCAACATCGGCTCCAAGGAGCGAATGAGCTATACCGTCATGGGCGACGGCGTGAACATCGCGGCGCGCCTGGAGGGCGTGAACAAGGAGTACGGCACGCGGCTCTGCATCAGCCATTCCGTGTTCAAGGAAGCCGGGGAGAAGCTGTGCGTGCGGCCGATCGACGACGTCACGGTGAAGGGCCGCCGCTCCAAGATCCCGATCTACGAGCTGGTCGGCGCCTACGGCATGGGGCCGGAGTTCGAGCCGGACGAGGCGACGCTGCGGCTCTGCCAGCTCACACGGGCGGCCTATTCGGCGATGGTGGCCGAGGACCAGGCGCTCGCGTTGTCGCTCTATCAGGCGATCGTCGCCGAATATCCCGACGACCCGGTGGCGTCGGAGATGGCGAAGCGCCTTTCCGCCGTCGACCCGTCGCACCTCGTGCCGCTTCAGATGTCGCGCTGATCCATGCCGGGTGTCAGGAAGCCTTCTCCGGCCGTCACGGCACTGCGGCCGAGCGAGTACACGGCGGCGCTGGTCCAGGTGATTCGCTCCGAGCCGTCGCGGGTGCGCGGCGCCCGGGTCCTGGAGATCGGGTGCGGCAGCGGCGTCGTGCTGGCCGTGCTGGGCGGCCTCGGCGCGGTCTCGCTCTGCGGCGTCGACATCGAGAGGGATGCCATTGCGACGGGCCGGTCGCTGCTGGGCGAGCTCGGTCACGACGCCGAGATCCATCAGGGCGACATGTGGCAGCCGGTGGCCGGCCGGCGCTTCGACCTCATCGTTGCCAATCTCCCGCATTTTCCGATGGATCATTTCGAGGTGGCCGGGCGGCTCTCGACCTGGAGTTCCGGCGGCATCGACGGGCGGGAGTTGCTCGACCCCTTCCTCGAGGGCCTGGCGGATCACTTCACCGTCAACGGACGCGCCCTCATCACCCACAACGCTTTCGTGGACGTCGAGCGTTCGCGCGAGCTCCTTCGCCGGCACGGGCTTGCGATGCATATCGTGAGGACGGTGCTGGTCCATGTCCCCAAGGAGAAGATCGATCTGATGACGCCCTCGATCCTCGGAGCGGAAGAGGGGCGTTCGATCCATCGTTACGGTCCCCATGTCTTCGCCGACATGCACATCGTCGAGATCGCCGTGGCCGGAGCGCACGGATGACGATCCTGCAGCGCATCCTGTTCGTCGTCCTGGCAGCGCTCGTTGCCTTCACCACCCTGCCGGCGCGCGCCGAAACGCCCGATGCGGCGCTGGCGAAGCTGCTCGAGGAGGCGAAGGCGGAGGCTTCCGTGCCGGGAGCGTGCGCGCAACCGGGCCTCGACCGCCTCGTCCGCATCTTCTGTGAGGGCAAGATCCGCGTCGGCGTCCGCGAATACTATCCGCTGTTCGGCACGCGCGAGGGCAGCGTGCGTTCGGGCTACGACGTCGACGTGGCCCGTGGGCTGGCAAAGCATCTCGGTGTCGAGCCGGTGTTCACGCGCGTGAACGCCGCGAGCCGTATCCCGCTTATCGCCGACGACAAGATCGACCTCACCATCGCCACCATGGGCCACAATGCCCAGCGCGACGGCCAGGTGCGCTTCATCCGTCCGCACTACTACCAGTCGGAGACGATCATCGTCGGGCCGAAAGGTCTTGCGATCCGGGACTGGCCCGACGTCGCCAGTCGCACGATCTGCGTCACGATCGGCAACGGCTCCAACGCCCAGATCGTCTCGCACAATGCCCGCCTCATGCTGTTCGACGAGGCGGGCGTGCTGCCGGACAGACTGCGCGACGAGACCTGCACCCTGGCCGCCCAGGACGACAGCTTCTTCGACTACTACTTCACCGACCCGGCCTTCGCCGGCAGCTACGACAGGAAGTTCGGCTTCGCGCAGCTCCCCTGGGGCATGGCGGTGGCGTTGAGCGGCAGCGACAGGCTGGCCAGGGCGCTCGATCTCACCAGCCAGATCTTCCACCGCGACGGGGTCTTCCTCGACATCGCGAAGGAGAATCGCATCGGCCTCGGCTTCCTGCAGCGCCAGCGCGCGGTATGGAACCGGCCCGAGTGCAATACCGAGACCGGCGCCAGCAATCCCGCCTGCGTCCTGCCGCCGCTCAGCACCGTGCTCCAGCCCACGCCGTTCGCCCGACAGGTTGCCGCTTTCGAGAGCTGGATCCAGAAGCATACCGGCATCGCGGTGCAGCTTCCGATGTTCAAGACCATGCCGGCCTGGCTGCTGTTCAAGGCTGGCATCATCAACTCGCTGGTGCTCGTGGCCGGCGCGCTGGCGGCCACGCTGCTCTTCGCGCTCGTTCTCGGCGCGTTGCAGAGTTCGCGCTCGTTCCTGCTGCGCTGGCCGGCGCGGGCGCTGACGATCGTCCTGCAATCCTCGCCGGTCGTGCTGACGCTGGTCATCTCCGCCGCCGTGGCGCTGGCGCTGTTTCCCTATTCATCGGCCGTCGCCATCGGTGCGGCGATCGTCGCTCTCGGTCTCATGAACGGCGCCAATGCCGGCCAGGCCATCGCCGAGGCGATGCATACGCTCCGGACGGAGCGGGGAGGGCCGCCCGCGCCCACCACCGAACTGTTCGGCCGCGCCGTCAGCCGGTCGGCGACGCAGATCGTGTCCTTCCTGGTCAATGCCGCCAAGGGTACCCCGATCGCCAGCTTCATCGGCGCGCCCGAACTCCTGAGCGCGCTCACAGACATCACCTCCTTCGCCAGCGGCCGGGCCAGCACCTACTCGCTGCTGCTGGTCTTCTATGTCTGCGTGGTGATCGTGGTGGTCTGGCTGTGCGACAAACTCCGGGCCTGGCTCGAGCGCCGGCAGATGGTGACGGCATGAGCAGGATATCGCCCGACTTCGTGCCGCAGCTTCTCGCCGGCATGGTGGTCAACTTCCAGATCGCCGCCATCGCCCTGCTGATCGGGCTCGCCGTCGGCGGCGTGCTCACCCTGGCAAAACTGGCGGGTGGCGTGCGCGGCGCGATCGCCACGACGCTGATCGGCCTGATGCGTGCGGCGCCGACCTTCGTCGTCATGTTCTTCCTGCTGAACATCATCCCGTCGGATGCGACCCTGTTCGGAGTGCCGGTTGCGCCATCGGGCATCATGACGGTGGCCCTGTCGCTCGTGCCCTATGCCGCCGCCTACGTCGCCGACAATTGCGGTGAGGCGCTTCGCCAGTTGCGCGACGGCTCGCCGCTCGGTGCGCTTCTGTTCCTGCCCAACGTGACCCGCGCCTTCTTCGTGTTGGTCATGTCCTCGAGCGCCGGCGCGGCGATCGGCGTGCCGGAGGGCATCGCCGTCATCCTGCGCGAGGCCGAGCTGATGCCGACGCTGGGCGACAAGATGGTCCTGTTCGCCATCGGCATCCTCTGCTTTGGCGTCACCCTGCAGGCAGGCTTTGCGTTGATGCGCCTCCTGCAGCGCCATCTCGGGCGCCTCGCGTTGCGCACCCGCCAAGGGTAGTCTCGCTCCCAAGAAAGTGCGGGAGGAAACGAATGAAGCTTTCACGGCGGCGCACCCTGGGCGCAGCGGCGGTCCTGGCCCTTGCTCCGGGTTTGGCGCGGGCGCAGGCCTATCCGTCCAAGCCCGTCAGGCTGATCGTTCCCTATTCGGCCGGCGGCGGCGCGGATACGACGGCCCGGCTGATCGCGCCCAGGCTGCAGGAGGCGCTCGGCCAGACGGTCGTCGTCGAGAACAAGCCTGGTGCCGGCGGCATGATCGGCGACGAGATCGTGGCCAAGGCAGCGCCCGACGGTCACACGCTGCTGATCGGCGCCTTTGCCCACGCGGTGAACCCGTCGCTCTTTCAAAAGATGCCGTTTCGCACGCCCGAGGATTTCGCGCCGGTCTCTCTGCTCGTGACCGTGCCGGAACTGATGGTCATCACGCCATCGCATCCCGCGAAGACCGTCGCCGAACTCGTGGCGCTGGCCAAGGCACAGCCGGGCAAACTCTCCTATGCGTCGTCGGGCAATGGCAGCGCCCAGCATCTCGCGGCCGAACTCTTCAAGATGCGTACCGGCACCGACATCCAGCACGTGCCCTACAAGGGCGGTGCTCTCGCAGTGGCCGACGTCGCGGCGGGGCATGTGCCGTTCTATTTCGGCAACATGACCGCCGCCCTGCCTCAAGCACGCGGCGGTCGCGTGCGGCCGCTTGCCGTCACCAGCCCGGCGCGATCCCCCGCCGCGCCCGATGTGCCCACGCTGACCGAGGCCGGTGTGCCCGATTGCGAGATCTCCGAATGGAACGCGCTGATCGCGCCGGCCGGCACGGCGCCGGCGGTGATCGCGCGCCTGCACGCGGAGATCGCGAAGATCATGCGTGCCGAGGACATGAAGGCGAAGTTCGCCGACCTCGGGGCCGACGCGATCGGCTCGACGCCCGACGAGCTGGCGGCCTTCCTGCGTTCGGAGATGAAGAAGTGGGCCGAGGTCGTGAAGGCGGCCAACATCAAGGTCGAGTAGTCGCGTGACCTACGCTTCGGTGTTTCGCCCCGGTCTGTTCGCCGGCAGGACCGTCATCGTCACGGGCGGCGGATCGGGCCTCGGCCGCTGCACGGCCCACGAGCTGAAGTCGCTCGGCGCCCGGATCGCGCTGCTCGGCCGCACGCAGGAGAAGCTCGAACGGGTGAAGGAGGAACTTGGCGATCCCGACACCTTCATCCATGCCGCCGACCTGCGCCGCGAGGACGAGGTCAAGGCGGCGATCGCGGGCGTCATCGACTGGAGCGGCGGCCGGATCGACGGGCTGGTGAACAATGCCGGCGGCCAGTTCCCGGCCCAGCTCAAGGACATCTCGCTCAATGGCTGGAATGCCGTCGTCGCCAACAACATGACGGCGACCTTCCTCGTGTCCAAGGCGGTCTATCTCGCCTCGATGGAGGCACAGGGCGGCGTCATCGTGAATGTCGGCGCCGACTTCGAGATGGGCAATCCCGGCATGGGCCATAACGGCGCCGCCCGGGCCGGTCAGACCAACTTCACCTACACTGCGTCGATCGAATGGGCGCATGCCGGAGTCCGCGTGAACTCGGTGCTGCCGGGCTTCATCGCCTCCTCGGGGCTCGACCGTTATCCCGAGCGGGCGCATGAGGCGCTGCGTTCGGTGAAGGACCGGATACCGGCCAAGCGCCACGGCACGGAGTCGGAGATTGCGGCTGCCATCGTCTATTTGCTGAGCGACGCGGCAGCCTATGTGACGGGCATCGCGTTGCGTGTCGACGGCGGATTGCACAATGCCGGCAAATCGAATTTCTACCAGGTGCCCGATCACGACAAATCGAAGCCCTTCAACGGCTTTCCGCTCTACCGGCCGCCGAAGGTCCTGGAGTAGGGTAGCGCCCCCGAAACACCCATGAAGGAGAGAAAGATGCGTATCGCCCCCGTGATGTGCAGCCTGATCGCAATGGCCGGCTTGGCCGTCTCCCTTCCGGCTCACGCGCAGAGCCCGACGGCGAAGGCCGGGATGAAGGACGCCTCGGGCAAGGATGTCGGCACGGTCCAGCTCGTCCAGACACCGCACGGCGTCCTGCTCAGGATGTCCCTGAAGGGCGTGGCGCCGGGTGAGCACGCCTTCCACGTCCATGCTGTCGGCAAGTGCGAGGCGCCCTTCACCAGCGCCGGCGGCCACTTCAACCCCGCCTCCAAGAAGCACGGCATGGAAGCCGCCGAAGGCGCGCATGCCGGCGACATGCCCAACCTCTTCATCCCGGCCAATGGCGAACTGAGGATCGACGTCGCCAACCACATGATCTCGCTGGTCAAGGGGCAGCCCAATTCGGTGTTCGATGCCGACGGCTCGGCGATCATCATTCACGCGGGGCCGGACGACTACAAAACCGACCCGACCGGCAATGCCGGCGACCGCATCGCCTGCGGCGTCATCACGGAGTGACCTGAGACTTCGCCCGCCGCGGCGGACGAGGGCGCGTTTTCCTATCTGGAGCTGATTGAATGGACCTGTCTCGTTTTCCGCGTCGCATCTACACCAACGCGCCCACGCCCATCGAACGCCTGCCGCACTTCACCAAGGCCCTTGCCGCTAGTTGTCCCGGCGGCGTCGGCCCCGAGGTCTGGATCAAGCGCGACGACATGCTCGGGCTGTTCCCCGGCGGCAACAAGACCCGCAAACTCGAGTTCCTCGCGGGCGATGCGATCGCCCAGGGCTGCGACACGCTCGTCACCTGCGGCGCGCCGCAGTCCAATCATTGCCGCATCACGCTCTCGGCCGCGGTCAAGGAAGGGCTGAAGTGCCGCTTCGTGATCGAGGAGCGCGTACCCGGCAGCTACAAGAAGGAAGCCGGCGGCAATAACTTCATGTTCGAGCTGATGGGTGTCGAGGCGATCACGGTCGTTCCCGGCGGCACCAACATGGGCGAGGCGATGTCGCGCGTGGCCCAGGAAGTGGCTTCGCTCGGCCGCAAGGCCTACGTGATTCCCGGCGGCGGCTCCAACGCCATCGGCGGTCTGGGCTACGTCGCCTGCGTGCAGGAGATGCAGGTCCAGTGGCTCGACATGGGCTTCTCGCCCGACGCCGTGATCGTGGGCTCGGGCAGCTCCGGCACGCATGGCGGCATGGTGGCGGGTTTCCTCGGCAACAACATCAAGGTGCCGCTGATCGGCGTCGGCGTCAGCCGCGATCCCGCCGACCAGGAGCCGTTGGTGCTGAAGGAGGCGCAGGCCGTCGTCGACCTGCTGGGCCTGGACATCAAGGTGCCGGCCTCGGCGGTGAAGAGCTTCGGCGGCTACTGGCAGCCAAAATATTCGGTGCCGAACAAGAAGATGATCGAGGCGGTGCAGATGCTGGCCCGCACCGAGGGCATCCTGCTCGACCCGGTCTATACAGGAAAGATCATGGCCGGCCTGATCGGCCTCGCGCGCCAGGGCCACTTCAAGCCCAACGCCAAGGTGCTGTTCATCCATACCGGCGGCCTGCCGTCGCTGCACGTCTACGAAGACGTCGTGCTGGGCCGGACGGTGGTGCCGGACTGACGTTCGGATAGTGGAGAGAGCGATGCGTCGACACCTGCTGGCCCTCCTGCTCGTCCCAATCGGCTTCCTGCTGATGGGCGCATCGGCGAGGGCCGGGCAGGCTGTCGTCATTCCGGCGCCGGCTCTCGATCGGCCGGCGGCACAGGGTGGCGCGAGCGAGACCGTCGTGCTGGCCGGCGGATGCTTTTGGGGCGTCCAGGCGGTGTTCCAGCATGTGAAGGGCGTGAGCCGCGCCGTCTCCGGCTACTCGGGCGGCACGAAGGACAGTGCCACCTACCCGCTGGTGAGTGCCGGACGGACCGGCCATGCCGAGGTCGTCGAGGTGACGTTCGATCCGTCCGTGGTGAGCTACGGCACGATCCTGCAGATCTATTTCTCCGTGGCGCACGACCCGACGCAACTCGACCGGCAGGGACCCGATGTCGGCCCGCACTACCGGTCGGCGATCTTCGCAGCCGACGCCGAACAGCGCCGGGTCGCCGAGGCCTACATCGCGCAGCTCGACAAGGCCGGCGTCTTCAGCAAGCGCATCGTCACGCGGGTCGACGACCTTGCCGCCTTCTATCCTGCCGAGGCCTATCATCAGGACTACGCGACGCTGCATCCCAGCCAGCCATACATCTACATTCACGACCGGCCCAAGGTGGAAAACCTGAAGCGCCTGTTCGCGGTTCAATCCCGCGCCACGCCGGTGCTGGTGAACGCTTCCGGCGCAAAGTAGCAGCGTCGCGCAAGCCTTCGCGCGAGACGGTGCCCGCGCAGAAGTTTCGTTCGCGCGTGCGGGCCAAATCGACGAGCCCGTTTCATTGACCCTGAAGCGTTGCACCGTCAGTTTCGACGCATGATCGATCCATCCTTGCTCCGCCGATCCTGTCGACGCTGACGCGCGACACACGCCGATCTCACAACAACCCAAAGAGCCCAACGCCCCGCTTTCATGCGGCGGCGAACGGAGAAGTCATGTTCAAGCGACGTACCCTGATGGCCGGTCTTGCCGGCGCCACCCTTGCCGCTCCCTTTGTCGTTCGCGCGCAGGAGCCCTATCCCAACCGCCCGGTGAAGATCATCGTGCCATGGCCGCCAGGCGGCGGCGTCGATCTCTTCGCCCGCGTGGTCCAGGCGCCGCTGGGCGCGCAACTCGGGCAGACCGTCATCATCGAGAATATCGGTGGCGGCTCGGGACGCGTCGGCACGCTCGCCGCATCGCGCGCCCAGCCCGACGGCTACACGTTCGCATTGGTCAACGACACCTTTGCGGCGACCGAGGCCCTGCCGATCCAGGGCTCGCCCGCGCTCTATCCATCCTTCGTGCCGGTGTCGCTTGCCATCTCCGGCCCGCAAGGCCTGTTCACCCATCCGCGTTCGAGCCTCCCGACCGCGCAGGCCTTCGCGGCGGCGGCGAAGGCCCATCCCGGGAAACTCAACATCGGCGTGCCCGGCCTCGGCAGCAGCCAGCATCTCACCAGCGAACTGTTGCTGCGCGCCGCGGGTGACCTGCGCGTCACGCATGTGCCCTATCGCGGCGGTGGGCCTGCGCTGCAGGACCTGATCGCCGGGAACATCGACGGCATCGTCGTCACTTTTGCGGCCGGCGCCCAGCAGGCGCGCGCCGGGCAGCTCGTGGCGCTCGCCGCGACCGGCGCGAAGCGGTTCCCGACTTTCCCGAATGTTCCGACGGCCGGCGAAACCATCGCGCCTGGCTTCGTGCAGGAAACCTGGCAGGGATTGCTGGCGCCCAAGGGAACGCCGGCCGTCGCGCAGGTGCGCATCCATACCGCGCTCGCGACGGTACTCAAGGACAAGGCGGTGGCGGACCGGCTCGCCGAGCTGGGCTTCGATCCGGTCGGCCTCGATGGGCGGGACTTTGCGAAGCTGTTCGACGCAACGGTCGACACTTTTGCCGGGATCGCAAAGGAACGAAACATCGCGGCGGGCGATTAGAGGTTTTCCGTCTCAGATTGACCCACCGACCTCATCCTGAGGAGGCCACGGAGTGGCCG
>LSKJ01000234.1 GCA_001557035.1 Rhodospirillaceae bacterium CCH5-H10 | reverse complement strand
GTCGCCGCCGACGCGGTGTGCCGTCGTCTTGATCGAGGCGACGTCGGAGCCGGCGCCGACCTCCGAGACGCCGAGGCAGGCGACATAATCACCGGCGATGGAGGGCGCGAGGAACTCCTTGCGCAACTCGTCGCTGCCGTAGCGGGCCAGCGCGGGCGTCGCCATGTCGGTCTGCACCCCGATCGCCATCGGCACCGAGCCGCAATTGATGTGGCCCAGCTCCTCGGCCATGACCATGGCGTAGGAATAGTCGAGCCCCATGCCACCGAACTCGGTGGGCTTGTTGATGCCGAGCAGGCCGGCATTGCCCAGTTTCTTGAACACCTCGTGGGCGGGGAAGATTCCGTCCTCCTCCCACTGGTCGACATGCGGATTGATGTCCCGGTCGATGATCGCCCGCAGCGTGCGGCGGATCTCGTCATGCTCCTGGGTGAATTGCATGGCGCGCTCCTAGCGATTGCCCAAGCGGGGCATCGTGCCCATCAGCTTGGAGATGATCTGCAGCATGACCTCGTCGGCGCCGCCGCCGATCGAGCCGAGGCGGCCGTCGCGATAGCCGCGCGCCACCGGATTGTCCCAGAGATAGCCGGCGCCGCCCCAGTATTGCAGGCAGGAGTCGGAGACTTCGCGACGCAGGCGGCCGGCCTTCAGCTTGCCCATCGAGGCCAGCATCGTGACGTCCTTGCCGGCGAGATAATCCTCGCAGGCGCGGTAGACGATGGAGCGCAGCGCCTCGACCTCGCTCTTGAGTTCGGCCAAACGAAAATGGATCACCTGGTTGTCGAGCAGCGGCTTGCCGAACACCTTGCGCTCGCGCGTGTATTCGATCGTGGCGTTGATCAGCCGCTCGCAGGTGTTGAGCGAACCGGCGCCAGCCCACAGCCGTTCCTCCTGGAACTGCTGCATCTGATAGGTGAAGCCCATCCCCGGCTGGCCGATCGTGTAGCGCACCGGCACCTTCACCTCGTCGAGGAAGGTCTGCACCGTATCGGAGGCGCGCATGCCGAGCTTGTCGAGCTTCTTGACGATCTCGATGCCCCTGGTCTTCATCGGCACGACGATCAGCGACTTGTTCTTGTGCGCGGGGCCGTCGTCGGTGCTGGCGAGCAGGCACATCCAGTCGGCCTGGGCGCCGTTGGTCGTCCACATCTTGCCGCCGTTGATCACCCAGTCGCCGCCGACGCGGCGCGCCG
>LSKJ01000233.1 GCA_001557035.1 Rhodospirillaceae bacterium CCH5-H10 | reverse complement strand
ATCCGAGCCTATGTCGATTCCGCCGTCACCGCCGTGAGCGGTGCCGACAATGCCCCGGCGCGCGCCTATCAGAAAGCGGCCCTCGAGTTCCTGAAGCCCGCGCCGCCGCGTCTGGTCGCGATCGGCGGCCTGTCGGGCAGCGGCAAGACCACGCTCGCCTTGAAGCTGGCGCCGGAGATCGGTCGTACCCCCGGCGCGGTCGTCGTGCGCACCGACGTCGAGCGCAAGCGACAGGCCGGCGTGGCGCTGGAGGAGCGCATGCCGGCGGGCAGCTATTCGCCGGAGGCGTCGGCCCGGATCTACGCCGCTTTCATGGCGCGCGCCGAGCGCGTGCTGAGGGCAGGGCACAGCGTGGTGCTCGATGCCGTCTTCGCGCGTCCCGATGAACGCGCGGCGGCCGAGGCGCTGGCGCAGAGGGTCGGCGTGCCGTTCCAGGGAATCTGGCTCGATGTCCCGAAGGACGTGGCGCAACGCCGTGTGACGGACCGGAAGGGCGATGCGTCCGACGCCACGCCCGACGTGGTCGAACGCCAGTTCGACTACGATCTGGGATCCATCGACTGGGAACGGCGCTGACTCTCATTTGACATGGATGTTGGCGCGGAGCGCCATCACCTCATGTCATCCTCGTCTTAGGGGAATCGGTTAGGTTCTGATCGCTTCGCAAGGAGCGCGCGGG
>LSKJ01000232.1 GCA_001557035.1 Rhodospirillaceae bacterium CCH5-H10 | reverse complement strand
CCCCCGCCTCGATCGTGATCTCCGCGCCCAGTGCCTTCAGTTTCTTGACGGTCTCGGGAGTGGCGGCCACACGGGTCTCATGGGGCCTGCGTTCTTTGACAATGGCGATTTTCATGGAGCGCTTCAGATCCGTTTGAACGCGGCGGGACGCTTCGTGCGCCGCACCTTGCACAGCGATCCGTTCTTTGCCAAGCCGGTTTTTCGCCGCGTGGAAGCCTCCCGCTTACGTACTCCCATGCCACATGCTACGGCTCGACCATGCCTGACCAACCGCACATCCTGACCGGCTTCCATTTCACCAAGGCGACGCTCGCCTCCTTCGGGGAGCGCTGCAGGATCGTCGGGCACATGGACAGTCCCACGCCCACCGTGGCCGACATCCCGCCCGGTACGGCCGCCACGGTGCAGGCGATCGTCAGCACCGGCAGCGTCGGCATCTCCGATTCCATGATGGCCGCCCTGCCGCGGCTCTCGCTGTTCTGCTGCTACGGCACGGGCTACGAGCGGGTCGATCCCGAAGCCGCCCGCCGACGCGGCATCATG
>LSKJ01000231.1 GCA_001557035.1 Rhodospirillaceae bacterium CCH5-H10 | reverse complement strand
TCGCCGTAGCTGTCGCGCGCTACCATGAACTGGCCCACGATCTCGTCGGGCGTCAGGTTGCGCACCAGCGGCTGGGTGCCGGTGTGACAGAAGGTGCAGGTGAGCGTGCAGCCCACCTGGCTCGACACGCAGACCGAGCCGCGATCCGTCTCCGGAATGTTGACCGTTTCCGCCTCGTTGCCGTCGGCGAATCGCAGCAGCCACTTGCGCGTGCCGTCGGTCGAGCGCTGCTCGGTGACGATCGAGGGCCGCTCGATCACGAACTGGTCGGCCAGACGGTCGCGCGCCTTCTTGGCGATGTTGGTCATGCGGCCGAAGTCGGTGACCCCGTGCCAGTAGATCCACTGCCAGATCTGGGCGGCGCGGAACGGCTCTAGCCCCGCTTCGACGAGCGCCGACTTCAGCCCGTCACGCGACAGGCCGATCAGGTTCCGGCGCAGGTCGTTGCGCCCGTGCGCGGCGGCGCCGGGCTCCAGAATCTGCAGCGGTTCGGTGGGCAAAACGGTCATTGGAGCGCGTGAGATAGTCGCCGCACTGCCTCTGCGCAACTGCGCCCGGCCAATCTATTGTTTTGATTGCGCTTTTTGCCGCAGCCGCTGCTTGCGCTTGTACATCGGCTCGCCGAAGACCGGCTGGTCGAGTTCCTCCGTCGGCGCGCCTTCGCCGACCGGCCGCGGCGCATGGCGGCCGAGGCTGATCAGCCGGTCGTACATGACCAGCGCGCCGGCCGTGCCGAGATTGACCGAGAACCGCGTCGGGATCTTCACGACGTAGTCGCATACCGCCTGAACTGCCGGGGACAGACCCTCCCGCTCGGAACCCAGGATATAGGCCACCTGGCGCGGATGCCGGAACGTCGGCAGCTCGATCGCATCGTCGGTGATCTCGATGCCGACCAGCCGGCAGCCCAGCGGCAGGCGAAACGACTCCAGATCGGCGAACCGGTAGGTCGGTACCGACAGCGGCGTGTCCGAGGTATCGGCCAGCGCGCCGGCGCGAACGTCGTACTGGGCGCGCAGCGTGAAGACGAACGAGGCGCCGAACGCATGGGCGGTCCGGAACAAAGTGCCGACGTTCATCGACTTGCTCGGACCCTCGATACCGATGCCGAAATAGCCTTTCATGGCCCTTCGATTTGTTGCAGTAATGATCGGCAGGTGTTGCCATCCCCCCGGTAGCGCCCCGCCCGCCGCCAAACAAGGCCCTGATGACCGTTCCCTCGCCGTTGGACAGCGTTCGCGCCCAGTACGAGGCTTTGCCGTACCCGGCGCGCGACCCGCGCGACGAGGCGATCCGCCTGATCACGGGCACGCCGAGCCACGTCCTCGAGATCAACCACTACCTGTTCGCCGGCCGGCTGAACTTCATCCGCCCTTTCCGCGCCCTGGTCGCCGGGGGCGGCACGGGCGACGCCTGCATCATGCTGGCGCAGCAGCTCGTCGACAGGCGCTGCCCCGGCGAGGTCGTCTATCTCGACCTGTCGACGGCTTCGCGGCAGATCTGCGAGGCCCGGGCCAAGGCGCGCGGCCTGCGCAACATCCAGTTCCTGACCGGCTCGCTGCTCGACCTGCCGACGATGAACATCGGCCAGTTCGACTACATCGACTGCACCGGCGTGCTGCACCACCTCACCGATCCCACGGCCGGCATGCAGGCGCTGGCCAGCGTGCTGCACAACGAGGGCGGCATGGGCGTCATGCTCTACGGCGAATACGGCCGCAGCGGCGTCTATCCCCTGCAGGAGATGCTGCAGACGCTGGCGCCGATGTCGATGGCGATCGAGGACCGGCTGGCGATGGCCAAGCGCCTGATCCGTTTCCTGCCGACGACCAACCTGTTCCGCCGCAACCCCTACCTCAACGACCATGTGACCGGCGGCGATGCGGGCCTCTACGACCTGCTGCTGCACAGTTGCGACCGTGCCTTCACGGTGCCGCAGATCGGCAAGATGGCGGCATCCTCCGGCCTGCGCGTCGTCGCCTTCCTCGAGCCGGTGCGCTACGAGCCCTCGACCTACATGAGCGATCCGGTGATCGCGCGCCAGATGAGCTCGCTGCCGCTGCTGGAGCGCGCGGCCTTCGCCGAGCGTCTCGCCGGCAATCTGCGCACCCACGTCTTCTATGCCACGCGCGCCGGCTTCGACACGGTGGCGCGGCCGGAAGACACGTCGGCCATCCCGGTGTTGCGCGAGATGGATGCGCAGAAGTTTGCCGCCGGCCTGCAGCCCGGCGCGCCGCTGGTCGCCAATCTCGACGGCTTCCCGTGGCGGGCCCAGCTTCCGGCGCTGGCGCCGCGCATCATCTCGCAGATCGACGGCCGCCGCACGGTCGCGGAGATCTACAC
>LSKJ01000230.1 GCA_001557035.1 Rhodospirillaceae bacterium CCH5-H10 | reverse complement strand
GGCTCGGAGATGTGTATAAGAGACAGGTACTGGGGCGCGCGCACAGGAGCGGCAACGCGACATGGCCCCGTACCTGAAAAGGTGCGGGGCTTTCGTTTGAGCCCTCCGGCTAGCTCTTGAACATTTTCGACATGGCCGACATCAGGTCCTTTGATCCCCTGTCCATCAGCGTCGCCTTCGGCAATACGTCGAAATGCTGGCGTCCGCTCACGGTGAGGCAGGGTCCATCCTTGTCGTCCTGGATCAGACGCAGCTTGCGAAGCCGCGCGAGATCTTCGGCGCGCATCGCGCGCACGGTCGACTGACCGAAGGCAACCCGCCTCAGGGTGACTTCCTCTTCGGGCGTCAGCACCGCGATGGGCGTGCGTGGAACTTCGGCTTTGCGTTCAATGGCCATGGGTGTCTCCCTGTCTGGCGCTTCGATGCATCTCACGGGGAAAGACGATCGCGGCTGCCCGGAAAGGCTCGTGGATCGTCCCAACAGGATGCTTCGGAATAAGGAGGCGCCGACGCAGACGTCGCCGAATACCCTCGTTTAATGGGCGCTTGGCGCTTCCGCGGCAAGCACTCATTCCGGCCGGGAGCGAAGCCTCAGGGAGCAGACAGGATTTGTTGGGTGAGACCGGCGCAAGGCACGTCCTTGGCATTGCCGAAGACGGGTGTGGGAATCGGGATCACGCGGCCGAGCGAAATCTGCGGCGTGCGCAGCTTGCCCTGAACCATGACGGCGCCGTGAAGGTCGAGCAGATCGAAGCTCTTGGGATCGGAATCGATCTCCGCATTCACCGCCTGGCTCTTGAGCGAGAGCTGGCCTTTGACGTGAAGGACGGACTTCTGGGTATCGAGCAGCGTCCTGTCGAACGAGACGTTGCCTTGCTGGAAGTTGAGACGGCTCACGGCGCACTTGATGGGAATGCGATTGTCACCCGTCACGTAGAGCACCAAAGCGTCGAAGATCTGCAGGCCCGCCAGACTGACCATCAGGCTGCTGACCGAGCCGCCGCCGAGGGCAAAGGCCATGTGTCCGTTGGCCGTGCCCATGACATGGGCGAGGGACCGGCCATTGCCGGCGAGTTGCACGCGGCCCTGGATCTTGCCCTGCGTGGTGTCGAAATAGCGCGATTCGCGGAAGAAGTTCTTCAGCTCGATATCGGTCAGCCTGAGACTGGTCCGCACCTTGGGATCGTCGGTACGCGCATCGATGCCCAGTTCGCCCGCGATCGAACCACCGCCCAGCACCGACAGCGTAAGCGGCTTCACCGTCGCGTTGCCGTCCTGGATCAGGACACGGAACGAAAGCGCCTGCACCGGGAGCCAGGGCGGCGCGATCACCCGCTTCGCGTCGAGCGTCACGTCCATGTTCATGGCGCGAAGTTTCTCGACGTGCAGCGGCACGTTGGGAAAGAGATCGCCGCTCGCCTCGAGCTGGGCCTGCGTCTGCGCCTGCTTGGGCGACACGTTGCTCTTGCGTGCCGGTGTCGCGCCGACCAGGGGCGCCAGGTCCTCGAACACGAGCTTCTGCGAGACGAGCTTCGCCGTCAGGAATGCAGGCTTCCGCCGCTCGTCAATCGTCACTTCGCCCGTGAGATCGCTCTCGCCGACCCGCCATTTGGACTGGACGAACTTCCAGAGACCGGGCTCGCGTTCCAGTTTTCCGACGATCGTGTACGGCGGCGTCGGCGGCCCCGGGATGCCGAGCAACGGATAGATGTCGGAGAGATTGGGACCGGAAAGCGTGAGATCGACGTTGGCGCCAGTCCATTTGAACGGGTCCTGCACCGTGCCCTTCATCTTCAGCTTGGTCGCGCCGAAGCTGACATTGAGGTCGAGCGGATAAGGCTGTTCGGTGTCGCGCAGCATCAGTACCGAGCCGCCAACGAAACGCATTTCCAGCGGCTGGCCTTCGAGCTTGCCCTTGAGCGACAGTTCGGCCTCGGGCCCCTCGCCCGCCTTGCCGGCGGCGGTCGATACCGTGCCGTCGAGTTCCAGCTTGCGCTTGGAATCGCGGTACCCGAGCTTGCCTTCGGTCACCTCGAATTTTCCGATGAGCGGCGCGTCGAAACGGTTGTCGGGTTGCAGCGCCTTGGCGGCGCCCGTCACGACAGGCGTCTCGCCCATGCTCCAGTTGAGCTGTTCCTTGTCGCCGACCTCGACCTGAATCTCGGGCTTTCGCAGGATGAGGCGCGGCAGGACGAGATTACCGCCGACCAACGGCCACAGCCGGATGTCGAAATCGACCTGATCCACCTTCAGCATGAAGGGCGCCTTGCCCCACTTGGCGTTGGCGACCTCGACGCCCTCCAGTTTCACGTTGGAGGTCCAGCCCCAGCCGATATCGACCTTGGCGATGCTGGTCTTGCGGCCCGTGATATCGCTGACCCGCCCTTCGAGCTGGCCGCGCAGATAGTCGGAGGTCGCGATGAAATAAACTGCACCCGCGGCGATCAACAAGAGGCCGAGCACGATTCCGGCCGTCCATCCGAGGATCTTGGCGGCGCGTTTCATGAAAGCGAAACGTCACCGACCGGCAGCGGTTCCGTGTACTAGCCGGACGCCAGGCGGGACTGCCAGAAGCAGAGGAGCGGTGTCACGCCCAGCTCCATCACCAGGGCGCCGACGACCGAAGGCGACAGCGGATCGCCGAGAAGCACGCCCAGCAGCCGGCAAGCGCCGCCAATGACAACGACCGCCGTCAGCACGCGAATCCACGTCGTGCGCCGCTCGATGTCCGGGATCGCGGCCCAGAAAGCGAGGCCGATGGCGAGCAGCAGGCCCGACAGGTAGCGGCCATGGTTCAACAGCGAACCCACCGAACCCACGAAAGGATGGAGTACGCCCCAAAGGCCAGCAACGACCGGCACGATGCCGGCCACGGCAAAGCTCACTTGGGCAGCGCGCTTCCCGACGGAAGAAGCGGCGAACATACGACCCATCCCTTCCCCGGCAACGGGCCGGTTCCTGAGCTTGATACGCAGGAACCGGCCGGACCGATCAGAGGGACTAGGGTCTTTCCGGTCGAGAAAGAAACACCCGTGTAAAAACCACCTCACCCTGAGGAGCGCTCCGCAGGAGCGCGTCTCGAAGGGTGGGC
>LSKJ01000229.1 GCA_001557035.1 Rhodospirillaceae bacterium CCH5-H10 | reverse complement strand
GGCTGAAGGCCCAGAAGGTGTCGCCGTTGGTGACGTTGGTGAGCTGCATGGCGATGAGGTCGCCGGCATCGACGCCGGTGATCTGCGCCTGGCCGGCATTGCCGTCGCCGGGGCCGACGACGGTCGTGCCGCCGCCCATTACGGCATAGGCTCGGGCCGCGGCGGCCGCGGCATAGCCCGCCTCGTCGGGCGCGAGGCCGCCGATCGTGCCGTTGTAGTCGTCGACCTTGTAGAGCATCAGCGAGAGATCGGCACCCGCCACCTGGCGCATGCGCACGACGACATTCACATCGTCGGCGCCGTTCGCGGTCTCCGCGACCGCGACCGCCTGGGCCAGGCGGACGGAGTTCGAGGCGTCGGAGAAGAAATCCGCGAACCCTGATGAGGTACTGAGATTGGCCTGCGCGGCGACGGCTGTGCCGCCGTTGAAGGTGACCGATACGCTATCGCCGTTGGCGACGATGGCCTGGGCGAGGTTGCCCTGGCCCTGACCGTCGAACAGCGCCAGCAGGGCGCCGTCGAAGTCGCTCTGCAGCGATTGCTGCGCCAGCTGGCTGGTCCAGGCGTAGGCGCCGTGGGCGGTGCTGCTGGCGTCCGTGGAACCGGTTCCGGTCTGGACGCTGACCGTGGCGGCTCCCGTCGCGGTGGTCTGCAACAGGAGGGTCTGCGCGGTGCCGCTGGTCCAGCCGGTGCCGTTGGAATCGAGCAGGTCGGGCACGCTGTCGAAGTACACCTGGGAATGGGCGATCGCGGTGAGCGCGCGCGCGAGCAGAACGCCATTGGGAGTGCCCAGCCCGGTGACCAGGTCGTAGCCCGGTCCGGCCGAATAGCCGTAGCCGGTCGGCGTGATGTCGACGCCGTCGCTGGTGTAGCTGCCGCCGTAGAGGAAGGACGAGGTGCTGTTGCCGATCGTGATGTCGCTGAACGAGGCCGGTGCGATCACCGCCGCGGTATAGAGCAGGTCGTTCATGTAGCCCAGGTTGGGCAGACCCTGGTCCGTGAAGATGGCATTGATCTGCGAGGCCAGCGAGGCCCAGAGCGGTGTGGCCGCACTGGTGCCGTCGTCGTTCTGGTTCGCGGTCATTTCCGGATTCGGCACGACGTAGAGCATGTTGCCGCCGGCATTGGCCGAGACGTCGGGAATGCCGCGGCCCGGCTGATGCGAGGGATCCGACGTGGTCGGAGCGAGACCGTAGTCGACCTGGTAGGCGGGGGCCGGCTGGCTGGTATCGACGCCGCTCGCACCGGTGTTGTTGTGGAGGTAGCCGGTGCCACGGGGATTGGCGATGGCGGTGCCATCGACGTAGTAGCGGTTCCACACCGTCTCGACGAGCCGGTTTGCATCTCCACCGGCGGGCATTTGCGTCAGGCCGCCGGCGATCAGCTGCCAGAGTGTGGGAAGGTCGCCTGCGTTCGCATTGTCGACCAGGTCGCTCAGCGTGCTGTCGCCCTGCGCGGCGGACCCGGTGCTGATCGATGTGCCCCCGACGATGACCGCGTACGGGCTGTTGTGGGTGGAGCTGGCGTTGGGCAGTCCGTTGCCGAAGGTCTCGCCCGAACCGCCGTCGCCGGCATCGTTGAATACCGAGATGTTGCGCAGCGCAGCGTCGACATAGAGCCCGTTCGACGCGATCAGGAAGGGCGAACCGGGCGCCGACAGCGACGCATAGTTGAAGGACGAGGTTATCACCGCGGGATTGTTGATCGTGTCCCAGAAGGCCGACTGGTAGGCGGTGAATCCGTTGCCGCGCGCGCCGTTGGCCGTTCCGGAGCCGGCATAGACGACCAGGGTGCTCTGCGGGTTGATGGCAGTCACGACGCCGACATCGAGCGAGCGTTCGCCAGCGGGATTGAAGGCGGTCGGCGAACTGGGCGTCGGATACTCCTGTCCGCCCGCCGCCACGGAGATCACGTTGACCGAGGTCGATATGCCAATCGAGGCGCGATACGAGTCGAGTGCCGCCTGGAAGTTCGCCCATGTCGTATCGCTGGGCAGGGCCGTGCCGACGCCCGGCTCGACCAGCCCGATGGCACCGGTCATCACCGCGTCGGGCGATGTCGGATCCCAGAGAGAGCCCGTGAGAGGGAAGTTGTAGTAGTCCTGCGCGATCGTCTGCGGGTTGGCGTCGACCAACGCGGCGCCCGCGGAATTGCCAGGGCTCTGCCAGCCCTGGGGCAGGGTGACGCCCGCTGATGGCGGCGGGTCGTAGTCGGGATACTGGCCGAAGTAGGCGGAATCGAACCAGAGGCCGCTGACGCCATTGTCCTTCAGCTCCGACGGCAGGGAGAGATTGCCGTTCCAGTAGCGAACGGTCTCCGTCCCGCTGCCCGGAGACGGCGCCGGCACGTCGACCGTCATCAAGGTCGCGCCCGGACCGAACAGCGTCGTGAAGTTGTGTTCGTCGAGGGTGATCCAGATCGTCCGTGACTCGGGCGAGGACACATACTGCTGGTTGGCCGGCGCACCCGGCGTATAGAAAGTCGTGATGCCGAGAGTGGCCAGATGATTGACGACATTGTCGTATGCCACCGGGTCGGCACCGTAGGTCGACCAGATCGTCGCCTGGTCGGCGAGGGCCGCCTGTCGCGTCGCCCAGTTCGAGGCCAGCAGATCCGTCGGATCGTTCGCGCGGTCGAGGACCAGCGCCACGTTGATCGAGAAGTTCGACAGCGGCGTGCCGCCACTCGGCGCGTCCGCGTTGGTCCGCCAGCTCGCGAAATCGAGATAGCTCGAATTCGCCAGTTCCACATAGTCGGTCATGACGTTGGCTTGCGTCCGGGGGATGTATGAAGGGCTGCCCTTCAGCATACCGAGCGCGCAGCTTTCGGCACTATGCGGCACCGGCGCACGGTCACATCGCGTTGTGTTCGGCGTGTGACAGAGAAGGCGCCGCGCCTAATCGCGCTCCATCACGCGCTCCAGCCGCCGTGTCAGGAACCAGCCGAGAAGCAGGAATGCCACCAGCATCGCCAGACCGAATGCCGACAGGGCATCGCTCATCGTCTTGTCGGACACGTAGCCGAAACCATAGCCCGTCGACACGGCGATCCCGGCCCAGAGGCCCGCTGCAATGAAGTTCAGCGCGAGGAAGCGCGGCCAGCCCAGCGTCGAGGCGCCGTAGGCGAAGCCTGCCACGTTGCGGATGATGCGTGGATAGCGGTGGATCAGGATCATCCAGGCATGGTGACGGTCGGCGAGTCGGGCGGCGGTGTCGACGGCGCGCTTCAGCCGCGGAAACGACCCGAGCCAGCGCGTGCCGAAGCGGCGACCGACCCAGAAACGCACCACGTCGCCGGCGAAGGTGCCCGCCCAGCAGCCTGCCACCGCCTGCTCGTAGCCCAGCGCGCCGGCCTGGGCGGCATAGCCCGCGAAAATCGCCAGCAGAAGACTGTTGGCCATCGAATAGATGGTGAGGAAGGCGTAGGCGGCGTCGCCGTGCTGGCGGATAAATTCCAGGAAGGACGCGAGATCACCAGCGAACATCGCCCCTGCCTACAACGAAAAAGGCGGCCCCGCGAGGGGCCGCCTTCCGTCGTCTTCAGGCGTAGGCCGTTACATCGGGCCGATCGGGCGGCCGGGCCAGCGATAGCCCGGAGCCGGCAGCGGGATCTTCGCCGAGATCAGGGCGTCCTCGAGGGGCGGGATGCCGGCGGCGTAGTCGCCCGCGTCACACTTGGCCATGGCGGCGGCCGCACGCTCTTCGACCTGCGAGGTGCGATACTGGCGATACTTGTCGCTCAGCGCCTTGCAGTAGGAGCGCGGGTCCGAGAACACGGTGCTGACCGTGGTCTGGCCGCCGACGACGATCTCGACGCGACGGTTCTGCGGCTCGCGGACATTGTCGCCGGTCTGGACCAGCAGGCCTTCCTCGCCTCGGCCATTGACGGTGATCGCGGTCGCCGGCACGCCTTCGCGCACGAGCTGTTCCTTGACCGAGTTCGCGCGGCGCAGCGACAGCGCCATGTTGTACTGCGGCGAGCCCGACGTGTCGGTGTGGCCGGTGGCGACGATGTTGGCGGCGCCGCGGGTCTTATAGGCCTGGGCGGCCTGGCGGACCGTGTCGACGGCCTGGCTGGTCAGGTTGGAACGGTCCCAATCGAAGAAGACCATGAAGGTCTGCGCCTGGACC
>LSKJ01000228.1 GCA_001557035.1 Rhodospirillaceae bacterium CCH5-H10 | reverse complement strand
GTCAGGGATGGTCGCAATGCCGGTTCACGCTGGTGGACGATCGGGGGCGGCGCTGGCTGCCGCTCGATCCGATGCTTTCGCGCGACATCAGCCGCGACCTCGACCGCAAGGCCACGCCCGTCGATGGCTGCGGCATCGCCTCCCTTCACCCTCCGGCGAAGGACGCAAGCGTGACGATCGAGGAGAAGTTCGTGGTGCCGGCGGATGTCCTGCCGTCGCTCATGGTCCGGCTGAGCTTCGTCGGTACCCGCCCCGAAGCGATCTCCTTGCCGTTGAAATTCGACTGAGCGTCAGCGGCGGCCGTGCCAGGCGCGGCCTTGCGCGAAGCCGATTTCCAGCGCAGCGGCCAGCAGGCAGATCTTGATCGGCATCACGAGGACGCCGTCGCCCGGCGTGCTCGGACTGCCGAGGAACAGCGAGATCCCCTGGGCGATGATCTGCCAGAGACGGAACTCGTGCGGCCCGACCAGTTGCGTGATGCCGTACCATGCCCAGGCCGAGCCCCAGTCGAGCAGGCGGAAGAGCACGATGGTCGCGAGCAGCAGGCCGAGGCCTGACCGCAGGGTAAGGCCCACGCCCTCGGCCAGCGCCCGATAGCGCCTGATGGTGCCGGCGATGAAGTGCGAGACGAAGTCACGCACGGCCTTCGGCATCGCCTGCCAGCGCGAGACCGCGCGGGCGAGGCGGCCTTCTCCCAGCGGCCTGGCATTGGCGATGTCGTAGCCGTAGACGACGGCGGCGAGCGTCATCCACACGACGGGATAGAGACCGTAGAGGAAGAGCGAATTCAGGCGCTTCGACAAGGACGGCGCGGTGGCTTCGGGCGGCGGAGAGAGCGTGTTGGCGGCGGCCTCGCGGATCGGATCGAGGAAGCCGAGGAACTGCCCGATCCGAACGGCCATCTCGCCAATCCAGGCCCGGATCTCGCCCTCCCAGTTGGAGACGACGAAGAGGGCGATGAACGCCCAGTTGGCTTCGCAGATGACGATGACGAGCGGCCAGACCGCGGCCTTCGACCGCCTGTGCATGAACTTCGCGAAGCGCCTCACGGCCCAGGCGACGGCCACCGAGACGAAAAGCCATGTGCCACCGGAGACCTGGAGAAGATTGCCGCTCTCGCCGGCCATCATGAGGTCGAGCACCAGCTTCGAGTAATCGCGCACCGTGTCGCTGAGAAATCCCCAGGCGGCATAGAAGGCGAAGAAGGGGACCAGCGTCAGCGTCAGGACGGATGCGAAGCCGCCCGGCATCGATGCCTCGGTCTCCGTCGGCACCGGCTGGTTCGTGGCCGCCTGTGCCGCGGCATCGAGCGCGGGCAAGGCAGGACGCACGATCTGGAACATTCCGACGATGACGACGAGCTTCAGGAGTACAACGAGCGACAGGCTCGACAGTCCAGCCAATGTGTTCAGCCGGCCGATCAGCGCGGCGAGTTCGTTGAGCAACAGGTTGCCGATGCTCCCGGCGACCCACAGCGCCATCAACTGCGGCCAGTAGCGCCAGAGGAGGCGCATCGTGAGCGCGGGCAGCCGCAAGACCGGTTCGAGGTATGGCGAAACGCTATTCGGCACGCGCTGAAGATGGAGTCGCTTCAGGCGCGCCACAACCGCGGAATTTTTGCTATTCCCGCGGCCGGTCAGGGAACCGTATCGTCAGGGTCGCATCCACATGTTCGCCGGGCCGCTGCCGCGCACAGGCGCGGCGAGTTCGACGAACTCGCAGAGGATCTTGCGCGTGTCGCGCGGATCGATGATCTCCTCGATCCAGAAGCTCTCGGCGCTGCGGAAGGGCGAGCGCAGCTTGTTCAGCCGGTCCTCGATCTCCGCCATCTTTTCCTTGGGATCGTCGGCCGCTTCGATATCGGCGCGATAGGCGGCCTCGATGCCGCCTTCCAGCGGCAGCGAGCCCCAGCGGCCCGAGGGCCAGGCATAGCGCCAGTTCATGCGCGAACCGTTCTGGTGCGCGGCACCCGCCACGCCGAAGGCGTTGCGGATGATGAAGGTGCACCACGGAACGGTCGTCTGGAACATCGACGACATGGCGCGCACGCCCTGGCGGATGACGCCGCTCTTCTCGGCTTCGAGCCCGATCAGGAAGCCGGGGCAGTCGCAGAAATAGACCACGGGCAGGTGGAAGGTCTCCGCCATGTCGAGGAAGCGCGTCACCTTCTGACAGGCATCGGCGGTCCAGCCACCACCATAGAACATCGGG
>LSKJ01000023.1 GCA_001557035.1 Rhodospirillaceae bacterium CCH5-H10 | reverse complement strand
CGGCAGGCTGGCTCCCGGCTCGGGGGAGCGCACTGGTGGAGGGGAGGCTTGCTGGGAGGCCACGGGGGCCGGGTTCGAGAGCGTCCACGGGTTGAACGCCGGCCCGGCCACCGGCGCCGGGGGCGCGGCCGGTGCCGTCACGGCAGGAGCGGCCTGCGAGGCGCTTTGCGGGGAAGGGCCGCCCGGCAGACCGACGCCGGAGTAAGGATTGAAGGCGGTGACGTTCTGCCCGTGCGCTGCAAAAGCCGCAGCGCCGACGCCGAGGACGGCGAGAGCCAGGCTGCGTGCAGCGACCGAAGAGGGGGGCATAACCAATTGCCTTTCCAAGGGATTTGGCAATCGACCATACCGAATGGAGTCCGCGCGCTCAACCGCTGGCGGCGACGTGCCTGCGGACGAATTCGTGCGGATGAACCGTCAGGCCTTCGACAGGATGTCGACCATCGCGTCGCGCAGACCGAAATTACTGGCGAGAAGGGACGGGCCGCCGAGTTCGTAGGGCTGTCCCGCGACGTCAGTCACGAGGCCGCCGGCCTCGCGCACCATCAGGATCCCCGCGGCGACATCCCAGGGCGCCAGTCCGAACTCGAAGAAGGCGTCGTAGCGGCCGGCGGCCACGAAGGCGAGATCGAGCGCGGCGGCGCCCCAGCGGCGGACCCCGGCGGTGCGTTCGGTCACGGCCGCCAGCTTGGCGTGATAGGCGGCGTGGTTGCCCTTGCCGATGTGCGGGATGCCGGTGCCGACCAGGGCGCGTGCCGGTTCCTTGCGGCCCGAGACGCGCAGGCGGCGCGAGCGCGCATTCGGCGTGTCGATATAGGCGCCATTGCCCTTCTCGGCCCAGAACAGCTCGTCGGAGATCGGCTGGTAGATGACGCCGGCGATGATTTCCTTCTCGCGCTCCAGCGCGATGGAGATGGCGAAGTGGGGAACGCCGTGCAGGAAGTTGGTCGTGCCGTCGAGCGGATCGACGATCCAACGGTTGCGGCCGTCGCCCTTGGTCTCGCCGCCTTCCTCGCCGAGGAAACCGTAGTCGGGACGGACGCGCGAGAGCTCGCCGCGCAAGGTGCGCTCCGCCTTGATGTCGGCGTGGCTGACGAAGTCGCCGGGGCCCTTCTCGGAGATCTGCAGATGCTCGACTTCGCCGAAATCGCGCTTGAGATTCTTCGCGGCGGCAAAGGCGGCACGGATCATCACGGTGACGGTGGCCGAGCGCTGCGCCAGCGACTTGCGCTCGGGCGGCCCCGAACGCTCGCGAGCCTCGCCCATCGGGGCGCGGCCCACGCGGGCGACGGGAGTCTCTCGCGGGGGGCGGTTGGTGGGGAGGGCCACGGTGCGCGCCTAATCCTTGGCGCGTTCCATGTAGGTGCCCTCTTCGGTGTTGATCACCAGGCGGGTGCCCACGCCGATATGCGGCGGCACCATCACGCGGATGCCTCCCTCGACGATCGCGGGCTTGTAGGAGGAGGAGGCGGTCTGGCCCTTCACCACCGCATCGGCCTCGGTGACGGCGAGAATGACGGTCTTCGGCAGCTCGGCGCCGACCGGCGTGCCTTCATAGAGCGACACGGTCACTTCCATGCCGTCCTGCAGCCAGCGGGACTGATCCTCGTCGAGCACGTCGGCACCGACCACGAGCTGCTCGAAAGTCTCCTTGTCCATGAACGTGAAGCCGGCCTCGTCCTTGAACAGGTAGGTGCACTCGCGCTCGTCGATATGGACGCGCTCGATGGTCTCGCCCGAGCGGAAGCGCTCCTGCAGCTTGTTGCCTTCGCGCAGCGCCTTGGCCTCGATGGCGACGAATGCGCCGCCCTTGCCGGGGCTGATATGCTGCACCTTGGAGGCGACCCAGAGCTTGCCGTTGTATTCGATGACGTTGCCGGCTCGGATGGAATTGACTTGGACTTTCATGGAGTTACCCGGCCTTACCGCTGTCTCGGATGAATGGAATTCGGCCTCGTCCGCGGGGGCGGTACGAGGCCGGCGCGGCGTTCTATCAAAGGCGGCCCGGGGTCGCAACCGGCCGGCAGAAGGGCTTCCGGGGCTATTTCAGCCCCAATTCGGCCTGTTTCCTCTTCGGCAGGCCTGCCGCGATGACGGCGTGGGCCTGTTTCAGGTAGGCGCGGGTCTCGGCCGGCGTCAGGACCGAGGGATCCTCCAGGGCGACCCATGTGGCACGGGCGAGGTAGGGGGCTGGCTTGAACCCCTTTGCATGGGACAGCGCCTCGAAATGCTCCGGCGGGCACTTGAAGCAGAGGCGGGCGACGGAATGACCGGGCGGACCGATCAGGCAGAACATCTTGCCGCCGACCTTGAAGACGGTCACGCCCGCCCACTGCACCGTCCGGGTGGCGGCCGGCAGCCTGCGGCAATAGGCATCGACCTGCTTCGGCGTCATGACGACATCCTACACGCCGTGCGGCCGGCGTGCGATGCTGGCGCATGACCGATTGGCGTCCCGACAGGCTTTCGCGGCGCCTGCCGCATCTCCAGACGCGTGCCCGGCTGCAGGCCGCGATGCGACAGTGGTTCTCCGGTGAAGGCTTCCTCGAAGTCGAGACGCCGATCCTGCAGGCCGCGCCGGGAGCAGAAGTCCATCTCACCGGCTTTGCCACCGAATGGGAGCTCCCCGACGGCGAGTCGCGCGAGCGCTGGCTCCACAGTTCGCCCGAGTTCGCGATGAAGAAGCTGCTGGCGGGGGGGCTGCCCCGGATATTCCAGTTCGCGCGGGTGTTTCGCAATGCCGAGGGCTCGGTGCTGCATCATCCCGAGTTCACGATGCTCGAATGGTACCGGGAGGGCGTAGGCTACGAGGCGATCATGGCCGATTGCGCGGCGCTGCTTGCCACGCTCGGCGTCGATCAGCTCCGGTGGGACGGGCATGTCTGCGATCCCCGGGCCGAGCCGGAG
>LSKJ01000227.1 GCA_001557035.1 Rhodospirillaceae bacterium CCH5-H10 | reverse complement strand
CACCGCCTCGAGGCGGTCCCCAAGGTCAACCGCGTGAACCTCGATCTCCTGGTCGGCATCGACCGCCAGAAGGAGACGCTGGTCGAGAATACCCGGCGCTTCGCCAAGGGCCTGCCGGCCAACAACGCGCTGCTCTGGGGCTCGCGCGGCGCGGGCAAGAGTTCGATCGTGAAGGCGGTGCACGCCCATGTGAACCGCGAGATGGGCGGCCCGCCGGGTCCCCTGGCGCTGGTCGAGATCCACCGCGAGGAGTCGCGAATCATGGTGAGC
>LSKJ01000226.1 GCA_001557035.1 Rhodospirillaceae bacterium CCH5-H10 | reverse complement strand
CCTTATCCACCTCCCCCGTCATACGGGGGAGGCAGGGAGGGGGCGAGCAACGTGGCTGGTGTCTAAAACTCGGAGGTCATGTGTCTGAGAACAGCTTGCCGGCTTCGGCCCAGTTCTCTTTCTTGATGTCGGTCAGAACGATCTGCACGGCGTCGGGCGTGCAGCCCAGTGCGCGGCAGGTGCCCTCGGTCAGCTCTTTCGCCAGCGCACGGCGCTGCTCGATCGTGCGGCCTTCGAACATCTGGACGTTGATCATCGGCATCTTCTTCTTCTCCCTTGGTTAGAACGCGTGGTCGATCGCGACATGGCCGGGCTGCGCCTTCACACGGGCGAGCCAGGCCGTGACGTTCGGGTAACCCGACAGGTCGAACCCGCCCTCGTCGGCGACATGGGTGTAGGCGTAGAGCGCGATGTCGGCGAGGCCGTAACGCTCGTCGACGAAGAAGCTCCGGGTCGCCAGATGCTTCTCCATCACGTCGAGCGCGGCGTATCCGTTCTTCATGATGTCGGGCAGTCTGGCTTCCTGCACCGGGCTCAGCCTGTCGAGGAAGTGCTTCCAGAAGCGCGCCACGGCGATATAGGGCTCGTGGCTGTACTGCTCGAAGAACATCCATTGCAGAGTCCGGGCGCGCGCCAGCCGGTCCTTCGGCGCGAATTCAGTGCCCTCGGCGAGGTACCAGAGGATCGCGCCCGATTCGAAGAGGAACGTGCCGTCCTCGAGTTCGAGCGTCGGGATGCGGCCGTTCGGGTTCTTCGCGAGGAACTCCTGCGTGCGCGTCTCGCCCTTCAGGATGTCGCGCTCGATGCGCTCGAACGGCAGGCCGAGCTGCGACATCAGCAGCCAGACCTTGTAACCGTTGCCCGATCCGGTGAAGTCATAGACCTTCAGCATCGTCTACTCCGCCGCGATGCGCTGGGCCGCCAGTGCCTTGCCCGCGAGATAGCTATGGATGCGCTCGGCGGCGTCGCGGCCGTCGCGCACCGCCCACACGACCAGTGACGCGCCGCGCACGATGTCGCCGGCGGCGAACACGCCATCGAGGCTGGTCATCATGGTTTTCCAGTCGATCTTGAGCGTGTTCCAGCCGGTGACGCCGAGGTCGGGCGCGCTCATCGCAGCGGGCAGGTCCTCGGGATCGAAGCCCAGCGCCATCAGCACGAGATCGGCCTCGATGTTGACGTGGCTGTTGGGAATCTCCTGCGGCGTCTGGCGGCCCGAGGCGTCGGGCATGCCGAGATGGATCCGCACGGTGCGGACGTGGCTCACTTTGTCGTTGCCGAGGAAGGCCTGCGGGGCGGCCAGCCACACGAATTCGACGCCTTCCTCCTCGGCGTGCTTCACCTCGCGCTGCGAGCCCGGCATGTTGGCGCGGTCGCGGCGATAGAGGCACTTCACCGACTTGGCGCCCTGGCGAACGGCGGTGCGCACGCAATCCATCGCCGTGTCG
>LSKJ01000225.1 GCA_001557035.1 Rhodospirillaceae bacterium CCH5-H10 | reverse complement strand
GTTCGCTCTCCCCCAATCCACCCTCCTGCCCGTCGCCGCCGTCGACCACCTGATCGAACGGCTGCGTGCCGAGGCCAAGGCCTTTCCGGCGCTCAGTTTCGATCCCGAGGTGATGGGCGACGTCTTCCTGATCGATGTGACCCAGCTCGAAGATGACCGCCTGCGCTCGGCGCGCCCGACGGACAAACCCGTCGCCACGCCCAAGGGAAAATCCTGGCCGGTGTTCATGAGCTTCACCCGCGGGCGCCAGCAGGCGCAGCGACCGATGTTCTCCGTGACCGCGCAGGTCTTCGAGAACGGTGTCCTCGACCGGCTGACCGTCGATACCGGCCTGGTGACCGTGACGGCCGACCTGCAGAAGCTGGAGATGCGGCCCGCGCCGAACTGCCCGCGATCCTGAACCGATCATCCGTCCGGCGGTGCCCTGCGTATGCCGGGATATGTCGGTTTCGATCGTATGGTTTCGCAATGACCTCCGCCTGTCGGATAATCCGGCACTGACGGAAGCCGTGCGCTCGGGGCAGACCGTAATTCCGGTCTTCGTTCTCGATGACGAGACCGCGGGGCTGCGGCCGATCGGCGGCGCCTCGCGCTGGTGGCTCCATTTCAGCCTGCAGTCGCTGGACACGTCTCTGCGCAAGCTCGGCTCTCGCCTGACGCTGCGCCGGGGGCCGGCCGAACGCGTGCTCCCCGAACTCGCCGCGGAATACGGCGCCGAGGCGATTTTCTGGAACCGCGTGTACGACGAGGGTTCGCGCAATCGTGATGCGCGCCTGAAGAAGTCGCTGAACGAGCGCGGCCTGAGAGCGGAGAGCTTCAAGGCGAACCTTCTCTTCGAGCCCTGGGAAATAAAGAATCAGAGCGGCACGCCCTTCAAGGTGTTCACGCCTTTCTGGCGGGCCTGCCGCGCGCACGCCTCACCGGGCGATCCACTTCCCCCGCCGAAGGCCTTGCCCGCACCGAAGACCTGGCCCACGAGCGACGCGCTCGACGACTGGCGGCTTCTGCCGACCAAGCCCGACTGGGCGGGCGGCCTGCGGGCGGCGTGGAAGCCCGGCGAGACAGGCGCGAAGGATCGGCTCAGCCACTTCCTCGATGGCGCACTGGAAGATTATCGCCATGCCCGCGATCTTCCGGCGGTCGAGGGAACCTCCCGTCTCTCCCCCCATCTTGCCTTCGGCGAGATCAGCCCCCGGCAGATCTGGCGGGCGGCCACCAGCCGCGGCGAGTCGGCGGCTACGGAAAAATTCCTCTCCGAAGTGGGCTGGCGCGAATTCGCCTACAGCCTCCTGTTCCATAACGGCGACCTCGCACAGCGCAACTTCCGGCCGGAGTTCGACGCGTTTCCCTGGGCGGATTCCGACGAGATGCTCGAAGCCTGGAAACGCGGGCGCACCGGCTATCCGATCGTCGATGCCGGCATGCGCGAATTGTGGACCACCGGCTGGATGCACAATCGCGTGCGCATGATCGTGGCGTCCTTCCTCAGCAAGGACCTGCTGATCGACTGGCGCCAGGGAGAGCGATGGTTCTGGGACACGCTGGTCGACGCGGATCCCGCGAACAACGCCACCGGCTGGCAATGGGTCGCAGGCTGCGGCGCCGATGCGGCGCCCTACTTTCGCGTCTTCAATCCCGTGCTGCAGGGCGCGAAGTTCGACCCGAAGGGCGATTACGTCCGCCGCTGGGTCCCCGAACTCGCCGGCCTGCCCGACGCGGTCATCCACAGCCCCTGGGCCAGTTCCAAGCCGCCGGCCGCTGCCACCTATCCCGAACGCATCGTCGAGCATGGCGCGGCCCGGGACCGGGCACTGGCTGCCTTCCAAAGCCTCAAGAAATCAGCGTAGAAGTACCGAGGGGAGTCTTCGAACAATGAAAATCGCCGTCATCGGCGCCGGCGTATCCGGCCTCGGAGCCGCCTGGCTCCTCAGCCGTCGCCACGACGTGGTCGTTTACGAGCGCGAGAACCGCTTCGGCGGACACTCCTGCACCGTCGAGGCGCCGACTCCGGAAGGACGCCGGCCGGTCGACGTCGGCTTCATCGTCTTCAACGAGCGCAACTATCCCAACCTCGTCGCCCTGTTCGATCATCTGGGCGTGCCGACCGAAGATTCCGACATGTCCTTCGCCGTCAGCCTGGACGAGGGCCGGTTCGAGTATGGCAGCTCTTTCGCCGGCTACTTCGCGCAGCGCCGGAACATCGCCCGTCCCTCGTTCCTGCGCATGACGCACGACATCCTGCGCTTCAACCGGCTGGCGCCCACTCTGCTGGACAAGTCCGAGGATCTCGACTTCACGATCGGCGATTTCGTCGCCGATGCCGGCTTCGGCGAGACCTTCCGGGATCGCTATCTGCTGCCTATGGCGTCGTGCATCTGGTCGACGCCTCTCGGGCAGATGCTCGACTATCCGGCGCAGACCTTCGTGCGCTTCTTCAACAACCATGGCCTGCTCACCATCGGACCGCAGCTGCAGTGGCGCACGGTGAGCGGCGGCAGCCGCTCCTATGTCGAGCGTATCGTGGCGCCGCTGCGCGCGCGGGCCCGGCTCTCGACACCCGCCAGCGCCGTGCGCCGTACACCCGAAGGTGTCGAAGTGCGGGATGCGGGCGGTCACTGGGACCGTTTCGACCGGGTCGTGCTCGCCTGCCACGCCGACCAGGCGCTCGCCCTCCTCACCGATGCCGACGAGCAGGAGCGCAGCCTCCTCGGTCGCTTCGCCTACTCCACCAACGAGGTCTGGCTCCACGGCGACGAGAGCCTGATGCCCCGCCGGCGCGGCGCCTGGGCGAGTTGGAACTACGTCGCCGACAGCCGCGCGCGGGACAGCAACGTCAGCGTGACCTACTGGATGAACCGACTGCAGAACCTGCCCGACAGCACGCCACTGTTCGTGTCGGTCAATCCGGGCCGCGCGCCGGTGCCGGCTTCCGCCCATGCGCGCTTCTCCTTCGAGCATCCGATGTACGATGCCGCCGCCATTCGGGCGCAGCGCGACCTGCATCGACTCCAGGGCGTGCGCGACACCTTCTTCTGCGGCAGCTATTGCGGCTATGGCTTCCACGAGGATGCGCTGTCGGCCGGCCTCGACGTCGCCGAGCAGCTCGGCGTGCAGCGCCCGTGGGCCCGACCGGATGAGCACCGCCGGATCGGCGATCCGCCGCGGGTCGTTGCCGACCGGCCGGCGATCCCGCCGCTGCCGATGCCGGTCGCGGCGCGCGTGGCACCGGAGGCGACGTGACGGGCGTCTCCGCCCATTCGATCGTCGACGCCACGGTCGTGCATCGCCGGCTGAGGCCGCGCGAGAACGCGTTCCGATACAAGGTCGGCTATCTCTGCCTCGGCCTCGATGCGCTGGAAAGTGCCGCCGGCCGCTGGCTGAAGCTCGACCGGCGTGGCCTCGTCTCCTTCCGGCGCGCCGACCATGGCGCGCGCGACGGGTCGGACCTGAGGCTCTGGCTCCGGGGCATCCTTCGGGAACACGACCTCGCAGATCGCTGCGATGGCGAGGTCGTCCTGATGACCATGCCCCGCATGCTGGGTTACGTCTTCAATCCGGTGAGTTTCTGGTTCTGCCATGACCGTACGGGCGCCCTGCGCGCAGTCCTCTGCGAGGTCAACAACACGTTCGGCGAGAGCCACTGCTATCTCGTCCATCGCGACGACCGCGGCCCGATCCAGCCGGACGAATGGTTCGAGGGCCGCAAGGTTTTCCATGTGTCGCCGTTCCTGCCCATCGAAGGCGGCTACCGTTTCCGCTTCCGCCTCGACGCCGAACGGGCCCATGTCGACGTGAACTACCATGACGGCCAGGGGCTGATGCTCGCCACTTCGGTCGGCGGCGCCCGCGAGGCGCTGGATGACCGCTCGGTGCTGCGGCGCTTCCTCGGCAATCCGACCATGACCTTGGCCGTGGTCGTCCGGATTCACTGGCAGGCCTTGCATCTGTGGCGGAAGCGCGCGAGATTTTATCGCAAGCCAGCACCGCCACCGGAGCTCGTGACCCGCTGACTTCTGCAACGGACCGCATGCCTCTCGCCGCCCGGTTTGTCCTGAAATCCCTGGAACGCCTGTCCGTTGGAAGGCTGACGGTGAGACTTCCCGACGGGAAGGTCCGCATCTTCGGCCCGTCCGATGCGACGCTGCGCGCGGAGATCGACGTCAGGGACTGGCGCTTCTTCCGCAAGGTCCTGGTCGACGGCGACATGGGATTCGCCGAAGGCTACATGGAGGGCTTCTGCGATTCGCCCGACCTGCCGAGCCTGATTCACCTGCTTCTCGCCAGCGAGAAGGAGCTCGGCAAGATCACGCGCACGAACTTCCTCCACGGACTGCTGCTGAAATTCCTGCACCGCCGGCACGAAAACACGCGCGAGGGATCGAAGAAGAACATCCATGCGCATTACGATCTGGGCAACGACTTCTACGGCCTGTGGCTCGATCCTTCGATGACCTATTCCTCAGCGCTCTACGAGGGCGAGGAAAGCAAACCGCTGGAAGCCGCGCAGATTGCGAAGTACGAGCGGATCCTGACCCAGCTCGGCGCCCGCCAGGGCGACAGCATCCTCGAGATCGGCTGCGGCTGGGGTGGCTTCGCCGAAGTCGCCGCCCGCCGCGGCATGCGCGTGACCGGCGTGACCATATCGAAGGAACAGCTCGAATATGCCCGCGCGCGTCTGGAGCGGGCCGGGCTGGCCGACCGCGTCGACCTGCAGTTTCGCGACTATCGCGACATCGAAGGCCGCTACGATCACATCGTCTCGATCGAGATGATCGAGGCGGTCGGCGAGCGATTCTGGCCCGACTATTTCGCCACGCTCAAACGCCACGTCGTGCCCGGGGGGTCGGCCCTGGTGCAGGCCATCGTCATCGCCGACGACTTCTTCGACCGCTACCGCAAGCAGCCGGATTTCATCCAGACCTACGTCTTTCCCGGGGGCATGCTGCTGTCCCCGACCAGCCTGCGCGAACAATGCCGGCAGGCAGGCCTGAAGGTCGCCGAACTCTACAGTTTCGGACTGGACTATGCGCGCACGCTGGAGACGTGGCTCGGCCGCTTCGACCGGGTGGCCGACCAGGTGGGCCGCATGGGCTTCGACGAGCGTTTCCAGCGCATGTGGCGCTACTACCTCGCCTATTGTGCCGCAGGCTTCTCGGCGCGCCGCACGGACGTTTTGCAGGCACACTTCAGGCATATATAACGGTCGGAAATAAAGGCCGCCGCTTCAAGGCGAGCCTAACAGGAAGGCAAAATCAGCGTGCATGCGCCAAAGTCCGGGGGCGGTTCGACCTCGTCCATACGCCTGAGTTTCGACCGTCTGGTCGCCTATTCGACCAACCAGCTGCCGTTGAACATGGCCGCCCTGCCGGTGGTCCTGAACGTCAGCCATTTCTACGGCGAGATCCTCAAGGTGCCGCTCGGCATCATGGGCCTGATCTTCATCACCACGCGCGTCATCGACGCGGTGCAGGATCCCGTCATCGGCCTGATCAGCGACAAGTTCACACACCGGGGGCCGCGCGGGCGCCTCACCTTCGTCGCCCTGATGCTGCCGCTGTTGATCGGCGGCTTCTACATGCTCTTCCATCCGCCGCAGTCGCTGTTCACGCAACCCGGCCTGCTGGCGACCTGGCTTTTCATCGCCCTGTTCGTCGTTCACCTCGGCTATGCCGGCGTGTCGATCAGCTATCACGCCCACGGTGCCGAACTGACCGACGACTACAACGAGCGAACGCGCGTCACGGTCGGCCGCGAGGTCTTCGGCCTGATCGGCATGACCCTCGCGGTGGTGCTCCCCACCTACTTCACCGCCCAGATGGGCGAGCATGCCGGCTACGTCTACATGGGACTGATCTTCATCCCCATCGCCGTGCTGTTCTCCCTGCCGACGCTGCTCTGGTCGCCGCCCTCCGTGCATCCGCCGGTCGTGCGTGAGAATCCGGAGATCCATGTCCGGTACTTCCGCGACTGGTTGACCAGCCTGGCGCCGTGGCTTGCCCGGCCGACCCGGAACATGGAGCGAAGCGTCACGATCAAGACGTTGATCCCGTTTTTCGCGCCGCTGAAAAACAGGCTGTTTCGTCGCCTGCTGCTCGTGTTCATCGTCAACGGCGCCGCCCTGGGCGTCGCGGTCTCGGTGATGCTCTTCTACGTCGAGCACGTGCTGAAGGGGAACAAGCTGCAGGCCGGGGTCATCCTGCTGGTTTACTTCGGCGCCGCCGCCGCCAGCGTGCCTCTCTGGATGATGCTGTCGCGCCGCTTCAGCAAGACGGCCGCCTGGTTCATCGCCATGGTCCTGACGGCCGTGTCGATGTCGTTCGGCGTTTTCCTCGGCGCCGGCGACTTCGTCTGGTTCATGCCGATCGCCATCATCACCGGCCTGGGCATCGGCGCCGACTACGGCCTGCCGCCGTCTGTCCTGGCCGACATCATCAACTCCGACGAAGGCAAGGACACCAAGGGTGATACCGGCGCCTACTTCGGCCTCTGGGCGCTCTCGACCAAGCTCGCCACCGCGATCGGCGCGGCGGGTTCGCTGCCGGTCGCAGCGCTCCTCGGCTTCAATCCGTCGGTCGGGCAGTACAGCGCCACGGCGCTGATCTTCGTCTATATCGCCATCCCGGTGGTCATCAAGATCATCGCGGCGCTGCTCATCTGGTACATCCGTATCGAGGCCGATCGTGGCTCGGTGCGCGACGAACTCCTCGGAGGGCGGGCCGCGACGGTCCGCTAGACGAGGAGGTCCAGCCTCTGCGGCTGGCGCAGGCCGAAATCGCAGCGCTGGCCCCAGCATCCCTGGGCCAGCGTGGCAAAGACGTTGCGGAAATCGACCGTGTGCCTGAGGTCGCCGTCCTGCAGATCCGACAGCGACGGATAGACGCCGTGAAGGCCCCCCTTCACGGTCCCGCCCATCACGAAGTGCGGCGCCGACGTGCCGTGGTCGGTTCCGGCGCTGGCATTCTGCCGGGCGCGACGGCCGAACTCTGAATAGGTCACCACGACGACATCGTTCCAGAGGCCGGCGCCGATCAGGTTCTTGCGCAAGGTCGCGAGGTTCGCGGCAAGGAAAGCCAGCAGCCGCTCATGCGTGGGTGCCTGGTTCGCATGTGTGTCGAAGCCGCCCAGGGCCACCTTGATGGCGATCACCGGAACCTTCGCGGTCAGGAGCCTGGTGGCAAGGTCCAGTTGCCGGCCCAGCAGGAATTCCTGGCCATAGGCATCGACCGGCGCCGGTGCGGACCGCAGGCGATCCCGCAGGCCGGCGGCCGCGGCGTTGATTTCCTGACGGACCGAAAGCAGGTGGTTGAGCGCGGGATTGCCGCCGTCGCGGACCTCGGGCACCGCGCTCATGGCATCGGCCTGGCGAAGGAAATTCTCGGCATCCTGCATCACGATGGTGCGCAGCGAGCGTCCGGCCGAGGGCAGGACGTTGGTATCGGCCACGACGCAGTCGACGCCGATGCCTTTCGCGATCGGGGTCCCGTTGAACGCCTGGGCAACCCATCCCTCGCTCAGCGTCTGCGACGAGGCCGAGGCGGTGTCCCAGATCTCGCTCGACCGGAAGTGCGAGCGGTTGGGATAGGGATAACCGACTCCCTGCAGGATCGCGAGATCGCCCGCCTTCCAGGAGTCCATCAACGGTGCGAGTTTCTCGTGCAGGCCGACCCGTTCGTCGAGTTGCACCACTCTCTCGCGCGCAACGCCGATGCCGGGCCGCAGATCGCGATAGATCGGATCGGCATAGGGCACGAGCGTGTTCAGCCCGTCATTGCCCCCTTTGAGTTCGACCAGCAGGAGAACACGGCCCATCGCCCTCTCCTCACTTCAACTGGTAAGCGGTGTCGAGCATCGCGGCGGCGACGACC
>LSKJ01000224.1 GCA_001557035.1 Rhodospirillaceae bacterium CCH5-H10 | reverse complement strand
GACAATCTTTTCGTGTCCGGCGTCGTGCGCTATTTTCCCCGGACAGCCCTGCATTTGAATGGGGAAGAGATTGAGCGTTCACCCGATGAGCGCCAGCGGCGACACGAAGCGCGTGATTTCGGACAGGACGTAGGCGGGCTGCTGCAGGTGCGGGCTGTGGCCGCAGTCCGGCACCAGCCGGGTCTCGCAATAGCCGCCGACCTTGCCGGCGATGATGCCGAGTTGCAGCTCGCTGCCGTATTCGTCGTCCTCGCCCTGGATCGCCTGCACCGGCACCAGCACGCCCGGCAGCCGCCCGTTGGCATCCATCGGCTCGAAGCCCGGCGCGACCCAGGCGTCGGCCCAGAGGTTAAAGGCGCCATCGACATCGTCGTGGTAGCGGGCAAGCTTCGCCCGCAGATCGGTTTCGGCGAAGGCGGTGCGGGCACGCGCGATGGCCTCGATGCAAACCGGTTCGTTGATCGCATGCGCGGCCAGAGTCACCACGGCGCGCAGCGGCTCGGGATCGGTCGCGGCATAGTTCAGCGCGATCGTGCCGCCGTCGCTGTGGCCGACCAGCACGCAATCCTCGACGCCGAGGGCCGCCAGCAGGCGCGGCAGGACGTCGTCGGCCTCGATCTCCATGTAGCGGACGCCGGGATCGGACGGCCAGGCGCTCGATTTTCCGTAGCCGGTGCGGTCATAGACGATTCCGGTGCAGCGCGTGGCGTCGCAAAGCCGCTGGGGAAAGTCGCGCCACATCTCGATGCAGCCCAGCCCCTCGTGCAGGAAGACGAGCACCGTACGGTCGAACCCGTCATCGTGGGCGGGGGCGAGCCGGCGCACCCGCAGGCGGCGGTCGCCGAGATCGATCATTTCGTCCGGAGAGGGCATCGCCCTCTTTTCGAGGGCGCTCAGGCTCCGGTCAAGACGATGGATGGCGCCGCCGCCGCAGCGGTCGTCCGGCGTCGCGAGAAGACGCCGATGGCGGTCGGCAGGACCGTCAGGAACAGGAACGGCGCCAGCAGGGTGCCGCCAATCGCAGTTCGCCTGAAATGCCGTGCACCTCTTCATCGACGATCCGATGCCAGCCGTCGGCCGACAGGCCGCTGCGCGCCGCTTCGGTCAACGCTTCCTCCGACACCAGCAGTGGCGATCCGTACTTCTTCGTCAGCCGCTCGATGCGCGAGCAGACGTTCACCGCATGACCGACGACGGAATATTCGAGGCGCTGTTCATCGCCGATGGCGCCGATGACGATCTCGCCATGGTGGACTCCCACGCCGACACGCACCGGCGGTTCGCCGTGCCGGGAGCGCTCGACGTTCCACGCGTCGATCGCCGCGACCAGCCGAAGGCCGCAACGGACTGCGGCCAGCGCGTCGTCCGGCGAGGGCCGCACGGCGCCGAAGACCGCCAGCACGCCATCACCGATGAACTTGTCGATGAGGCCTCCCTCGGCTTCCACCGTGCGCGAGATCAGCATGCGGTAGTCCTGCAGGAAGCCGAAGAGCGCGTCGGGCTCCATCGTCTGAACGGCCGCCGTGAAGTCGCGCATGTCCATGAACAGGATGGCGGCATTCAAGCGCCGGCCGCGCGTTGCCCGCAGGCCCTCGCGCGCCAGGCGGTCGACCAGTTCGGACGGCAGGTATCGCGACAGGTTGAGGTTCTGCAATCGCTCCCGGTCGAGGCTGTGCCTCAGCCGGTCGGCCAGAAGGGCGCTCGCCAGGAACACCGCCGCCGTGCCGATGCCTTCGACGGCGTAGTAGCTGAAGCGGGGGCTGATGAAGGCGGGCGGCGGATTGGCGCCGATCATCCAGCCGAAGGCGATCATTGCCGCCAGCGCGCCGATCCAGCGTCCCGCGAGCCAAGAGGCGCCGAAGATGACGACGAGGTAGAGGGCCGTGAGCCGCAGGTCGCCGGTGACGATGTCGGCGTAACCCACAGCGGCCGACACGACGAAGGCCCCCGACAGTATGGCTGCCTTGAAGGTCGTGGCCGGCGGGCGCCGCTTCGTGGCCATGCCCGACATGGCACACCGATCCGCCGCGTCAGCGCTGGGTGTTCGAGGAGATGGACCAGGGCGACGCCGGCGGCTTGCAGCGCGACCGGCCGTTGCCCGGACCGGTGCCGTCGCGGTTCCACCAGCCGCCGCCCAGCGACTGGAAGAGCGCCGCCGTGTTGGTGAGACGCGCGGCCTGCGCCTGGACACGCGTCAGGAGCGTCTGCTGGTAGGTGAGCTCGGCGATCAGGACGATGACGTAGGTCGTGTCGCCGAGCTCCAGGCGCTTGCGCGCGATCTGTAGAGCCGTGGCGGCGGCCCGCTCCGCCTCGACCGCCGACTTGAGCGCGAGCGCGTCGTATTCGAGGGCGTTCAGCGTGTCGGCCACATTGCGATAGGCCTGGAGGACGATCGACTGGTACTGCGCATCGGCCTGTTCGAGGGCGGCGACCGCCGACCGCTTCTTGGCTGCGAGCGCGCCGCCGTCGATCAGCGTCTGGAGGGCGCTCGCGCCGGTGGTCGCGCCGGCGAGGCCAGGCATGAACAGGGTGCCGAGCGAGAGGGCGCTGCTGTTGAGGCCGAAGCCCAGCGTCACCTGCGGAAGCTGGTTGGCGATGGCGACGCCGACCTGCGCGCTGGCGGCATGGAGGTTGGCCTCCGCGGCGCGGATGTCGGGGCGCTGCTCGACGAGTTGCGACGGCAGGGTGAGCGGAAGCTCGTGCGGCAGCTTGAGGTCGCTCAGCTCGAAGCGCTCCGGGCCGGCTTCGCTGGGCAGCCGCCCGGTGAGCGTCGCCAGCAGGTTGCGCTGCTGCGCCAACGCTTTCTGGAGCGGCGGCAACGTGGACTCGGCCTGCGCGAGAGCCGCCTGCTGCGTGGCGACGTCGGCGCCGGGAATGGCACCGAGACCCGACTGGCGGGTCAGGATGCCGAGCGTCTCGCGCTGAGCGGCGACGATCCGCTTGGTGGCCTCGACCTGGCCGCGCAGCGAAGCCTCGACGATGGCGGCGGCGACGACGTTGGAGGTGAGCGAGAGATAGGCGCCCTCCAGCTGGAAACACTGCGCCTCGGCCAGGGCTTCAAGCGATTCGATCTGCCGGCGATTGCCGCCCCAGAGGTCGAGCGCATAGGTGATCTGAAGGCCGGCGACGAACAGGCCGTAGATCGGCTGCTGGTCGGCCGTGGCGGATTGCAGGCTGGCAGGCGTCTGGTTCTGCGTGGCGTTGAAGGTGCCCTGGATCGTCGGGAACAAGGTGGCGCGCTGCGCGCGGGCGTTCTGTTGGGCGACCCGCAGGCCGGCAATGGCCGCCTTGATGTCGGGATTGGCACGCAGCGACTGCTCGATCAGGCTGTTGAGTTGCGGCGACTGGAAAACGCCCCACCACTGACCGGGAATGTCCATGCTCTGGACGATGCGCTGCGCTTCGCCGCCCGGAATGCCGGCGGCGACCAGGTCGCTCTTCTGGTCGGGAACGTAGGTCGCCGTCTTGGGACTATCGGGCGACACGAAGTCCGGGCCGACCGAGCAGCCGGCCAGGGCGCCGGCCGCGACGAGCGGCAGCGCGGCGAGGAAGGGACGTCGCATCATGTTGCCTCCGCGACCGTATCGTGGGGATGGGACGCCGGCACGGGAGCGTGGCGGCGCGAGAACAGGCCGATCAGGGCCGGCAGCACCGTGAGGAAGAGCACTGGCGCCAGCAGCGTGCCGCCGACCACGACGATGGCGAGCGGGCGCTGGACCTGGCTGCCGATCGCCGTGGAGAACGCCGCGGGCAGCAGGCCGACGGCGGCGGCGACGCAGGTCATCAGGACGGGGCGCATCTGCACCGAGCAGGTTTCGTACAGGGCCGTCTCGCGGTCGCGCCCATCGTCGATCAGCCTGTTGTAGCAGCTCAGCACCATGATGCCGTTCATGGCGGCGATGCCGAACAGGGCCACGAAGCCAATGGCGGCCGAGATGCTGAACGACATGTCGGTGATCCAGAGGCCCAGGATGCCGCCGACCAGGGCCATCGGGATGGCGCTGGCGGCCAGCAGCGTGTCGCGGAACGAACCGAAGCTCATGTAGAGTAGCAGGCCGATCAGCCCGATGGCGATCGGCACGGCGACGGCCAGGCGCTGCAACGCATTCTTCAGGTTGCCAAACTCGCCGACCCATTCGATGCGGTAGCCGCCGGGGATCTTCACCTTCTCGGCGACGCGCTCCTGCGCCTCGATGATCGCGCTGCCGAGATCGCGGCCGCGCACGCTGAACTTCACCGGGACGTAGCGCTCCTGCTGTTCGCGATAGATGTAGTAGGCGCCGGACACCAGCTCGACCGTCGCGACCTCGCCCAGCGGGACCTGGGTGATGCCGTTGGTGCCCTGCACGCCGATCTGGATGCGGTTGATCGCGTCGAGGCTCTGGCGGTAGCGCGAGGCGAGGCGGACGACCATCGGGAAGTGGCGGTCGCTGCCGCTCTCGTAGACGTCGCCCGCGGCCTGACCGCCGATCGCGGCCTGCACGGTGGCGTTGATGTCGCCCGGCGCCAGCCCGTAGCGCGCGGCCTTGGCGCGGTCGATGTCGATGCGGATGGTCGGCTGGCCGAGCGAGGCGGAAACCGCGAGGTCGGTGATGCCCGGCACGGTGGCGAGGACCGACTTGATCTCGTTCCCGAGCCTGGCCAGCGTCTCGAGATCGTTGCCCGAGATCTTGACCGAGTTCTCGCCCTTCACGCCGGACGCCGCTTCCTGGACGTTGTCCTGGATGTATTGCGAGAAGGTGAACTCGACTCCCGGGAAACCCTTCTCCAGGGCGCCGTTGATCTCTGCAATCAGCCCTTCCTTGTCGAGACCCTTGCGCCACTGGTCCATGGGCCGCAGCGGCACGAAGAACTCGGCGTTGAAGAAGCCGGTCGAATCGGTGCCGTCGTCGGGCCGCCCATGCTGGGAGATCACGGTCTCGGCCTCGGGGAAGCTCTTGATGAGCTTGCGCATGCGGTTGGCGTAGTCGTTGCCCGCTTCCAGCGAGATCGACGCCGGCATGACGGCGCGGATCCACATGTTGCCTTCCTCGAGCTTGGGCAGGAATTCGAGCCCGATCGAGCCGCCGGCGAGGCCGGCCAGCGCCAGCGCTCCGACGCCGGCGGCGACCGTCGCGCGGCGGCTGCCCAGGGCCAGGTCGCGCAGCCTCTCGTAGGCGGCGCGGATGATGCGCACCGCGCGCGTTTCCGCATGCGCGACCTTCTCGGGCAGCAGCAGGGCCGAGAGCGCCGGCGAGACGGTGAAGGTGGCGATCAGGCCGCCCAGCAGCGCATAGGCATAGGTGCGCGCCATCGGGCCGAAGATGTGGCCTTCGACGCCCGACAGGGTGAACAGCGGCAGGAAGCCCGCGATGATGATGGTCGCGGAGAAGAAGATCGCCGTGGTGACCTCGGTCGAGGCGTTGAAGATGGTCGCGAGCTTGCCGGTGAGACCGTCGGGCGGCCGCGTCTGGGGGCCGGTCTTGTGATCTCCCTCGGACAGATGCCGGAAGATGTTCTCGACCATGATGACGGTGGCGTCGACGATGATGCCGAAGTCGATGGCGCCCATCGACAGAAGGTTGGCCGACTCGCCGCTGACCACCAGCACGACCACCGCGAACAACAGCGCGAAGGGGATGGTGGCCGAGACGATCAGCGCGCTGCGCAGGTCGCCGAGGAACAGCCACTGGATCAGGAAGATGAGACAGACGCCCACCACCATGTTGTGCAGGACGGTGTGGGTCGTGATGTCGACCAGCGCGCTGCGGTCGTAGATGCGTTCGATGCGAACGCCCGGCGGCAGGATGCCGCCTTTGTTGATCCTGTCGACCTCGGCCAGCACGCCGGTCAGGGTCGGCATGGTCTCCGCGCCACGCCGCATCAGCACGATGCCCTGCACGATGTCGTCATCGTCGTTCTGGCCGGCGATTCCCAGCCTCGGCTGGTTGCCCACGGTGACATCGGCCACGTCCGAGACCAGCACCGGCGCGCCGTCGCGCACGGTCAGCATGGTGTTGCGGATGTCGTCCATCGACCGGATCTGGCCGACGCTGCGCACGATCGCCGACTGCGAGCCGATGTTCACGGTGTTGGCGCCGACATTGATGTTGGCGTTGTTCAGCCCGTCGAGCACCTGCTTCAGCGTGAGCCCGTAGGCCAGCAGCCGGTCGAGGTTCACGGTGATGTCGTAGGTCTTGGTCTTGCCGCCCCAGCCGGTGACGTCGACGACACCCGGGACCGCCTTGAGGCGACGCTGCAGCACCCAGTCCTGCAACGTCTTCAGGTCGGCGACCGAGTAGCCCGGCGGGCCCACGATGCGATAGCGAAAGACCTCGCCGATCGGGCTGGTCGGCGACAGGACGGGCTGCGCGCCGTTGGGCAGCGGGCCAAGCTGCGACAGGCGGTTGATCACCATCTGCGAGGCCTGCTGGTAGGTCACGTCGTAGGTGAACTGGACCTTCACGTCGCTGAGCCCGAACAGCGACACGGACCGGATGGCCTGGATGTAGGGCAGGCCCGCCATCTGGATCTCGATCGGGACCGTGATGTAGCGCTCGATCTCCTCCGACGACTGGCCGGGATTCTGCGTGATGATGTCGACCAGCGGCGGCACCGGGTCCGGATACGCCTCGATGTTGAGGCGCGCATAGGCGAACAATCCGGCGATGGACAGCACCACGCTCAGGATGACAACGAGGATTCGCTGCTTGAGGGCGGCGGCGACGATGGTTCTCATGGGCAGCCGAGGGGTTGGGAAGACCGCGCCGGAAGAGGCGCGGCCGGGCCGTCAGTCGCGCTTGGCGGCGCGATCGATGAAGAGAGTGCCGCTGGTCACCACGTTCTCGCCCAGGGCCAGGCCCTTCTTGACCTCGACCATGCCGTTGGCGGTCTGGCCGACATCGACGGGACGCGAAACGACCGACTTGTCCTGCGGCCGCGCCACCCAGACGCGGGCATTGGCGCCTTCGTAGACGACGGCTTCCTGCGGAACGGCGGGGTTGTTGGTGGGCTCGCCGGTGACGATGCGGAAGCTGGCGAACATCTCCGGCAGCAGCTCGCGGTCGGCATTGTCGATCTCGGCGCGCACCGGCAGGCGGCGCGTGTTGGGATCGAGCGACGGCGCGACGTAGGCCAGCCTGGCGTTGAAGGTGCGGCCGGGATGGGCGAGCACCGAAACCTCGACCGGTGCGCCGACCTTCATCCTGGGGGCGTCGGATTCGCGGACATTGGCGATCAGCCAGACCTTGGAAAGATCGCCGATGCTGAAGACGGGGTCGGTGGCGCCGGCGTTGATGTACTGGCCGAGGCCGACCTTGCGCTGGATGACGGTGCCCGCGATCGGGGCCGAGACGATCGTTTCGGCGCCGATGTGATCGACCTTCTCCAGCGCGTCGATCTCGGTGTCGGTCCGGCCGAGGATGCGCAACCGGTTGCGGACGGCCGCGAGCGCGATCTCGGAGGAGCGCAGGTCGCCCTGCGCCGCGACGAGATCGGACTGGGCCTGCTCGAGGTCCTTCAGCGCGCCGCCGCGGATCGCCAGCAGCTCCTTCTGCCGCTTCTCGAAGTTCTGGGCCAGCGCCAGCTTCGACCGCGCCTTCTCGACGGCGGCAATGGCGCTCACCAGGTCGTTCTGGCCCTGCACGAACTCGCTCGCCTCGATGGCGAACAGGGGCGCGCCGCGTTCGACATGCTCGCCGGGCCGGGCGATCAGGCGCGTGACCCGGCCGGAGTAGGGCGAGAAGACCGGCGTCGTGGTGTCCTCGTTGATGCCGATCTTGCCGTCGGTGGCACGCTCGTCGCGGAAGGACGCAGCCTCGACCGGCGCAAAGCGCAGGCCCGACCACTGGGTCTCGCTCGGATGGAATGCGCCGTCGCTCTCGACCGTGGCCACCGGCCGGACGAGTGCGTTGGTCGGCCCCGTGTCGATGGTCCAGACGCCGGCGAGCGCCAGAGCGGCGATCCCCGTTCCGGCCAGCCACAGGCGATGGCGGCGCAGAGGAGATTTGCGAGAAATTTCGGGGGCGCTGTTCATGGAGCCGAAAGCTAGGCGCTTCACATTACGTGCGCCTGACGTGTGATGGAGATTCGGCGTGCGGATCCGGTTCTGCGGTCGCCGTCCATGCTAGGATCGAAGCGACCGACCGTGCCCAGGGGAGGGGCAGGCATCCATGAGAGTCCTTCTCGTCGAGGACAATGCCGAACTCGTCGCCTTGCTGGTCAAGGGCCTGGCGCGGAGCGGATTCTCGGCCGATTCCGTCGGCAATGCCGGCGACGCGGCGCATTCGCTGGCGGCGATGCGCTATTCGGCCATCGTGCTCGATCTCGGACTTCCCGACCAGGATGGCCTGTCGCTGCTGCGCGGCATCCGTGGACGCGGCGATTCGACGCCGGTGCTCGTGCTGACGGCGCGCGACGGCGTGAGCGACCGGGTGAACGGCCTGCGCGCGGGAGCCGACGACTATCTGGTGAAACCGTTTGCGATGGAGGAACTGGTGGCGCGCCTGCAGGCGCTGCTGCGCCGGCCCGGCAACCTTCTCGGCCGCCAGATCACCTTCGGCAACGTGTCGCTGGAGACCGAGGGACGTCAGGTCTTCGTCGACGGCGCCGTGCGGGCCTTTCCGGCACGCGAGACGGCGATCCTGGAGATCCTGCTGCGACGCGGCGGCAACGTGGTGCCCAAGCGCCTGTTCGAGGACCAGTTGTTCGGCCTCTCGGGCGATGTCGGCTCCAACGCCGTGGAGGTCTATGTCCATCGCCTGCGCAAGATGCTGCAGGACTGCGGCGCCACGGTGAAGATCCACACGGTGCGCGGCGTCGGTTACCTGCTGGCCGAGGAAAAGGCGACCGCTTGAGGCGCTTCCGCTCGATCATCTCGCGGGTCGTCGCGCTGCACGTCGTGGCGATCGCCGTGACGTCGATCCTGATGCCTCTGGCGCTCTACTGGCTGCTCAACGAGGCCGCCAACAGCCTTCATCGCGACGCCCTGCGCGCCCAGGCCCTCACGATCGCCAGCTTCCTGCGGCCGACGGCCGACGGCGGCGTCACGCTGGACATCCCGCCGGAAGCCGAACCCATCTATTCGGGCGGATACGCGCTCTACGCCTATGCCATCCTCGATTCGAAGGGCAAGGCCCTGTTCACCTCGCGGGCCGACGGTCTTCCGCTTTCGGTGGTCGGCGAGCCGCTGACGAACGATTCGTTCAGCCGGCGGCGCCGCAATGGCACCGTGCTGATCGGGGTCAACGTGCCACGCGCCATCGGCGACCGGCTTTACTGGATCCAGGTCGGGCAGGATCTCGCGCACCGCGACGTCATCATCGACGACATCGTCGCCTCGTTCTTTCCGCGCGTCGCCTGGATCACCTTCCCGATCCTGCTGCTGCTGCTGCTGATCGACATCATGATCTTCCGCCGCGCCCTCGATCCGGTGCGGCAGGCCTCCGATACGGCGGCGTCGATCGGGCCGACCAGCACCGACGTCAGGCTCTCGGAGCAGTCGATGCCTGCCGAGATCGTGCCGCTCGTTCATGCGGTGAACGAGGCGCTCGACCGGCTCGAGGCGGGCTATCGCGCGCAACGGGAGTTCACCGCCGACATGGCGCACGAGCTGCGGACGCCGCTCGCCATCATGCGCGCGCGCGTGGACACGATGGAGGATGCGTCGCTGCGCCGATCGCTGCAGACCGACATCGTGAACATGACGCGGACGGTGAACCAGGTCCTCGACATCGCCGAACTCGAGGCGTTCGTCGTGGACGGCGATTCCAAGGCCGACTTGCAGGCCGTGTGTGCCGATGCCGTGGCATTCATGGCGCCTTTGGCGGTGAACAGCGGCAAGACCATCGCGCTCACCGGGATGGAAACGCCGGTGTGGGTGCGCGGCCATGCCGAGGCGCTGTTCCGGGCGGTGCGCAACCTCATCGAGAACGCCATTCGCCATACGCCGGCCGGCGGTTCGGTCGACGTCGATGTCGATGCCGAAGGGATCGTGCGCGTGCTCGACGAAGGTCCCGGCGTGCCGCTTGCCGAGCGCGAGACGATCTTCAAGCGCTTCTGGCGGCGCGATCGCTCGCGGCCCGAGAGTCGCGGTCTTGGACTCGCGATCGTCACCCGTGTGGCTGCCGCCCATGACGGCACCATCACGGTCGACGACCGGCCGCAGGGCGGCTCGGTCTTTACCCTTCGCCTTCGCCTGGCCTGACCTTTTCGCGCGAGATCACGCGGCCGCACGCTTCTGGATCGGCGGGGCGAAGCGAAAGGCCGCGCCGAGACGGTTCCAGGCATTGATGGTGGCGATGGCGACCGAGAGGAAGGTGACTTCCTCCTCGCTGAAGTGCCTGCGGATCGCCTCGTAGGCTTCGTCCGGCACGCTGCGCCCCGCCAGCTGCGTCAGCGTTTCGGCCCAGGTCAGGGCCGCGCATTCCCGGTCGGAAAAGATGCCGGCCTCTTCCCAGGTCGCTACCAGGTCGAGCTTCTCCTGCGGCAGTCCGAGCTTTCGCGAGACGTTGAGGTGGATCTGCAGGCAGAAGGCGCAGTTGTTGATCTGGGAGACGCGCAGTTTCACCAGTTCGACGATCTGCTTGTCGATGCCTGATTCGTCGGCCTGCCGGCCCATCGCGATCAGCGACTGCTGGGCGACGGGCGCGATCTTCGCGAAGGCATCGTAGGTGAGGCGGGGATGGGACATCGACGGCTCCATATATCAGAGTGCTGATATTAGACCCGAGCCGCCGCTTGGCAAGGCCTTGAGCGCTGCCTACCGTGCCGCGCCCCGAGGGAGAGGACGTCATGGATCTGGGACTGGCCAACAAGCATGCGCTGATTACCGGCTCGACCGCGGGTATCGGCTACGCCATCGCCAAGGGGCTCGCCGCCGAAGGAGCGAGCGTGGTGATCACGGGCCGCGGGCAGGCGGGCGTCGACGACGCATTGAAGCGGCTGAGGGACGCCGTGCCGGAAGCCAAGGCCACGGGCATCGCGGCGGATTGCGCCACGGCGGAGGGCGCGAAGGTCGTGTTCGGCAAGGTGCCGCAGATCGACATCCTGGTGAACAATCTGGGCATCTATGGCCGCAAGCCCGCCTTCGAGATCGACGACGGCGAATGGCAGCGCTTCTTCGAGGTCAACGTCATGAGCGGCGTGCGCTTCACGCGCCACTACGCGCCGGGAATGGCCGGGCGTGGCTGGGGCCGCATCGTCTTCGTCTCCAGCGAATCGGCGCTGAACATTCCCAGGGAGATGATCCACTACGGCATGACGAAGACGGCGCAGCTTTCCCTGTCGCGCGGCTTCGCCATGGAGCTCGCCGGCACCGGCGTCACCGTCAACTCCCTGCTGCCCGGTCCGACGCACACCGAGAATACCGACCGCCTGCGCGCCGAGCGGGCCGCGGCCATGGGCGTGAGTGTCGCGGAAATCGAGGCAGGCTTCCTGCGCGACTTCCGGCCGACCACGCTGATCCGGCGCTTCACCTCCTCAGAGGAGGTGGCAGCGCTCGGGGTTTATCTCTGCAGCGAAGCCGCCTCCGGCACGTCGGGCGCCGCCATGCGTGTCGATGGCGGCGTGGTGAACCAGATCATGTGAGGTTCAGTGGACGTCGAGCTTCAGCCCTTCCTTGTCGATGACGCCCTTCCATTGCGCGATCTGGGCCGTGACGAAGGCCTTGAACTCGTCGGGCGTGCCGTAGGCCGGGAAACCGGCCATGGTCTTGAAGCGCTCCTTGGTCTTCTCGTCGCTGAGCCACGCCTTCATCTGGGCGTTGAACGAATCGACGATGGGCTTGGGCGTGTTGGCCGGCAGGAACACCCCGAACCAGGTCGACACGTCGAAAGGCTTGAGCTCCGGCATGGTCTCGTTGATTGGGACGAGATCCGGCACCATCGGGTTGCGCTGGGCGGAGGTGAGGCCGAGCGCCCGGAGCTTGCCCGCGCGCACGAACTCGATGGCGGTCGTCAGGTTGTCGAAGAAGAACTGGGTGACGCCGGCCGTCAGGTCGGCCAGCGCCGGCGCCGCGCCGCGATAGGGAATGTGCTCGGCCTTCGTGCCCGTGAGCTGCAGGAACCAGGCGCCGCAGAGATGGGGCGACTGGCCGGTGCCGGAGGACGCGTAGGAGGCCTTGCCGTTCTGCGCCTTCAGCCAGGCCACGAATTCCGGCACCGTCTTGGCCGGAACCGAGGGATGGACCACCAGCACGTTGGGAGCGGTGATGACGTTGGACACCGGGATCAGGCTGGCCGGCGTGTAGGGCATGTTGCGGTAGAGCGAATAGGCGATCGACTGCGGGCCGATATTGCCCATCAGGACGGTGTTGCCGTCGGGGGCGGCCTTGACGACCTCGGTCGAGCCGATGACGCCGCCGGCGCCCGATTTGTTGTCGACGACGCAGGACTGGCCCCAGGCCTCGGTGAGGTAGGAGGCCAGCAGGCGGGCCACGATGTCGGTTGTACCGCCGGGAGCGGCCGGCACGACCATGCGGACGTTCTGGGTCGGCTTCCAGGCCGCCTGCGCCTGCAGGCCCCGGGGCAGCAGGGCGGCCGCCGGCAGGGAAGCGGCGGCGCCCAGGGCGGCGCGGCGAGACAGATTGCGGATCATTTTTCATTCCTCCCTTGATTCATCGTTGTTACCGACGAACTAGCACGGCCGCGCTGGCAAATCCGCCACAATTCCCGTATCTATTTGACGTGCGGTCGCCTCGAATTGCCGGCTTTTCCGGTGATTTTCTCCCTCTCCCAATGTGTCCGCGCCAAGGAGGAATATCTTGAAGAGACGTACTTTCGTCTCCGGCTCGGTTGCGCTCGCCGCCGGTGCCCTGGCCGCCCCGGCCATCGCCGCCACGATCAAGCCCTACAGCTGGGACCTCAACCCGCCGATGGACTCGCGCGAAAACTTCATCGCCTGGGGCAAGGCCCGCGGTGAAGATCCCGTGTTCCTCGGCCAGCGCTGGGATCGCTTCCAGGCGCTGATCCGGAACAAGGACATCTGGGGCCAGGCGACGATGCGCGCCTTCCTGCTGACCCCGCGCGAGGAATTCTCCGCGATCAGCCCGGCGATCCACAAGCGCGCCTACGAGCACGCCTTCCTCGACATCGGCTATGGCGTGACCATGTCCGGCCCGCACGTGCAGGGCCGCATGACCAACGTCATCGACGTGAAGCGCGGCGAGAAGGTGCTCGAGATCGGCACCGGTTCGGGCGTGCAGTCCGCCTACATCGCCAATCTCACCGAGAACGCCTACACGATCGAGATCATCGCGCCGCTCGCCCAGCGTACGCGGGGCCTGTACGACAAGCTGATCGACAAGGGCTACACCGAGTTCAAGCACATCAAGACGAAGGCCTCCGACGGCTTCTATGGTTGGGAAGACGCGGCCCCGTTCGACAAGATCATCGTGACCTGCGGCATCGACCACGTGCCGCCGCCGCTGCTGCAGCAGCTCAAGGCCGGCGGCCTGATGGTGATCCCGGTCGGCCCGCCAGGCGCGCAGCGCGTTCTCAAGGTCACCAAGACCCAGGGCGCCGACGGCTCCATCACGACGAGCCGCGAGGACATCTACGGCGGCAAGATCGTGCCGTTCGTGCCCTTCACCAAGCTCGAAGGCGACAAGATCGTCGGCACGCACAACCGCTAAAAGTTGGGCGTGACGCTCGCGGATGATACCGAAGTCCCGGTGTCATCCCGAGCGTAGCGAGGGACCCTTGATCGGACGCGGTGAAAGATCCCTCACTGCGTTCGGGATGACACGAGTTTCTGGGATCGGTTACCCACTACCCCTCTAGAGATCGCACAAAGCGATCCAACAAGAACAACGGAGATCTCCCTTGTCCATCACGGTCGATCTCGATCATCGCCCGCCGCTCTCCTTCTATCTGTCCGTAGGCCTTGTCGCCGGCAGCATCATCGCGCTGCAGATCGGCATCATGCGCGTGTTCTCGGTCGGCAGCTGGGCCCATTTCGGCTCGCTGGTCGTGAGCCTCGCGATGTTCGGCTTCGGTCTCACCAGCGCCGTGATGTGCGTGGGCAAGAGCTGGTTCGAGCGGCATTGGGTGGGCTCGGTCAAGGGCGCCCTGCTGGCCTTCGGGCCGCTGATGGTGGTGTGCAACCTCGCCGCCCAGCAGGTGCCGTTCAACGCGATCTTCCTGATCTCCGACCCGATGCAGAAGTGGCGTCTGTTCGCCAACTTCGTGCTCTACTTCCTGCCGTTCCTAGCGGGCGCGCTCTATCTCGGCGTGATCTTCCTGAAGGCGCAGAAGACCTTCAGCCGTGTCTACTTCGCCGATCTCGTCGGCTCGGGCCTGTGTGGCCTCACCGTGCTGCTGGCGATGTACCTCTGGCGGCCCGACGACCTGATCATGGCGCCGCTGATCCTCTGGCTGGCCGGCGGCGTGCTGTGGTTCGTGGCGCTGGGCGATCGTCGCGGCACCCTGGCCATCGTCGTCGTGGCGATCCTGTCGGCCGCGGTGCATCACTTCGCGCCGCAGGTGCTGGGCATCCCCAAGCTCGCCGTGTCCGACTACAAGGGCGTTTCCTACGCCCGCAAGTTTCCCGACGCGGCGCGCGTCTACGAGCGCGCCTCGCCGTTCGGCTACATCGAAGTCTATTCCAGTTCCTACCTGCACTTTGCGCCGGGCCAGTCCGACAATGCGGCCTTCAACCTGAAGAAGATGCCGTCGAACGCCTATCTCGGCCTCTACATCGATTCCGAAGGCCCAGCGGGCATCATCAAGGACCTGCCGGCCGAGGAGACGGCCTATTTCCGGTTCCTGCCGATGTACTACCCGTACCTGCTGAAGAAGGACCCGAAGACCTTCGTGGTCCAGTTCGGCGGCGGCATCTCGACGGCGGTGGCGCTGAAGTCGGGCTCCAGCCAGGTCACGGTGGCCGAGGGAAATCCCGCGCTGCTGACGGCCTTCCGCGAGGACAAGTACCTGCGCGACTTCACCGGCGACGTCCTCAACAATCCCAAGGTCAACGTCATCGACTACGATGGCCGCCTCTACGTCTCGCATACGAAGAACCGCTATGACGTGATCGACCTGTCGCTGGCCGATTCGGCCGGCCTGTCGAGCCCGGGCGGCTTCTCGATCGTCGAGAAGTATTCCTACAGCCGCGAGGCGATGAGCGCCTACATGCGCGCCCTGGCGCCGGCCGGTGTCCTGTCGGTGACGCTGTGGAACAAGGAAGAGCCGCCGAAGTCGGTGCTGAAGCTCTATGCCACGATGGTCGCCGCGGCGCGTGACGTCGACGGCGGCAAGGACATCGCCCAGAAGTTCTACGTCGTCTCGTCCTACCTCTCGACCGCCACCGTGCTCTACAAGCGCGACGGTTTCACGGCCGCGGAGATCGAACTGCTCAACGCCCACACCAAGGCGATGTCGTTCGACGAGATCTATTATCCCGGCTTCAAGGTCGACACGTCCGACCTGAAGCAGATCCTGCAGGACTATCGCGACCAGTTCTTCTTCACCGGCCACGCCGTCGATCCGACCGCGCCGGCGGAGACCGAGCCCAACGACAAGCCGCCGCCCGGCGCTCCCGGAGCGACCGAAGCCAAAGCCGACGGCCCGCCGCCCGCGCCGGTCGTGCCGGCCACCGTGCTCGGCCGCCTCGCCTGGCACTACCTGATCGAGGGCGGCTGGCAGAAGGTCGCCGACCAGTACGTCTTCGACACGCGTATCCTGACCAACCACCAGCCGTACTTCGCCGCCTACATCAAGGTGCCCGACCTTCTGAAGTTCACCGACCGGCTCGAGCTGGTTCAGGACGAATGGGGCTACCTGCTTCTGTGGGCGACGCTCGGCATTGCGACGGTCTTCGCGCTGACCCTGGTGCTGTTCCCGGTGATCTTCGGCTGGCGCACCATCTTCAGCCGCTATCCCGGCAAGGCCGGCACGATGATCTACTTCCTGTGCCTGGGCCTGGGGTACATCATCGTCGAGGTGGGCATGATCTCCCACTTCATCCTGGCCCTCTCCAACGCCACCGTGTCGGCATCGGTGCTGATCACCGGCATGCTGGTCTTCTCCGGCATCGGCAGCTTCTACTCCGAACGCTTCCTCGACCGGTCGCGCACCTTCATGCCCAAGGTGTTCCTGGCGATCTTCGCGATCCTGGTGACCTACGCCTTCACCATCGACTACGCGCTCGACTGGATCGGCACGCTGCCCTATGCGCTGCGCATCCTGCTCTGCCTGCTGATCATCTTCCCGCCGGCATTCCTCATGGGCTTCCCCATGCCGACGGCGATGACGACGCTGGGCCGCCTCGGCAAGGACCACATGTTCCTGTGGGCCTGGGGCATCAACGGCTGCTTCTCGGTCATCGGCGCCGCGCTGGTGCCGATCGTGGCGACCAGCTTCGGCCTGCCGGCCGTGGTGCTGGTCGGCGCCTTCGCCTACCTGATCGCGTGGCCGACGTTCTTCTCCGTCCTCATGCCGCTCCAGCCCAAGGCCACGGGGGCAGGGCGGCCCGCCGCCGCGTGAAGCGGCGGGCGCTGCTGCTGGGGGCTCTCCTGATGCCGACCGTTGCGCACGCCCAGCCGAAGAAGCCCCGGACGCCCAGCAAGCGGCAGGCAGCGAAGCCTGCCGCCAAGTCTGCGCCGGTGCATGCGGCCAAGCCCGCCGCCGCTCCACCGTCGGCTGCGCTCAAGGAGGCGAAGATGCTGCTCGTCGCCTTCGACAGCTCGCCCTTCCCCTATCGCGGCGTCATTCCCGACACGACGAAGCCGTTCCTCGACGCGCGCGACGGCAAGCGGCGCGGCCACACGACCGGCCGTGGCGACGTCTATTGGGAAGAGACGGCCTACAGCGACCGCCGCTCGCTGCTCTACCTGCCGCAGGGCTTCGATCCCACAAAGCCTGTCCTGATCGTCCTCTTCCTCCACGGTCAGGGCGCCACGCTGGAACGCGACGTGGCGATGCGCCAGGCGGTGCCGCGGCAGATCGCGGAATCCGGCCAGAACATCGCGCTGGTGGCGCCACAGCTCGCGCTCGATGCGCTCGATTCCAGCGCCGGCAATTTCTGGCGCGGCGGGCATTTCGCCAAGTATCTCGACGAGGCGGCCGAGCGGCTGATGCGCCTCTACGGCAACAAGAGCGCCGGCCGCGGCTTCAACCTCGCCTCCGTGGTGATCGTGGCCTACAGCGGCGGCTACCTGTCGGCGGCCTATGCGCTGCAGCGCGGTGGCGCCAACCATCGCGTGAAGGGGCTCATCCTCCTGGATGCGCTCTATGGCGACGAGGACAAGTTCGCCGCCTGGTTCGCCGCCCGCCGCCAGCAGGCCTTCCTGTTGAGCGCCTTCACGGAATCGACCAGGGACGAGAACGTGGTGCTGCAGGGCCTGCTCGCCAAGAGGCGTATTTCGTTCGCGCGCAGCCTCCCGAAGAGCCTGACTCCGGGCACCGCGGCCTTCGTGGGCTCCACGGGTGGGCTCGACATGCATGGCGATTTTGTTACGCGCGCGTGGCAGGCGGACCCCCTGCGACAGGCGCTCTCCATGATTCCCGGCTACGCCCCGGTTCATGGTAAAAAGAACGCATGAGCGATCCGCTGCGCCAGGAACTCCTGGATATCTTCGTCGGCCGCGCCACGCGGCGTTACGGCCTCTCCGAGATCAACCAGCTCCAGCATGCGCTGCAGGCAGCGGCGCTGGCGGAAGCCGACGGTGCTCCGCCGGCGACGGTGCTGGCCTCGCTGCTGCACGATGTCGGGCACATGATCCACCAGCTCGGCGAAGATCCGGCCTCGCGCGGCGTCGACGACGTGCACGAGGAGCTGGGCGCGCAGTGGCTGGCCGAGCGCTTCGGCCCCGCGGTGAGCGAGCCGGTCCGCCTGCACGTCACCGCCAAGCGCTATCTCTGCACGGTCGAGGCCGACTATTTCGGCAAGCTCGCGCCCGATTCGGTTCGCAGCCTCGAGCTGCAGGGTGGCCTGATGTCGCCCGACGAGGTCGAGGCCTTCCGCGCCAATCCGTATCACGCCGAAGCCGTGCGCCTGCGCCGTTACGACGAGGAAGCCAAGGACCCGCGCGCCAGCACGCCCGACTTCGACCACTACCTGCGCCACGTCCCGGCCTGCCGATTGTCATCCCGAGCGTAAGCGAGGGATCTTTCCTTTCCATCACCTCAAGGATCCCTCGGCCTCCGGCCTCGGGATGACACAGCACCCATGATCTCCCGAACCGAAGTCGAGGCCGCCTGGGGCCTGATCCGTCCGCATGTGCGCCGCACGCCGGTGATCGAACTCAAGCCCGGCTCCTTGGGCGTGACGGCTCCGCTGGCGTTGAAGCTCGAATCGCTGCAGGTCAGCGGCTCGTTCAAGGGACGCGGCGCCTTTCACAAGCTGCTCGCCTCGAAGGTGCCGGCCGCGGGAATCATCGCGGCCTCCGGCGGCAATCACGGCGCCGCGGCCGCGTATGCGGCGCGTGCCCTGGGCCACAAGGCCGAGATCTTCGTGCCGACCATCGCCGCGCCCGCCAAGGTGGCGCGGCTGCGCAGCTACGGCGCGGCCGTGAACCAGATCGGTCCCGTCTATGCCGAGGCCCGCGCCGCCTCCGAAGCCCGCGCCGCCGAGACGGGCGCGCTGATCGTGCCGGCCTATGAGGACGAGGTCGTGTTCGCTGGCGCCGGCAGCGTCGCGCTGGAGTTCGCCGAGCAGGCCGAGTTCGACACGCTGCTGATCGCCGTCGGCGGCGGCGGCCTGATCGCCGGCTGTGCCGCCGCGATCGGCACGGTGAAGAAGATCGTCGCCGTCGAGACCGAGGGCACACCGACTCTGCATGCGGCGCTGAAGGCCGGGAAGCCGGTCGACGTCGCCATCTCCGGCATCGCCGCCGACGCGCTGGGTGCCAGCCGCATCGGCACGCCCAACTTCGAACTCGCCCGCGCGCTGGTCCGCGACTCCGTGCTGGTCACCGACGATGCCGTGCGCGATGCGCAGCGCGCACTGTGGGACGAACTGCGCATCGTCGCCGAACCGGCCGGCGCCACCGGCCTCGCCGCGTTGCGCGCCGGCGTCTATCGCCCCGCGCCGGGCGAACGCGTCGCGACGCTGATCTGCGGCGCCAACACCGATCCGGGTTCGGTGGCGTAGGACAACGCTGAGGTAGAGCAGAATTCTGCGATGCTACCTTTGGGTCTCGACGAAGCCGCCGCTTCTCGGGGTGGAATCGCGACCTGCTCGATCCGAAGTACAAGCGCTACGTGGCACCGCCGGTCTTCCCGGTGAGAGATGCGCCGTAATGCTTCGGCTTGATTGCAACCATAGGTTGGTGGAATGGAATAGAATTCCCGGCATGCTGCGCTATCGCAACGAGGTGCGGCATGCCGAGATTCTCCCACAGTCGTCTCGCGTCAGTCTTTGCTCTATTGCTGGCGATCGGAGGCTGTACGTTTTGCGATAACATTGAGCGAGCTTCCACTCGCACCATGGTGACTGGCCCTCTTCATTACACGCAGCCGGCCAATGTCTGGATCGATAATGTACGAATGACCAACTACCTTCGTAACGTCATCGAGACGAACGGACGGCAACAGCTCACCTACTCGGGATACGACTGCTCGCCCCGCCCCGTTGCAGACTGCCCCGATTGTCTTCTGTGCACCGAGAAGATCCGCGGCGTCCACAATGCCCAATGCAATCCTGAAGGCGACCTGTTCATCCGAGCCTATATCGGCCCCGGCTCCAACGTGCAGGCCCAGACCTACTGGAGAAAATAGGCCGCGCTTCAGCGCTTGATCTCGGTCACGACGGCGCGGTTGGCTTTGCCGGCGCCGTCGCTGAAATCGTAGCGGATGGCGAATTTGTCGGCGGGGGCGATCCACCAGCGCGAGATCGAGCGCTGGCCCTTGTCGCCGGTCTCGTTCATCTCGATCAGGAACGTATCGATCATCTTGTCGCCCGGACCGGTGCGCCGCTCGTAGCGCACCACGGCGAGCGTGTAGGTCCAGCTGCCACCGCCGACCTTGTAGCTCGCCTCGATCTTCTTGCCGGCTTCCAGCGGCCACAGTCGCTCGGGGCGCAGGGTGGCGATGAAGGCCGAGGTGTCGTTGCCGTCGGCCGACGGGTTGTCGAACAACAGCGCCCGCAGCTTGAAGGGGCCGCCGCCGACCCGCTCCATGTTGCAGTCCATGCCGCTGCGGCCGCGCGCCACGACCTTGACGCCGCTGTCGTAGGTGAAGGTCGTGCCCGGGTCGGGGCAGGCGAACTCCATGGTCTGGGCGGAGGCCGCGCTGGCAGTCAGGAGGGCGGCCGAGAGGGTGGCCGAGAGGGCGGATAGAGCGGCAGGCAATCTCATGGCCCGGATCATAGCCAAATCAGACGAAATGGCACGCCGCCTGCGCGCCGTTGCCGACCGGCCGCAGCACCGGCTTCTCGGCCCGGCAGCGGTCCTGTGCCAGGGGGCAGCGCGAATTGAAGGGACAGCCGGGGGGCGGGTTGAGCGGGCTGGGCAACTCGCCCTGAAGGACGGTGCGCTGGCGGGCGCGGGCGAGCTTGGGATTGGCGATCGGGGCGGCGGCCAGCAGGGCCTTCGTGTAGGGATGCCGGGGGTCGCGCCAGATCTGGTCGCGGCCGCCGACCTCGAACAGCATGCCGAGATACATCACCGCCACCCGGTCGGCGATGTGCTCGACCACGCTGAGATCGTGGCTGATGAACAGGTAGGAGACGCCGAACTGGCTCTTCAGGTCCTCCAGCAGGTTGATGACCTGCGCACGGACCGAGACGTCGAGCGCGGAGACCGGCTCGTCGCAGATGATCAGTTTGGGGCTGAGCGCCAGGGCGCGGGCGATGCCGATGCGCTGGCGCTGGCCACCGGAGAATTCGTGCGGGTAGCGCTGCTTGGCGTCGCTCGGCAGGCCGACCCAGCGCAGCAGGGTCTCGACCCGCTCGGCAGTGGCGTCGGCCTTCCAGCCCGCAAGCACCAGCGGCTGCGCCACCGAGCGGCCGACCGTCGAGCGCGGGTTCAGCGAGCCGTAGGGATCCTGGAAGATCATCTGCACCTTGCGGCGCATGTCGGTGAGCTGCTCGCGGTTCAGCGGCGCGATGTCGACGCCCTCGACCACGATCTCGCCGCCGGCCACCGGGACCAGCTTCATGATCGCCTTGCCGAGCGTGGACTTGCCGCAGCCCGATTCGCCCACCAGGCCCAGCGTCTCGCCGACGGCGAGGTCGAGGCTGACGCCGTTCACGGCACGCACGACGCCGCCCGACGTGTTGAACTGGACGCGCACGTCCTTCAGCGAGAGGAGCGACATGGGTCAGCCTCCCTCGGCCGCGAAGCAGGCGACGAGGCGGCCCGGCCCCGGAGCCGTGAGGGCAGGCTTCTCGGTGAGGCAGCGGTCCATCACCCGCTTGCAGCGCGGCGCAAAGGCACAGCCTTCCGGCAATGCGTTGAGCGGCGGCACCATGCCGGGAATGTCGGCCAGCCGTTCGGCGCGCTCGGCGCCCGGGATCGGCGTCGCGCCGATCAGGCCCACCGTGTAGGGGTGCAGCGGGTTCTCGAACAGGTCGTGGACCGAGGCCTCCTCGACCTTGCGGCCGGCATACATGACCACGACGCGATCGGCCGTCTCGGCGACGACGCCGAGATCGTGGGTGATGAAGATCATCGCCATGCCGGCATCGGCCTGCAGCTTCTTGAGCAGCGCCAGCACCTGCGCCTGCACCGTGACGTCGAGCGCCGTGGTCGGCTCGTCGGCGATCAGCACCGAGGGGCTGCAGGCGATCGCCATGGCGATGACGACCCTCTGGCACATGCCGCCGGAGAGCTGGTGCGGATAGGCGTCGAGCCGGCGCGCCGCGTCGGGCATGCCGACCAGCTCCAGCAACTCGTGCGCCCGCACGCGTGCCTGGCCGCGGCCGAGCTCGGTGTGGGTCATCAGGACTTCCACGATCTGCTTCTCGACCGTCGCGACCGGGTTCAGCGAGCTGATCGGGTCCTGGAAGATCATGCCGATCTCCTTGCCCCGGATGTCGAGCATGTCCTCTTCGCGCAGCGCGACGATGTCGCGGCCGTTCAGTCTGACCTCGCCGCCCACGATGCGGGCCGGCGGGTCGGGCAGCAGTCGCATGATCGACAGCGCCGACAGCGACTTGCCGCAGCCCGATTCGCCCACGATGGCGACCGTCTCGCCGGCGCCGACCGTGAGGCTCAAACCGTCGACCGCCTTCATCTCGCCGCGGCGCGTGAACAGCGTGGTGCGCAGGTCGCGCACTTCCAGGGGGAGGGTGGCCATCGCTCAGCGATCCCGGAGCTTGGGGTTGAGCGCGTCGTTCAGCCCGTCGCCCACCAGGTTGAGGCAGAGCACGGTGATCATGATCGCGATGCCGGGGATGGCGCAGATGTACCAGGAGCTGCGGATGAGCTGCCGCCCGTCGCCGACCAGCCGGCCCCAGCTTGCGACGTTGGGGTCGCCGAGGCCGAGGAACGAGACGGCCGATTCGAACAGGATGGCGCCTGCGACCACCAGCGACGACAGCACGATCACCGGCGGCAGGGCGTTGGGCAGGATCTCCGAGACGATGATGCGCAGGTCGCTCATGCCCATGGAGCGGCAGGCCTGCACGAACTCGCGGTCGCGCAGCGACAGGAACTCCGCCCGGGTCATGCGCGCAATCGGCGTCCAGCTCACGATGCCGATGGCGATCACGATGTTGGTCAGGGTCGAGCCCAGGATGACGACGATCGTGAGCACGAAGATCAGGTTCGGGATGGTCTGGAACAATTCGGCCGCACGCATGCCGATCTCGTCGACCCAGCCGCCGAAATAGCCGGCGATGGCGCCGACACCCACGCCGATGATGGTGGCGACCGCCGAGGCGAACAGGCCGATCAGCAGCGTCGCCCGCGCGCCGTGCACGATCATCGAGAGGATGTCGCGGCCCAGCGAATCGGTACCGAGCGGAAACTCCGGATCCTCGCCCGGCCAAAGTTCGGGCAGGCCGACGATGCGCAGCGGGTCGGTGGGAAAGAAGACCGGCGCGAGGATCGCCATCAGGGCGACCACCAGGATCAGGGAGGCGCCGACCAGGGCGCCCCGGTTGCGGGCGAAGCGGCCAAGGAACTCGAAGCGCTGCATCAGCGGATCTCGATCCGCGGGTCGAGCCACATGTAGATCAGGTCGACCGCGATGTTGGCCGCGATGACCACCAGCGAGCCCAGCACCATGATGCCGAGCACGACCGGGTAGTTGCGCGAACTCACGCTGTCGAACAGCAGCGAACCGACGCCCGGCCAGCTGAACACGCTCTCGATCACGACGCTGCCGGCCAGCACGGTGCCCATCTGCACGCCGAGGATCGTGACCACCGGCAGCAGCGCATTTCGCAGCACATGGTGAACCGTGACCTGGTTGCGGCTCAGCCCCTTGGCGCGGGCGGTGCGCACGAAGTCGAGTTGCGCCACCTCCAGCATCGAGGAGCGCATGACGCGCGTGTAGATCGCGGCATAGAAGAGGCCCAGCGCCAGGGTCGGCAGGATCAGATGGTGCAGGATCTCCAGCACCCCGCCGTTGCCGCCGATCTTCATCATGCCGCCGACCGGCAGCCAGCCGAGTTTCACCGAGAACAGCACGATCAGCATGATGCCAAGCCAGAAGCTGGGTGCGGCGTAGAAGAACATGGCGCCGACCGAGACCAGGCTGTCCCAGAAGGTGCGGACCTTCATCGAAGCGACGACGCCCGCCGCGACGCCCACGGTGACGGCGAGGGTGATGCTCGACACCATGAGCAGGATCGTCGCCGGCAGGTGGATCCAGATCGCCTGGATGACCGGCATGTTCTGGCGGTAGGAGAAGCCGAAGTCGAAATGCAGCAGTGCCCAGATATACTTCAAAAGCTGCATCCACACGGGATCTTCCAGCCCGTAGGTCTTGCGCAGCAGTGCGACCGTCGCCGGATCGCTCACCTGGTTCTCTGCGGTCATCAATTCCAGAAAGCTGCCCGGCGCCATCTGGATCAGACAGAAATTGATGATCACCACGCCCAGCATCAGCGGGACGGCCTGGATCAGCCGTCGCCGCAGGAGCTTGAGCGCCGCCGCCCGACGGGCGGAGCCGCGCAGCGTGGGCGTTGGCGAGGCTAGCTCGCCAGCCATAGGTCTCCCCAGCTTGCCGCGAGAAAGTTGGGGTCGTTGGAGTGGTTCTGCACCTTGGTGCTGGCCAGGGTGATCGACTCCAGCTCGACCAGCGGCAGGAGTGGGGCTTCCTGGGTGACGATCTTCTGGAACTCGAAGACCAGCGCCTTGCGCTTGGCCGGATCGGTTTCGACCTTGATGCTGGCGACCAGCTTGTCGACGTCGGGATTGGAATAGCCCGAGGCGTTGCGGAAGGGCACGCCCTTCAGGATCCCGTCGGTGGTGAAGTACTGCGTGGTCGATGGCACCGGCTCGGACGGGTTCGCCTGATTGGAAATCGCCAGGTCGAAATCGTAGTCGGTGTAGATGCGCTTGATGGAACTCGGACGATCCGGAACCGTCAGATTGATGCCGATGCCGACATCCTCGAGTGCCTGCTTCACGTAGGCGCCGACCTTGCCGTTCTCCTGGAACCAGCCTGCCGAGAGCAGGTTCAGCGTGAAGCGCTTGCCGTCGGCCTTCTTGGGGAAGCCCGCCGCGTCGAGCAGCGAGGCTGCCTTCTTCGGATCGAACGGCGTCTTGAACGTGTCGGCGGTGAAGAACTCCTTGTTGGGGGAGTAGATCGGGCTCGTGCCCGGCCGCGCGTAGCCGTAATAGACGGTCTTGGCGATGAAATCGCGATTGACGGCGTTGAAGATCGCCTGGCGCACTTCGCGCTTGGCGAAGATCGGATTGCGCATGTTGCATTCGAGCGTCGTCGACCAGACCGCTTCCTCGTAGCCCTTGGGGGTGGCGACGAATTTGCCGCTTCCTGTCAGGCGCTTGATGTCCGGCGGCGCGACGGGATTGAAAACACCGATGTGGATGTCGCCGGCTTCCATCGCCGCGGCGCGGCCCGCCGGGTCGCGCACGTAGCGGATGATCAGCCGGTCGAGATAAGGCTCGTCCTTCTTCCAGTAGTTCTCGTTCTTCACGTACTCGAAGTGGCTGCCGCGCACCCACTCCTTGAACTTCCACGGGCCCGTGGCGATCGGCGCATTGTTCGCCGGATTGGTGACCGGATCGCTGCCGGCATAGACATGCTTGGGCACGATGTAGGCGACCGGCGAGCAGAGGGTCGACGCGAAGAAGAACTCCGGCGTCGGATTATTGTACTTGAAGACGACCGTATCGGCGTCCGGCGACTCGATGCCCGCGAAGTCGGTGAGCGCCGACGCAACGGCGTACTTCTTCCAGATTTCGGTGACGGAATAGACGACGTCGTCGACCGTCATGTCCTTGCCGTCATGGAACTTCACGCCCTTGCGGATCTTCACCGTGTAGGACTTGAAGTCTGCTGCCGGCTTCCACGATTCGGCCAGTACGCCGTCGAACTTGCCGTCCATTCTCCTCAAGGCGAGCCGCTCGAAGAGCTTGGACGAGGAGAAGGTCGGGCTCGAGCCGCCGCCGGCCGGCACGTAGCAGGCCTGCGGCTCGCCGCCGCCCCAGGTCGCGACCAGCGTGCCGCCGCGCTTGGGAGTCCCTTGCGCGAACGATGTTCCCGACGTGCCGACCAGACCGGCAGCAACGACACCCGCGCCGAACACGCGGCGTGAAACCTTGATCGTCATGAATCCCTCCGTTTCCCCAATCCCCGACGCAGACTAAGCAAACTTCATACCGTGTGGCCTAAGCCTGAAGCGTCGAATAGGTCGCACGGCCGACGGCGACGAGCGCGCCCTGGTCGTTGAACACGTCGACGTCGACGACACCGACGCTCTTTCCCGCACGGCGCACGCGCGCCGTCGTGGTGAGCGAGGTCTTGATGGCGGGCCGCAGGTAGTCGACGCGGAAGTTGATGGTCGGCAGGCCGCGGCGCAGCGCCATGACCAGCGCATAGTCGCCGACCGTGTCGATGATCGCCGCGATGGGGCCGCCGTGCCACTGGCCGGTGCCGGCGCCGCGCTCGAACTCCGGCCGCATGGAGCAGGTCATGGTGACCTCCTCCTTCGCGGGATCGGTCGCCGTCACCTTGAGGCCGAGGAAGGCGATGAAGGGCGAGCGGTCGAGCTGCGCCTGCATCTCCTCGGACGTCAGCGGCTGGAGCTTGTCGCTCATGGGGCCACCACGATCTTGCCGAACACTTCGCGATCCTCGATCACGCGCAGCGCCTCGCGCGCCTCGGCGAGCGGGAAGACCTTGTCGACCAGCACCTTGAGCTTGCCGCTCTGCACCAGTTCCAGGAGCTTCTCGATGTCGGTGCGCATCCAGCCGTTGGAGCCCAGGATCTTGAGCTCGAAGGTCCAGATGAAGCGGATGTCCTCGGTCGGCGCGTAGCCGGCCGTCGCGCCGCAGGTCAGCAGGCGACCGCCGACCTTCAGCGTCTTCAGCGAGTTCACCCAGGTGTCGCCGCCGGTGTAGTTCACGACCACGTCGACACCCTGGTCGGAGCCGCCGCCGCGCCGCGTCGGCTTGCCGTACATCGCGAAGATTTCCTTCATGAAATCCTTCTCGATGTAGTTGATCGTCTTGTCGGCGCCGAGCTCGGCCAGGCGCTTGGCCTTGGCGTCGGTGCCGGCGCAGGCGATGACCTCGCAGCCGGCGAGCTTGGCGAGCTGCAGGCAGCACACGCCCACGCCGCCCGAGGCGCCCAGGATCAGGACCTTCTCGCCCTTCGCGACATGGCCGTTGGTGACCATCATGCGCAGCGCCGTGCCGTAGGCGACGGGAAGCGCGGCGGCATCGGCATAGCTCACGCCGTCGGGGATCTTGATGAGCTGGTGGGCGCGCGCCTTGCACAGTTCGGCCAGGCCGCCATGCACGGTCTCGCCCATCAGGCCGCCTTCGACCCGGTTGATCGGATCGACCAGGACGCGATCGCCCTTCTTCCAACCGGTGACGCCCGGCCCGACCTCGGCGATCTCGCCGGCGACGTCGAGGCCCATGATGGCGGGCATCGGCACCTTGATGCCCGGCATGCCGCGGCGCGTGAAGACGTCGTGATAGTTCAGCGACGAGGCCTTCACCGCGACGATGACGTCGCCTTCGCCCGGTGTCGGGTCGGGAAAGTTGGTTTCGAAGACGAGGCGGTCCGGTCCGCCATGCTCACGGACGACTGCTGCTTTCATGGGTCAGACTTCTCCGGTTGGGATCTGCTTGGCGAGGACGCGCTTGTCGATCTTGTTGGTGCCGGCGAGCGGCATTTCATCGACGAACAGTACGCGCCTCGGATGCTGGTAGGCCGGCGCATTGGCCAGCGCGTAGGTCTTCACCGCCTGCTCGTCGAGCTGGGCGTCCGCCGCCTTGACGACGAAGGCGATCGGCTTGTGGCCTTTAAGCTCGTCGGGGACGGGGATCACGGCGGCCTGGTGGATGCCGGGATGGCGTTCGAGCATCTTCTCGACTTCGCCGGGATAGATGTTCTCGCCGCCGCAGACGAACATGTCGTCGACCCTGCCGACGAAATAGAAGAAGCCGTTCTCGTCGCGGCGGAAGACGTCGCTGGTCCGGTAGTAGCCGTCCGGCGTCATCACCTCGGCCGTCTTGGCAGGCAGCTTGTGATAGTGCGTCATCAGCGCGCCGCACTTCATTTCGAGCGCGCCTTCGTCCTGCACTTCGTGGCCGTCCCGCACGAGGCGGAGCTGCACCTCCGGATGCGGATAGCCGGTCGAGAGTTCCGGCTGCTTCAGGCCCTGCGGATGCGGGCCGAAGACGACGGGGCCGGCCTCGGTCGTGCCGTAGCCGTTGCTGATGATCGCCTTCGGGAACACCTGCCGCACCTGGTCGATCAGCGACTGGGTGATCGGGGCGGAGCCCATGCGCACCGCTTCGACGGCGGACAGATCGTTTTGCCGGAGCAGTTCGCCCTCACGCAGCATCATCGCGATCATGGTGGGCACCGACGTGAGGAACGCCACGCGATGCTTCGCGGCGGCTTCGATGTAGCCGCGCGTCGTGAACTGCGGCAGCAGCACCACGGTGTCGCCCTGAGAGAAGGTGGTCTGGCACATGGCCAGGCCGTTCATGTGATAGAGCGGGGCCGCAACGAGAGCGCGCTGGCCGAGGGGCCCCGGCCGGCGCACGCGCTGGCTGATCGCCCAGAGATGCGAATAGTGAGACAGCACCACGCCCTTCGGGCGGCCCGTCGAGCCCGACGTGTAGAGGAACATCGCCGGTTCCTCGGGATTCATCGGGAGCGGCGTGAACGGGCCCTCGTCGAGCAGGCTCTCGAAGTCCCTGTCGAAGGAAAGCTTCGGCACGCTGTCCGGCGCCAGCGGCAGCCGCGCATCGTCGCCGATCACCAGCCTGGCGTCGCTGTCGCCCACGATGTAGGCGACCGTTTCGGCGGGCAGCTTGTAGTTCACCGGCACCGAGACGAGTCCGGCCTGCATGGTGCCGAGGAAGGTCAGCAGGAACTCCGCGCGGTTGGCCGACAGGATCGCGACCCGGTCGCCGCGCTGCAGGCCGCGCTTCAGCAGTCCGCGGGCCACCGCGCCGCTCAGCCGCAGGATGTCGGCATAGGTATAGCTGCGTTCGGCGCCGTTACCGCCCGCGTCGATCAGGGCGAGACTGTTCGTCGGCACGTCGCGCGAGATCGCATCGCCCTGATTGTCGTACTTGATCGTCACCATGAAGAGAGTCCCGCGAGTGCCTGGTCGGTGAGCTTCAGCCCGTAGTCGAGCGTGTTCTTGCGCCATTGGCCGTCGAAGGGGCAGAAGGCGTCCATCATGTCGGCCTGCAGCGTGGCGAGCACGTCCGGATCCAGCCCGTGATGGTGCCGGCGCAGCCATTGATCGAGGCGCAGCACGCGGCGCATGTTGACGCCCCGTGTGCCGAACTCGATCACCGCGCCGCACATGTCGCGATTGCCGAGGAAGCGCTGCACGCCCTGGAAGACGAGGCCGGTGTAGTTGGGCCGCGCCATGCCGTGCGGCCGCACGCCGTCGACATTGTCCTTGCCCCACCAGTCGCAGGCGCGTGCGAACAGCGGGCCGACCGGATCGTTGAAGCAGAGGAAGAACGGCTTGCCGTAGTCGCCGATGCCGGTGTGCCAGTCGATGAAGGCCACGCGCTCGGCGCCGGCCAGCGTCTCCTGGACGATGGCCTCCAGCGTCCGGTTGGACCATTCACGGTCCTTGCCGCCGAACATCAGCCCGTCCTGGTGCGCGTACTGGCCGCGCGCCAGGGTGTCGAACAACACGTCGCGGCCTTTGCTCTCGGCGAACCGGTCGAGCACGCCAGCGACGCGGTCGTTCTCCGCGTCCGTCCATTCGCGGATCAGCAGGTCGGCATGCAGCGTCTCGTAGTGCGGATTGGCGGGCGCGGGGCCTACGGCGCGGTCGATGAAGTTGCGGTTGAGATCGACGTTGTTCTCGGTGGTGCGGGTGAAGTGCGCGAAGCCGTAGGGATTGAGACCATGCACCAGCACCACGCCGAGGTCGGCCGGCAGGCGCGCTGCGCCGCCCGACTTCAGCCAGCCGATCTGGACCGCCGATCCGGAGAAGCCTTCCTGACCGTGCGTGCCGCTCACGAACAGCGCCTGTTTCGGCGCCTTGCGGTCGCCGAAGCAGGCGACGTCGATCGCCAGCGGCCCGCCGTCGGGCGCCTTCTTCGCGGGATGCAGGAATGAACGCACCTCGCCCTGCGCCGCCGTCGCAGCCTTGTGGAATTTCGCGCGCGCATTGGCATAGCTCGCCGCGAAGCAGTCGTAATATTCCATCGAATCCCTTCTCGGCCGCTCCCCAGCAGCCCTGACGTCGCTTTTCAGTCTATTCGATGAACTCCAGTACCGCGTTCAACGCTTCCCTGGCGGGCACGACCACGCGACCCGCGCTCTCGGTCACGCCGCCGATCTTCCCGGCCTGCAAGGCACGTGCCGCCTTCGCGGCAGACAACGTGCGGAAAGTGAGGCCCGCCATGTAGGCCTTGCGGCCCTCGGGGTCGGGCACCGCGTCGCCGAACTGCGCCTTGAGTTCGGCCTCCGTCACGATCTCGACACGCGAATTTCCAACCACCACGGCCTTGCCGCCCTTGATGTCGCGCACCGATTCCGCGCCGAACATGTCGGCATAGAGTTTCGAGGCCGCGGCGGGATCCGGTTCGACGATCAGGAACCGCGCGATCGCGACCGTGCCGTTGGCGTGATGCCGCCACTCGTCGCGCCATACGACGTCGCGGGTGAAGTGATGACAGTAATAGACGCGGCCATACGGCACGACGCCCGCCTTCATGCGGACCGTGCGGAAGCGCGCGTCGCGCATCTCGCCACCGACCTTCACGGGGCGCGTGAACTCGACCGGCGCGTCGACCGGCACGCCGGCCTTGCTGAGCCAGTCGTAAGTGACGGCGGAGTCCTCGGCGCCGAACACGAGGCCATTGAGGCCAAACGGAAACTCGAGAAGGTCGAGGCGGCCCGACTTGGCACCCTTCGGAATGGCGATCAACTCGAGATAGTCCGTGCCGAACATCGCGAGGTGGTTCATCGAGCCCAGCGAATGGTAGCCGCGTTCGGTGAGCGAAAAGCCGAGCCGCGTATAGAGATCGGCCGCATGATCCATGTCGTCGCGCGCATTGATGACCACATGATCCAGGGTCGCTACGGGCAGCTTCATTTCATTCCCCTCTCGCCGTTCACAGCGTCGCTCATCTTGGCACAGCGGACACGTCAGGAATTCTTATATTCGGTCACGATCCTTTCATGAGCGAAAACTGCTTCCAAGTTTCGCAGGCAATGGGGAATTGAATTCCTATTTCCGCGCCAGAACGACCAGCCTTGTCTTGTGGCCCACGATTTGCCGCAACGTTCAGGCCGGCGCGTTGCGGGCGATCACTTCGCGAAAGAGGGTGGCCCCGAGCTTGGGCGTCCGCTTCCGTGTCGCATGGTCGACGAGGACGAGGCCGAAGCGCGGCGCATTGAACCCACGCGCCGCCCACGCGGCGAGCCCGTGCGCGAAGTTACCGGGCTCGTGGCCAAGCTCGACGAAGGCGCCTGCCCGCCCGCGGGGCGGGTTGCCAGCCTCAGGTGCTTTCGTTACTCAGCACGTCGCCGAACAGCTTCCATGTCTCGCCGTCGAAGGCCGAGAGGCGGATCGACTGGATGGGATAGAAGTCCGTCGGGCTGGTGTTGATCTTGATGCCGGGCAGCAGCATCGGCACCACCAGGCCCTTCATGCTGGCGGCCTGCTTCATCAGGTTCTCGCGCGTGAGGTTGTCGCCGCAGGCGTTGAGGCAGTGCCGCATCGTGGCGGAAACCGCGTAGGCATAGACGTTGCCCGAATCGGCCGGGTTGGCGTCGGGCTGGTACTTCTTCATCCACGCGTCCCATTCCTTGTAGTCCGCGTCGTTGATCCACTGCCTGTCGGTGGCGTCCTTGAGGTAGGCGGCCGTGATGATGCCCTTGCTGTTCTCGAACCCGGCGGGCTTCAGCACGGCGGCAACGGACGCCGAGACGTTGGCGAGATAGTGGTCGGGCTTCCAGCCGAGGTCGGCGACCTTGCGGATGGCCTGCGCTGCCGCCTTGGGCGCGGCGTCGTTGAAGAAGACGTTGGCGCCGGAGTTCTTGATCTGGATGATCTGGCTGTCGACCGTGGGATCGGTGACCTCGTAGCTCACCTTGGCGGTGACGTACTTCTCGTTTTCCTTGCCGAGGCCGGCGAGGAAGCCGCCGATATAGTCCTTACCCGAATCGTCGTTCTGGTAGAGCATGCCGATGCGCAGGTCCTTGAGATTGTCCTTGTGCTTGGCCAGGACGTGCTTGGCGTAGATCGCGGCCTCGGTGTGGTAGTCGGGTTGCCAGCCCATGGTCCATGGGAACTCCTTGGGCATGCCCCACTTCGATGCGCCGGTCGCCACGAAGAGCTGCGGCACCTTCTTCTGGTTGAGGTACTTCTGGACGACCGTGTTGGTCGGCGTGCCGAGCAGCTGGAAGATCGCGAAGACCTTGTCGTCCTCGACCAGCTTGCGGACCATCTCGACGGTCTTGGGCGGGGAGAAGCCGTCGTCGTAGGTGATGAAGTTGATCTTGCGGCCGTTGATGCCGCCGGTGTCGTTCACCATCTTCCAGTAGGCCTCGATCGCCTTGCCGATCGTGCCGTAGGCCGAGAGCGGTCCGCTGTACGGGTTGGTGTGGCCGAGCTTGATCTCCTTGTCGGTCACTCCCGCGTCGTACTTCTTCTGGGCACTTGCGATGTAAGGGGAGAACGCGAACGCAGCACTACCGGCCGCGAAAACGCGGCGACGCATCTTGGTCATGTTTCCTCCAGTCGTCGTTATTAGAGCAGGTGGCCTGCTCGCTCCGCCTTGGTGCGAAGATAGTTCTCGTTGTGCCCGTTGGACGGGAAGGAATGCTGGACCCGGGCCGTAACCTCGATGCCGTAGCGCTCGAGCTGCGCGATCTTCTCCGGGTTGTTGGTCATCAGCCGCACGCGCTGGATGCCCATGCGCGACAGCATGGTGGCAGCGGGTGCGTAGATGCGTTCGTCGGCGTCGAAGCCGAGCTGTTCGTTGGCATCGATCGTATCGAAGCCGTCGTCCTGCAGTTCATAGGCGCGCAGTTTGTTCACGAGGCCGATGCCCCGCCCTTCCTGGGCGAGATAGAGCAGCACGCCCGATCCCTGCTTGGCGATCTCGGCGATGGCGCTGCGCAGTTGCACGCCGCAGTCGCAGCGCAGCGAGCCCAGCAGGTCGCCGGTGAAGCATTCCGAGTGGAGGCGGATCAGCACCGGTTCGGTCGGGTCGATGTCGCCGACGACGATGGCGAGATGTTCCTTGCCGCCGTCGCTGGGGCGCCAGGCGAGGATGCGGGCATTTTCCGCGCCCTCGAGCGGAACATGCGCCTGCGCCACCTGCTGCAGGGTGCGCGAGGCCGTTTCCTCGTAGCCCGCGACGTCGGCCGCATCGACGTAGACGAGATCCTGCTCGCGCGCCCAGTCCCGCCGCTTGTTGCCCGGGTCGCGGGTCAGCGGTCCCAGGACCACGGCGGGCAGAAGGCGGGCGAGCTTGGCGAGTTCGATCGCGGCCTGGGCAAGGCCCGGCGCATGGCTGGCCACGGGTCGCGACAGGTGGCGCAACGCCACGTGGCGGCCGGTACTGTCGCTTTCGTGCGGCCGCAGGATGACGTCGACGGGCACGCCCTCCGGCAGGTCGATCGTGATGGGCTTGTTGGTCTCGCCCATGCCGCCCGCGATATGCGGGGGAATCTCCATGCCGATCGCCTCGGCGCGCCGGCGGGTGGTGACGAGGACGGGGGCATTCTGGGCGAGACCCTGCAGGCGCTGCAGGGCGCGCGGACCGCAGGATTCGGCGGCAATCACCAGGCCGCCGGCCCCGTGCTCGTCACGCAGCACGACGATGCCGCCGCGGCGGAGTTCGGCAAGGGCGCGCTCGACGGCGGCAACTGCAGAGGCTGTGCGGGAGTGGGCTGGGCTGGAACTCATGTCTTTCGCTATCACGCCACGGGAATTCGGCGAAGTGAACCGCTTTTGTGCCCTGATCGTACCGGATAGAGTGAATTTCGAGATGGCTGACAGGTAAAGAACGCATGTCCGTGAACAATCGTGGCAAGAAAATCCTGTTGGTCGATGACGATCAGGCATTGCGCGCCGTGCTTGCGGAACAGCTCGATCTCTACGACGGCTTCACGACGATCCAGGTCGGGACGGCGGCGGAGGGCCTGGAGAAGGCCAAGATCGCGCATTACGACGCGATCCTCCTGGACATCGGCCTGCCCGACATGGACGGCCGCGAACTGTGCAAGCTGATGCGCCGTCAGGGCGTGCGGGCGCCGGTCATCATGCTGACCGCGGCCGACAGCGACGCCGACACGATTCTCGGCCTGGAATCGGGCGCCAACGACTACGTCACCAAGCCCTTCCGCATCAACGTCCTGCTCGCCCGCCTGCGCGCCCATCTGCGCCAGCACGAGCGCAGCGAGGATGCCGTCATGACCATTGGCCCCTACGAATTCCATCCTGCCGCCAAGATGTTGATGGAGAAGGGCGGCAACAAGAAGGTCCGGCTGACCGACAAGGAAGCCTCGATTCTGAAGTACCTGTTCCGCGCCGGCGACCGGCCGGTCGCGCGCGACGTCCTGCTGAACGAGGTCTGGGGCTACAATGCCGGCGTCACGACCCACACGCTGGAAACCCACATCTATCGGCTGCGCCAGAAGATCGAGAAGGACCCCGCCAGCGCCGCGATCCTGGTGACCGACCGGGGGGGATACCGGCTCCAGCCGTAGGGACTTGCCAATTCGTGAACGGAGCGTCATCTTTTCGGCAAGCAATACCGAAAACCTGCCCCGGAGGGTGACGCCATGACCACGCAGCGGATCTACGCCCTGCCCGTCGACGTGACGCAGTGGAAGTTCGACGGCGCCACCGATCTCCAGTTCAACTGGGAATATGACGACGGCTCCGCGTCGTTGCTCGAGCTCTACGAGAAGGGCAAGCAGCAGCAGTGGGACGCCAGCACGCGTCTGGACTGGTCGCTCGAACTTAATCCCGACAATCCGATGGAGCTGAAGGACGAGGCGATCTCGATCTACGGCACGGATTACTGGAACAAGATGAACGAGAAGGAGCGGAACTGGCTCAGGCTCCATCTCCAGGCCAACTCGATTTCGCAGTTCATGCACGGCGAGCAGGGCGCGCTGATCGCCAGCGCCAAGATCGTCGGCACCGTCCCCGACATGAACGCCAAGTTCTATGCCGCGACGCAGGTGATGGACGAGGCGCGCCACG
>LSKJ01000223.1 GCA_001557035.1 Rhodospirillaceae bacterium CCH5-H10 | reverse complement strand
GCTTGATCGGCTTAGGCGGTGGCGGTGCCGCGGGCATGGCCTTGGCGATGTCGGCTGAAGTCGGCGGCGGCGGAGGCGGTACGGTCGCCGCGAGCTTGATGGGCTTCGGCGGCGGTGGCGCTGCGGGCATGGCCTTGGCGATGTCGGCCGACGTGGGCGGCGGCGGAGGCGGCGCGGTTGCGGCAAGCTTGATCGGCTTGGGCGGTGGCGGTGCCGCGGGCATGGCCTTGGCGATGTCGGCC
>LSKJ01000222.1 GCA_001557035.1 Rhodospirillaceae bacterium CCH5-H10 | reverse complement strand
TTGGGCGACATGGGCGCCGACGTGATCAAGGTCGAGCCGCTGAACGGCGAGCATTTCCGGCCGCATTTTGGCGGCGCCTGGGTGCCGTCGATGAACCGCAACAAGCGCGGCCTGGCGATCGACCTGCGCAGCGCGGGCGGCAAGGACGTGCTGATGCGGCTGGTGAAGAAGGCCGACGTGTTCATGGAAGCCTTCACGCCGGGCGTGATCGACAAGCTGGGCTTCGGCTGGGAGACCGTCTCCAAGGTCAATCCGCAGGCGATCTACGCCTCGATCTCCGGCTACGGCCAGACCGGCCCCTACGCGCCGCGCGCCGGCTACGACCCGTGCATCCAGGCCGAGATCGGCCTGATGGACGCGACCGGCCCCTATCAGGGCGAGATGTGCCGCGTGGGCACGGCGCCAATCGACTATTCGACTGGCCTCGCCTGCGCCGGCGGCATCGCCTTCGCGCTGCTGCACCGGATCAAGACCGGCAAGGGCCAGCGACTCGACCTATCGCTGTTCGACGTCGGCATGCACATGATGAGCCACTGGATCACCAACCACGGGCTGACCGGCGAGAACCCGGAGCGCATGGGGACCTCGAACACGATCCTCTGCCCGCTGCGCGTCTTCCCGACCAAGACCCAGCCAGTGTTCGTGGCCGGCACCAACGACGCCTTCTGGCGCCTGCTCTGCACGGCGCTCGGCCGGAAGGACTGGCTGGACGACGAACGCTTCAAGACCAACGCCGGCCGCGTTGCCTATCGGGCGCTCCTCGAAGGAATGATCGAAGCCCATTTCCTCGAGCATTCGGCGGACGAGTTGCTCGAAAAGCTGATCCCCGCCGGCATGCCCTGTTCCGCCGCCTACAAGGTGAGCGACGTGATGGCGAGCGAGCATGCCAAGGCGCGCGGCTCGGTATTGGAGATCGACTATCCGGGCATCGGCCCGGTGAAGTCGGCCGCCAACCCGATCAAGCTCTCCGCCGCGCCCGTCGAGACGCGGCAGAAGTCGCCCGGAATCGGCGAGCACACGGTCGAGATCATGCGCGAGGTGGGCTATAGCGATGACGAGATCGCCGCCCTGAAGACGGCGAAGGCCATCGCCACGACCTGAGGTCCTCCCGTGAAGATCGTCTATTCCGAGAAGCACGCCCAGCACGACCCGCAGAACTTCGTCGTGCGCGGCACCCGGCAGCGCAGCGCCGAGCAGCCGGAGCGCGCGACGCGCCTGCTGGCCGCCGCCACGGCCGCCGGCCACACGATCCTGCCGCCGCAATCCTACGGCGCCGGGCCGGCCGCCACGGTGCATACGCCGGAATACATCGACTTCCTGCAGATCGCCGCACGCGAATGGGCGAAGCTGCCGGGCGCCAGCCCCGAGGTGGTGCCCAACGTCCACCCGGCGCGCGCCCACGCTTCATATCCGAAGGCGCTGGCCGGCCGCGCCGGCTGGCACCAGGTCGACCTGGCCTGCCCGATCGGGCCGCACACCTGGGAGGCGGCGCTGGCCGCCACCGAGGTCGCCGCGACCGTGGCCGACATGGTGCTGGCGGGCGAGAGCCAGGCCTACGCGCTTTGCCGGCCGCCGGGGCACCATGCCTATGCCGACATGGCGGGCGGCTTCTGCTTCCTGAATAACACGGCGGTCGCGGCGCAACGCCTGCGCAGCCGGCACGAGCGTGTGGCGATCCTCGATGTCGACGTGCATCACGGCAACGGTACGCAGGGCATCTTCTACGAGCGCGACGACGTTCTCACCGTCTCGATCCACGCCGATCCCGACAACTACTATCCCTTCTTCTGGGGCCACGCGCGCGAGCACGGCGCGGGCAAGGGACAGGGCTTCAACCTGAACCTGCCGCTGCCGCTCGGCTCACCAGACGCGCCGTGGCTCGAGGCCGGCGACAAGGCGCTGGCGCGCATCAGGGAGTTCCAGCCCACGGCACTGGTCGTGGCGCTGGGCCTGGACGCCAGCGAGAGCGATCCGCTACAGGGGCTCAAGGTCACGGGCGCAGGCTTCCACGCCATGGCGGAGAAGATCGCGCGCCTGGGCCTGCCGACGGTGCTCGTCCAGGAAGGCGGCTATCTCGGCGACGATCTCGGCCGCAACCTCGTGCAGTTCCTGGCGGGCTTCGAGAAAGGGCGCGGTTAGAGGTTCATACGCCCCCATTCTAAGGGGGGGGTGTCGCGTTCCAAGCGACGGAGGGGTCATGACCCCATCGCCATCGCAAAAGAGGGCACTTCCCCTTTGCGGAGCCCACAAAGGGCGAAGAGATCGATGCTCTCATTCGACTGGCCGCCGAAGGCTTCGCACGGCCGGGCTGATACGCGTCAGCCTCAGGATCTGAGCGCCGCCGATGCGAGGCGGGCGACCGCAAGGTCGAGCGTTGGCGTGTCGCCATCATCGAGGATCCAGACCGCGGACAGGCTGGCGAAAGCGAGCGTCCATTGCAGCAGCCGCGCGCGGTTGAGTTGCGCGGCTGCGGCGATCACCTCGACCTGACGGGCGAAACGGCCAGGCATCAGCGCCGTCGTCTCGTCGGGATTTCGCAGGAGATTGACGTAGTCGAAGATGCGCTCGCCGAGAAGCCCATTTGGATCGATGACGATCCAGCCGCGCGGGCCGGCATCCAGCACGTTCTCGTGGTGGATGTCGCCATGAAGCACCGCGATCTCGCGTTTGTCCGACAGGAGATCGCGGGCAACGCTGCGCGCCTCGGCGACGAGCTCGCCCCGATCCGAAGTCTGCAGCAATGGTTCGAACCACTCGTCGAGCGACACGAGGCCGGTCGGCAGCCGTGCGCGATGATCGTGCAGGCGCCGGGTGGCCGCGCAGAGGATGCGCGTGGCCTCGTCGTCGCTGTCGCCGCCTGCCCGTGCCATCGCGGCCAGCGAGCGCGGACCGGTCGCGCGTTCGAGCAGCAGGACGCCATCGTCCTCAGCCAGCACGCGGGCCGCGCCGTCGCCGTCCCACCAGACCATCAGTCTGCCGCCGCGCCGCTCTTCCTTTTCATGCGCGAGCTTCAGCATGGCCGGCACGCCATGGCGGCGCACCGGCAGCAGGAGGCTGCTGTGGGTCTTTAGCGGTTTGCCATCCGCTTCGAGGCCCCAGCGCGCGAGCCAGGTTGCGGGATCGGCCGGGTCAGTCTCCGCCATTTCCGCCGACGACGTAGACGGTGAGCTTTTCCGGCAGCGTGTCGTGTGCCACCTCGATGGTGCGGCGGTCGGGCCAGATGAAGACGGCGTCCTGGTCCTGCATCAGCTCCTCGAAACGCGCGACCTGGCCGCGGCCCCAGTAGTGCATCGGCAGCACGATGCGCGGCTGGATCTGGCGGACGACCTCGACCATCACCGGCAGGCCGACCGTGTAGGCGCCGTCGATCGGCACCATCAGCACGTCGATGCGGCCGAGTTCGTCGAGATGGTCCTTGGTCAGCCGGTGATGCAGATGGCCGAGATGGGCGATGCAGAGATCGCCGATGGTGAAGGTGAAGATCGAGTTGCCGTTGATGCGCGCCGAGCCGCCGCCCCAGTCGCGCGCGTTGGTCGGCAGGTTGGTCACCTTGAGATCCTTGAGCGAGACGTCGTGGCGCGCCTCTGTCTCGCCGTTCTCGGTGGGCCAGCCGCGCAGCACGTAGGTGATCCCCTCCTCGGGCGTGTCGGTGTAGTGCGTGGAGTGCGCATTGTTCATCGTCACGATGTCGGGCTTGCGACCGAAGCCGTTCAGCCCGTTGTAGTCGGTGATGGCGCGCACGCCCTGCGGCGTGTCGATCTCGAAGCTGGCATGGCCGAGGAACGTGACGATCGCGCGGCTCGCCGTGTCCGCCGCCATCCGCGCGCCGTCGAGCGAGGCCATCTGCACGCCGCGTCCCTGCAGGGTGGGGCCGAGCTCGACCAGGTTCTTCGAACAGCGCGCCAAGGCCGGTCCCGTCAGCAGGGCGAAGGCGGTGGCGCAAAGGGCGACGAGGGACAGACGAAGAGTCATGGAGCCTCCGGAACAGGATGGCAGCTTCTCTCCGGATGCACTCGATATGCCAGCCCTTAGTCCCGTTGACTCGCGATTGTGAAGCAACTAGAACAAAACAAGAACATTAACCTTCAGCCCATTCCACCCAATTTGACGAGGGGGCGATGCCGGTCATTTCCCCGAGTGCCTTTGCTTCCCCTGCCTCCCGGGGCGTTGCGGCCAACGATGCGGTCGCGTCGGTACCGGCGACCTTGCGCGAAAAAGTGCGCCGGCTCGAGAGGTCGAACAGCGTCCAGAGGAGAGGCCGGGCCGCCTCGGTGAAGCTGGGAATTCCCGCCATTGATGCCCTGCTTCCCGAAGGCGGGCTGCTGACCGGCGCCCTGCACGAGATCGAGGCCGGCCCCGGCCCTTCCGGTCGCGTGGCGCCGCACGACGGCGCTGCGCTGGGTTTCGCCGCCCATCTTCTCGGCCGCTTCGGACCGGGCACGATCCTGTGGTGTCGCCATGCCTCGGGCCCCTCCGATGCCACGCCCTACGCGCCGGCCTTGTCGTCCTGGTTCGATCCGGCGCGCCTGTTGATGGTCACGTCGCGACGCGACGAGGATCTCTTCTGGGCGATGGAGGAAGGGCTGCGCTGCCCCGGCATCGCCGCCGTGCTGGGCGAGACGCGCGCGGCCGATCCCACGGCCGGCCGCCGCCTGTCTCTCGCCGCCGAAAAGAACGGCGTCCCCGCCCTGCTGCTGCGCGCGCAGCCCGGACCGCCGCAAAGCGTATGCGCGACGCGCTGGCGGATCGCCTCCGCTCCCTCGGTTTCGACGCCGGGCCTCACCGATGTCGGCGCCGCCCGCTGGCGCGTGGAATTGCGGCGCAACCGTTTCGGCACGCCGTCCGCCGACGAAATCCCGTCCTGGCTCCTGGAGTGGAACGATGAAACGCATTGTCTCGCTGTGGTTCCCCAAGCTCTCCACGGACCGGCTGGCGCGCGCTTCGAAGAAAGACTGGTCGGATAGGGCCGCCGCCACCGTCGTTTGGCACGACGGCTGCCCGCGCCTCGCCGCCCTCAATGCTCATGCCCGGGCCGCCGGACTCCGGCCGCGCATGCGGCTGGCCGATGCGCGTGCGCTCCTGCCCGATCTCGTCACGCAGGCGGGCGAACCGCAGGCCGACCTTCGCCTGGTCGAGGCGATCGCAAGCTGGTGCGATCGCTACACGCCATGGGTGGCGATCGACCCTCTCGGCGGCGCGCTCGCCCCGGACATCGAAACCGCCTGCAGCGTCGGCGGG
>LSKJ01000221.1 GCA_001557035.1 Rhodospirillaceae bacterium CCH5-H10 | reverse complement strand
ATCGAGACGCGCGGCGACCACGGTCGAGACACCGGCTTCCTTCAGGCGCGCGACATCCTCATCCGAGAGGATGCGGCCCTTCGAGAAATTGACGCCGTCGGCGCGGCGGCTGTGCGCCAGGATGGCGCCTGCCGCCTCGTCGATCGGTGTTTCGCCGAATCTCACGCTGCAGCCACCTTCGGAGCCGACAGAGCTTCCAGACGGCGCGCCCGCACCTCGATGATCTGGCCCAGGATCGACACGGCGATCTCGGCCGGCGACTTGGCGCCGATGTTGAGGCCGACCGGCCCGTGGACGCGGGCGAACATCTCCTCGGTGATGCCGACCTCGGCCAGGCGCTCCTTGCGCTTGGCGTGCGTACGACGGCTGCCCAGCGCGCCGATGTAGAAGACGTCGGACTTCAGCGCCGATTCGAGCGCCGGGTCGTCGAGCTTCGGATCGTGCGTCAGGGTCACCACGGCAGTCGAGCCATCGAGGCCCATCGCCTGGAAGGCCTCGTCGGCCCAGTCCTGGATCACGTTCACCCCGGGGAAGCGCTGGGTCGTGGCCCAGGCGCCGCGCGGATCGACGACCGTGACGTTGAACTCCAGCATGGCCGCCATCGGCGCCAGCGACTGCGCGATATGCACCGCACCCACGATGATCAGGCGTGGCGGCGGCACATAGACGTTCAGGAAGATCCTGGCGTCGCCGACGTCGATCGTCTCGCTCTTGCCGATGTCCATGGCGCGCTGCGCCGCCGCAATGATTGCGGCATCGCCCGCGAGCTCGCCCTTGGCGCCGTCACGATAGACCAGCGCTTCGGCGGCATCGCTGAGACGGGTGGCGAGCGTCACCGCCCGCCGGCTGGCGCGCGCTTCCTGGAGTGCGGCGAGAGTCTCGGCCCTCATCAGTTCACCTTCTCGACGAAGACCTGGACCTTGCCGCCGCAGGCGAGGCCGACATCCCAGGCCTGCTCGTCGGTGACGCCGAAATCGAGCAACCGCGGCTTGCCGTCCTTGATGGCGTCGAGTGCTTCCTTGACCACCGCGCCCTCGATGCAGCCGCCGGATACCGAGCCGACCATGTTGCCCTTGTCGTCGACGCCGAGCTGGCTGCCGACGGGACGCGGCGAGGAGCCCCAGGTGACGATCACGGTTGCAACGGCCACGCCCTTGCCGTCGGCCTTCCACTTGCCGACCTGATCGAGAACTTCCAGTGCGTCGCTCATGGTCTACTCCTTGCGAAGGTCGGTCTGCCATCCCGCGAGGCGCCGGTCGGCGCCCACGACGCGTGAGCCAAGCGCTTCGATCAGACCCGACAGGCTCTCCAGGTTGTGGACCGGCCGGAACTCGTCGACGTGCGGCAACATCGCCTTGTTGCCCTGAGATTTGGGCTCATAGCCCCCGTACCGCAAGAGCGGGTTGAGCCAGATCATGCGTGAGCAGGACTTATGCAAGCGTTCCATTTCCTCATCCAGGCCGCTCGCGCCCTCGCGATCGAGCCCGTCGGTGATGAGAAGAACGACCGCGCCCTGCCCCAGCACGCGGCGCGACCACTTGTTGTTGAATTCATGCAGCGCCTGGCCGATGCGCGTGCCGCCCGACCAGTCCTCGACCTGCGCCGAGGCCTTCTGCAAGGCGATGTCGACGTCACGGTTGCGCAACGCGCGCGTCACGTTCGACAGGCGTGTGCCGAAGGTGAAGCAGTAAACCCGGTCGCGGTCGCTGGTGATCGCATGCATGAAGTGCAGGAACATGCGCGTGTAGCGGGCCATCGACCCGGAGATGTCGCACAGGATGACCAGCGGCGGCGGCCGGCGGCGCGGCTCCCGCCTCGAGAGTTCGGTGAGGCCTTCCGGCCGCATGGCGCGGCGCAGCGAGGCCCGGAAGTCGATCCTCGGTCCGCGACGCGCCGGCTGGTAGCGCCGCGTGCGCCGCTCCGGTACCGGCAGGCGCAGCCGCGCGATGGCGCGCAGGGCGGCGTCGATCTCGGCCTGGGACATCTGCTCGAAGTCGCGCGTCTGCAGGACTTCGCGGTCCGACGCGGTGAAGGTCGCCTCGACCTCGACTTCGGGCGGCTCCTCGGATTGCTCGGGCGCCTCGCCCTGCCCGGGCTGCAGCGCCTCCTGCAGGCGCCGGCTGAGCTGCTTGCCCTTGTCCTGCTCGGCCGGCGCC
>LSKJ01000220.1 GCA_001557035.1 Rhodospirillaceae bacterium CCH5-H10 | reverse complement strand
CCATGTCTCGATCTTGGGACCGCCGCCAGGCGCTGCGAGCTTCTTCAGGATCAGGTTCCTCAGATCCGAACCGGGATCCCACTGGCTTAGAAGAATTGTCTCGTCTTTGAGATCGCTCCAATCGATGACCTCACTGTTTGAAAGTGGATGCCTCGAAGATAGCGCTACGACAATTCGCTCCGACCATAGCGACATTGAAAGTCCGCCATGTTGTCGCGCGTCTCCAGCAACGATTGCAACGTCGACGTCCCCAGTCCCAAGAGCTGCTACCAACTGACCGCGAGATCGTTCTGTAACCTGTATGGTGATCTCTGGGAATGCCTTGATGTGCTCCGCCAAGATCGAGCGTACCTTGCTGGTCGATATCGCCGTACCGAATCCTGCTTTCAGCACACCTACTTCTCCGCGGTCTGCCAGCTGCGACGCCCTAACCATTTCGTCTATTTCGACAAAGAGACGACGGGAAGCCTGCGCCATGTTCGCGCCAGCGGGCGTTAGCCGTACACCCCCACTCGATCGCTCGAACAAAGAAACACCAAGTTGCCCTTCGAGGTGGCGGATCCGGCGACTGAGAGCCGATTGCTTGATGTTGAGCGCTGTTGCGGCTTGCCGAAAACTCCCGTGCTCAGCGGCCGCGATTACGCTTCGCAAGGAACTCAGATCGAGGTTCATAGTCGGACTGTCTACTGTGAAGAAAGAGTGCCAGGCCCTCTGATAGTTGATGAATAGTGGCTTGCTGGTTTCCACTAGCATAAATCTCCGCAATCTATTCGACTCAGGATTGCCACGAGAGACGCGTAGCGCCTGTTGCCACGAAACGTCAAATGCGCGGTGTCGTCGTCAAATGGAGCCGCGATAGAAACAGACATAGCCTCGCCTTCTCGGCCGCCCAGTTCCGCCGGCGAATGTCAGGCAGCTAGTCGATGCTTATTCGATTGATGAGGTTATTCTTGAGCACGCTGACCGGGTGGGGAACTCTCCAGGTGGTAAAGGTGCTGGAGGCCGCGCGCATGACGACTTTACCGACAGCGGCGAGATCGCCAGCGCAATCACTTAACCCTGCGGCAGTCAGTCCCGCCGTGGCAACCGAGAAAAACCCGTTGTCGAGCCTGGCGTCAGGACCCTCTAGCAGGCTGTCGAAGAAGTTGGACGACGAGCGGTGAGGGGAATGTCGTCTCCATTGTAGGTGCAGATTTCACCTTGGAGGGAACCGTCGGACTGGAGTTCGGCCCAGCCGTGTCCGTGCGCTTCCTCCATCTCGTCATTGCCGTCCCAGTCGATCAACGTCATCGCCGTGGCTGCCACTGTGAGTGGAGCCGGAGAGGCGATCGAAGGCAAACTCGCCGCCCTCTTCGCCGAACAGGATGTAGGCATCGAATCCGACTCTGTCATGGCCGAGTGTCGCCATAGGCCCTGGACGCTCACACCGATGCTGTCAGCAGCTTGGGCGGCCGAACCAGATTGTAGGCGGCCGGGGCGAGGGTGACAGCGTCCAGGCCCGGCCTCGCAGCTTGACCTTGACCAGGCCGGCCGAGGCCTTGATCCAGCCGAACGCCTCCTCGGTGCGCTTGCGGCAGCGCTGGCTGACGCCGTAGCCGATGTGACGCGTCACGCGGCGGACGACGGACGTTTTGCGGAGGGGGGCGGTCCTGCCCGGATGGCCATCGATGGCGACATGCGGGTTGACCGACACCACCGCCGCCAGGAACCTCGCCGCGATCTCGCCCTCCAGCATCCGGTCCCTGTTCTGCGTGCTGCGGCTAGCTGGGTGAAAGAACGCGCCGGATCTTCTGCAGCGCCACATCCTGCCGTTCATGAATGTCGACTGTTGAGCGAAAAGAGCCCTCGCGGTCGAGCACATAGACCGAGGCCGTGTGGTCGACTGTATACCCCCCGCTTGGCTGAGGCACCTTCTTGAAATAAGCGCTGAAGGCGCTCGTCACGTTCGCGATCTGGTCTGGCGTCCCAGTCAAGCCGAGCATGTTGCCAGAGAACGCGGACATGTACTGCTTCAGTACGTCGACAGTATCTCGTTTCGGGTCAACCGAGATGAACAGCGCCTGGACGTCCTTGGCCTCATGGCCGAGTTCATCAAGGAGCTGCGACATCAACGACAGCCCGGTGGGACACACATCTGGGCAATGCGTGAAGCCGAAAAAAACCAGCCGCACCTTACCCGTAAAGGTGTCGGGGCCGACCGGGCGGCCGAGGTGATCGATCAGCCTGAACCGCTCATCCATCGGCTTGGTCAAAAACCGAAGAACACTGTGGGCGTCCGCCTTTCGCTCCTTGCTGATGCTCGGGATTGCCCAGGCGAAGTAACCGGCCACCGCGCCCAAGGCCACCAGAGTGGACAGAGCAATGAGCCGCAGGCGCATCGTCATGGTTCGGCGCCTCTAAGAGGTTTGCGATGGGACCGGGCGCCTGTCGCGCGCCGATTGCTCTGCCATCCGCGCCAGGGTGAGAACGTGCCAGCGGACACCGACCAGCAGCTCGCTAGGTATGAGGAGTTACTCTGCGCCGTCGGTCGTAACTTCAGGCCGGATGTCGCGTTGGTCGGCGATGGGCTTGCTCGCTTCATAGCGATCTCACCTTAGTCGATGCCGCTGCAGAGCCTGCAGCGTGGCGTCACGGTTCATATTTATGGCTAACTCGAAACGTGGCTGTCTCGCATCCTTCAAGCCCGTGCGGGCGCAAGCTACGAGGATCAGCGTCGAATGTCAGCAATGGTGAACGCCCAAGACACCGGGAGGCGACCCGGCAGCACCATGCCGTCGACCTGAAACCGAGGATGGCAGGGCGGGAGCGGCCTGCTGCTAGGCTTGGAACGCAAAGAATTTAAGCGCCGCTACACAGACCGATCGGTGAATACGCTCCGCTTCATCCGTCGCGTACGCGATCTCGGATCCAAGATCGCCCAGATTCGCGAGCTGCTGACACTGGCGGCGTATCCTGGGCGGCCTGCGGTCCGCGCTGACGCCATCGCGCGCCTTCAGCTCGATCACGTGAAGCGGCAAATCACCCCTTTTACAATCCTTGCGTGGCAAGCTAAGGCGAAAGCTGCATCAGGGGCCAAGCAGCCGCATGGCGACCTACCTAGTGGTCGAGGGCATACCCGATCACGCACATTGCCACGGAGAGCGTGGTCAAGCGCTGAATAGACGTGTAGCGGTGAATTTGATTTTGGTGATTTGAGAAACGAAGAACATTGGTTGGAGATGACGTGCGTTTGTTTCTCCTGATATTGGCTGGCGGACTGATTGCAGTCGGCGTCTTGTTGGCAGTCCAGTGGACGGCGCCTGGTCGCGTTGTCGCGGCAAAGACTTCCGTTTACGGCGATGCCGGGGCGATCGGCAGCATGGTGCGCGACTACATTCTTGCAAACCCGGAAGTTCTGGTCGAAGCGATGCAGGAGCTGGAGAAGAAACACGAAAGCCAGCGTGAGAGTGTCGCCCAAAATGCAATTACGAAGTACGAGAGCGAGTTGCTGCGGGACAGCGACAGCCCTGTTGCCGGCAACTCCAACGGCGATGTGATCATCGTCGAGTTCATGGATTACCAGTGCGGCTATTGCAAACACGCCTACAACATCGTGAAGTCGGTGGTTGCTGCCGATGGCAACGTCAAGATCATCTACAAGGACTATCCGATCCTGGGTGATGCCTCGCGCTTCGCGGCGCATGCCGTGTTGGCCGCTGGCAGACAGAATAAGTATCTCCCTTTGCACAACGCACTGATGGAATTCAGAGGGAAGCTCGATCGAGCGCGGGTGTTCGAAATCGCCACGTCAGTTGGCATCGACATGCCGCAGCTCAGCAAAGATATGGAAGCGTCTGAGATCAAGCAGGTCGTCGAGCGCAACCTCGCTCTCGGAAGTGCGCTTGGCATACGCGGCACGCCAGCGTTCGTCATCGGTAAGCAGCTTGTGCCAGGCGCGGTCGATGCCGCTACCTTGAAGAAGCTGCTCGCCGAGACGCGGCGAGCTGGTCGGTCGATTGGATCACAATAGTGCCTTAGCGACCCACGGCCTTGTCCAGCGCTCTGGCAATGTCGTCGTAGCTTCGCACTCCGCGTATCACCATATCTCCGATGATCAAGGTCGGCGTGGAATTAACGCCATGCTGTTGTTGACCCGTGCGCACCTCTTCGGCGATGGCGGTCGTCAGCTTGTCGTCTGCAAGGCATGCTTCGAATGCGGTTCGACTGATCCCGGCCAGGAGGCCGATCTGCGCAAGCCCGGCTTTGGGGTCCTGAGTGTGGGCCCAGCGGTCGTGACTTCGGAACAGTACATCGATGAGGCCGAAGAAGCGCACGCGTGGAGCACACTCGGCCAGGACGGCCGCCATCATCCCGACCTGTTCGAACGGAAAGTGGCGATAGACGAGCTTGACCTTGCCCGTGTCAATATAGGCCTCCTTGAGGCGTGGCAGAATTTCGAGGTGGAAGCGCTTGCAGTGGTCGCAGGTGAGTGACGCGTACTCGACGACCGTAACCGGGGCGTCGCTCTTGCCGAGCACCCGCTCTGGCAATTCAGGATTGGAAGCTGACGTCGGCACGGCGCCAAAGCTGAGGATCGTGATGAGCGGGAGAATCACGACAAGCATCTTGCCAATTGTGGACATACGGCTCCGGCTGGATCGAGTGTGGAGCATTTGCTCACCCATCATCTTAGAACCTGTAGCCAGTAAAGGAGCAAGGGCCGTACCAGAAAGTTTGGATTCGCGTGTGTTGGTTCGATGCGGCTGTCGCCCTATGGCAAGCCGATTTTGGTTCGAATGTTCATCTGGATACCTACGGAAACCATTCGCAACGCATTCGCCGTAGCACGCTCCAACAATTTTGCGGCGTTGCCAATGGCCTCGTCCAGCGTGCATGGATGGTCGATTATACTTGCGAAAGCATCGATGCCGTCTTCAAGGGTATTCGTTGCACCCTTGCCGATGGTCCCTGCCAGGGCGATCACGGGAATGCCGCGCTGCTTTGCGCGGCGCGCCACCTCGCACGGCACCTTGCCATACCTGCTGTCGCCATCGAGACCTCCTTCTGCCGTGATGACCAGATCGGCTTGTTTCAGCAATGTCTCGAAGTTGAGGTACTGCATCACAACATCGTAGCGCGGATGAAGCTTTGCCCCGAGAAGGGCCGCCAATCCTGCGCCTAGACCGCCGGAAGCGCCGCTGCCTGGGTGATGACCGATGCAATGGCCGGTGATCTCGAAGATGCGCTTGGCGAACGTCTCGAGACCACTCTCCAAGACCTCCACTTGGCGTGCCGTCGCGCCTTTCTGAGGACCGAACATTCGCGACACGCCGCGCGCTCCGAGCAGGACGTTATGCCAACTCACCGCGACGTCGATAGGAGTGTGCCTGATTCGCGGGTCGAGTCCTGTGCAATCGATAGACGCCAGGCGGCATAGCTCGGCGCCGCCCCGCTCAAGGTCTGCGCCCTGATTATCGAGCAAACGCACGCCGAGCGCCTGAGCCATGCCAGCGCCGCCGTCATTGGTGCCGGAGTCGCCACAGCCAATGAGAATGCGCTCGGCGCCAGCATCCAGCGAAGCCCGGATGAGCTCCCCGACACCAAAGCTGGTGGTCCGGGTTGGGTCACGTCGGTCTCGGGGCACCAACCTGAGCCCGGCCGCCGCAGCGATTTCGATCACGGCAGTGCGTGCATTGTTGCCGCCTAGAAAACCGACAAAAGCGGGAACGGTCTCTCCTACAGGACCTGTCACGTTGAGACGGCGCAGGGTGCCGCCTGTGGATTCGACTAATATTTCTGTAAAGCCTTCGCCGCCGTCTACGACAGGCGCGCGCAAGATATGGGCTCCCGGCATGGCGAGCCGCGCACCGGCGGCGATTGCCTCAACAACGTCCTTGACCCCCAGGCTCTCCTTAAAGCCGGAAGGGGCAATCAAGACAGTGAAGGACATTGGCGTCTCCTGCGGGGATTCAATCAGGAGCGCGATCCCCAACGACTTTTAGCTCAAAGCTTAGCGCCGTAGGCCACTACCCATACTCGATACCAGCACGCATCGCTAGGTCGGTGGGGAGGATGCGCAAGGCGCTCCTGACGTGTGGGGTCGCCCAAGATACCGAAGACACGGTCGTCGGCGGATTGTTACTGCAGGTCGGCGCTAAATGCTCCGGCAGCACTTGATTCTGTAGGCGGTACAGATGCCAGGATACCTGAGACCGAAAGAAGCTCAAATGTCGACAGATCAAACCTACACGCCGGCCGCCGGTTATCGCTGGCTCACTCCCCTCTACGATGTCGGCGTGGCTGTGCTTACACGCGAGCATCGCTGGCGAACTGCTTTGATTGAACAGTTGAGCCCATTGCCTGGTGACGTAATCCTGGATGTTGGGTGCGGTACTGGCTCCCTTCTGAGGCGTATTGGAAGGGCCGCACCTACCGCTATGCTAATAGGAATAGACCCCGATCCACCCGTGCTGGCGCGTGCTCGGAGGTGGTTTGCAAAAGAGAATCTTTCAGTCGAGTTGCACCGCGGATTTGGCCGACAAGTAGCCGCGTTGATGGAGGGGCGACGTGCGACAAAGATCGTGTCCAGCCTTGTTTTCCATCAGATTCCAATGGTGGAGAAGCAGGCCTCTCTTGCCGCAATGTATGACGCCCTTAGAAGCGGCGGTGAACTTCACATCGCCGACTACGGGCTTCAGCGCACCTGGCTGATGCGTACACTGTTTAGAAGTGTGATTCAAAATCTCGATGGCCGGTCAAACACTGAGCCAAATGCCCGCGGCATATTACCTGAACTCATGCGTGCGGCTGGTTTCCGAAGCGTGACAGAGAGACTGGTCATTCAGACACCCAGTGGCTCGATCTCCCTGTATCGCGGCGTGCGCCCACCGTGAGGGGTTCACATGACATTTGCCTTTATTCGCATTCGCTCTCTGCAGCAAGTGGGATACAGGCGTTGGAGTGCGCCGAAGTGGGTTATCATCCGACCATGCTCAATTGAAGTTGGGTTGGGTTGACCTTCCACGAGAACCGCCTAGATTTTAGACCAGCTACAGGATGTGGAGATGTGAGCGAGTCCAGGCGCTAAAGCCGAGGCCTCCTTAAGAACGGATTCTAGCGTCCGGGATCCTCCAAGTGCCCCGACCAGAGAGCGGAAAGCGAGCTTCCTGCGGCGCCGACTTGCTGACCCGCTCGCTCACGCGTGCATACACTCGTCGGCTGCCTTCTCGGCCGCAAACGTTGTCGCTAACTGCTGCACAAAGGCCACCCTCTATCCACGCGACACTCCGTGCCGCAATCTCCACAAGTTTCGCGAAGTCGGCGAAGGCCGAGCGTGTGTGCAAATCATGCGGCGTCTGGCAGTTGCAGCCGGTTGGTACAGGGGGCAAGGCGCGATGATTTTTTCGATTTCTGACTTGAGTTCGCGTTAAAGCTCACCGCATCTTGGGAGAGGATGTCGAGGGTCCACAGGGCGTAGGAAAGATTCCGCCGGACTTCCGTTCCATCCATCGCTGCGCAGACTTGTCATCAGGGGGCAGTCCTTTGCAACGGCCGCGCGCCCAACCAAGCTTGCGCCGAACGCGCTCATGCCGTGGAAATCTCGCTCCGGACCGTCCATTCTCTAGCGGTTCCCAGCCAGCATCAGGCCCGCGGCGAGCACATAGGTGAAGCCGATGGGAGCGCCCGTCAGCGCCATTCCGAACGCCCGGGCGATCGAGTTCCCCACATAGCCCGCAGCGAAGGCCGCCCGCCCGACCACGTAGAGGGCCACCAGCACTGGCAGCAGGACCAGCTCGGGGCCATGCAGGACGGTGGCGAGAATGAGGTGCGCTCCGACCGTGAGTACCGTCTGTTCGAGCGAATTCTGCAGAATTGCGACACGAAGGGCGATCGCCGGTCCTGCCGGAGCGAGTGCCGAGCCGCCGCGTTCGGACGGAGTCCAGAAGCGGCCTTGCGACACCGCACCAACGCATCCCGCCAGCCACAGGAAGATCGGCAGATCCCACTTGAGGGTGAAAGCGAGGCGATCGGCCACACCCATAGGGCCGGCCACGCCGACAAGCTCGGGGGGTATCCACAGGTAGCCGGCGCCAAGCACCGCCGCTACTAGAAGGATGGCAACGATGCTTTGCCGTACAATGCTCCATTGCTCGCGGTCAAAGGGCATGGTCCCTCCCAATCAATCTACTCTGAATCTTGCAGACCGGACGCGCGCTTCACGGTGTGGTCGCGATGATTGGGTGTGGCCGCAGCGCAGTCCAGACGATCTGCGCCAGCCCGTTCAAATTCGCCGCGACAACAACGGCTGTTAGTGCAAGGTAGATCCAGCCAAGGCAGGTGAGCGTCTGGATCGTCAGCGCTTCGTCTTCACGGAAGCTAAAGGCCAGTCCGACCTGAACGCTGAACAAAATGGCAAGCGCGAGCGCCCCGATGACACCAAGGTGCGGGCGCAACAGCAGCGCCAAGCCAAATAGCGACTGGGCGGCGGTAAGAGAGAATTCCTCATGCTGACGGGCGTCAGGTGGAAGCGCCGTCAGGCTGTCGGCACCGACGTTCATCGCCTGAGGCAGCATCCCGACGAGCAAAGCCCACTGGTTGATCTTGTCGCTGATCATCGTCACGAGGCCGGCAGTAGCCCGCTTTGAGAGGGCGAACAGGATCGCCACCGTGACGGCAGGGGCCTCGCTGGCGATGGGCGCCAGCCACTGGATAAGGAGGAATTCGTTGATCCCGAGCATCCGCCCAGAATCAACCATCGCTTCGGCGAATGGTTTGGCGGACACGAAGACAACAGCGGCCGCGACCACCGCCAGGCCCGTCATCAGCGCCCACTGCTGCCTTTGGGGCAACCGCTCGATCACAGCAGCAAGCCCAGGCTCCTCATCCCGGCCGTCGTCAGCGACCTTCGGCAACTTCGTCACGCGCCACAAGTAGAGCGCGAACATCCCGGCGAGCACGACCGAATCCAGCAGCGCGATGCTGTTGTCCTTGAGCAGGATGGTAAAGGCATAAAGGCTTGGCAGCAGCAGGAGGGCGATCTCGACGCTGTTTTACGGCGCGAGCAGGATTGCCCAGTCGGCGGAACGACACCAATGGGGGAGCACCAGCAGCGGCCAGGCAATTCCAACGAGGAGGCGGTTGCCGCCCGTCATATTGGCGGCAGCATAGTAGACGTAGTTGGACCGCGCCTCCTGTCCGGCGCGCCAGGCGTAATAGGCGTCGACCGCGTATTTGGGCAGCACGGTGATGATAGCGACTATTGCGAGAATCAGTCCGGCCGAAATCTGGCCCTCCGCAGTCTTGGCCCCCAGGACAGCATGAACCCCGCCGCGAGAATCGCTACGCCGAAGACCGCCGCGTCGAGGATCGGTTCGGGTCGCCAGCCGACCGCCCGAAAGTAGATCGCAGGAATGATGGCCAGGATTGCAAACGCGATCGATGTCCAGAGCTTTAGCATGCTCGACTTCCCTCGTCAGAGTTTGCTCGAACGCTTCATCTGATCGCCAATTCTTTCCCACGGCCAGCGCGGCGACGGGTGCCGTGAAGCCTTCGACCAGCTTACGAGCCTGCCGCGTCACGGACTGGCCGCAACTCAGTCAAGGAGTTTGAGCAGTTCCCGGCGGTTTCGGTAGCTTCGCGCTCATGCGAATGAACCATATCCGCGTACCAGCACGCTGACAATCTACCCCCCCCCCC
>LSKJ01000219.1 GCA_001557035.1 Rhodospirillaceae bacterium CCH5-H10 | reverse complement strand
CCCCGCCTCGATCGGCTCGGTGATGGTGGGCCGTCCGGCGCCGAAGCTCGACCTGCCGGCGCTGCGGCCGGGAGAGCCGCCGCTCACCGACGCCGATCTGCGTCAGGGCAAGCCGGTGATCGTGAATTTCTTCGCGAGCTGGTGCACGCCGTGCCTCGCCGAGCATCCGCTGTTCACGCGGTTGGCCGAGCGCGAGGGCGCGACCATCATCGGCATCGCCTGGAAGAACAAGCGTGACGACGCGCTGCCCTGGCTGAAGCGGCTGGGCGATCCCTTCAAGCTCGCGGGCCTCGACCTCGACGGCAAGACCGGCCTCGACTGGGGCCTCTCCGGCGTGCCCGAGACCTACCTGATCGACGGCGACGGCATCGTGCGCCGCCACTATCGCGGACCGATCACCGAGCGCGACCTGAGCGAGACGATCCTGCCGTTCCTGAAAGGCGCGGTGAAGTGAGGCTTTCCCCCTTCCGGCGCTGCGCGCCGACTTCCCCCGCAAGCGGGGGCAGTGAAGAACTCATTTCCTCCCCCGTCATCGGGGGAGGTGCCCCGAAGGGGCGGAGGGGGTGGGCCGCAGTCGCGCTCTTCCTCACCCTGCTGTTTGCGCTCCCCGCCCTCGCCGTAGAGCCGTCCGAAGTCCTCCCCGATCCCGCGCTCGAAGCCCGCGCCCGCGAGATCGGGCGGGCGTTGCGTTGCGTCGTCTGCCAGAACCAGTCGATCGACGATTCCTCGGCCGAGGTGGCGCGCGACATGCGCCGCGCGGTGCGCGAGCGGCTGACGGCCGGCGACAGCGACTCCGACGTCTTTGCCTTCATGGTCGCGCGCTACGGCGACTACGTGCTGCTGAAGCCGCCCTTCAAGGCCGGCACGCTGGTCCTGTGGCTGGGCGCACCGCTGGTGCTGCTGGTCGCGGGCGCCGCGCTGCTGGTCGCCGCCCGCCGCCGACGCGCCCAACCGATCGCCGCGCCCAAACCGCTCGACGAGGAGGAGCGCCGCCGCCTCGACGCGCTCCTGAAGGGCTGACGGCGATGCTGGAATTCCTGCTGGCCCTCCTCACCACCGCCACGGTCGGCGCGCTGCTGTGGCCCTTGCTGGCGCGCCGTCTCGACCGCCACGACCGGCTGCAGGCCGAGCTCGCGATCTACCGCGACCAGCTGGCCGAGCTGGAGCGCGAGCGCGCCGCCGGCAGCCTGCCGCCCGCCGAGGCCGCCGCCGCCCGCACCGAGATCGAGCGCCGCATGCTGGCCGCCGGCGACGCCGCCGCCGCGTCCGGGCCCGCGACAAAATCCGACGCCTGGCACAAATGGCTGCCGCCGGCGCTCTCGCTCTTCGTGCCGCTGCTGGCGCTCGGCCTCTACCTGCAGACCGGCCGCCCGGGCCTGCCCGCCGCGCCGTTCGCCGACCGTGGGTCCGACCGCGGCGCCGAACACGCCGCGCCCAACCCGCAGCTCGACGTCGCCCGCCTGCTGGCCGAGGCG
>LSKJ01000218.1 GCA_001557035.1 Rhodospirillaceae bacterium CCH5-H10 | reverse complement strand
CCGCCGCCGACATCGGCCGACATCGCCAAAGCCATGCCCGCGGCACCGCCGCCGCCGAGACCGATCCAGCTCGCCGCAACGGCGCCGCCTCCACCGCCACCGACTTCGGCTGACATCGCCAAGGCCATGCCCGCGGCGGCAGCGCCGCCGAAGCCGATCAAGCTCGCCGCGACGGCACCGCCTCCGCCGCCGCCCACGTCGGCCGACATCGCCAAGGCCATGCCCGCGGCACCGCCACCGCCTAAGCCGATCAAGC
>LSKJ01000022.1 GCA_001557035.1 Rhodospirillaceae bacterium CCH5-H10 | reverse complement strand
GTGACGACGGCTTCCTGGATGAGCTGCTCGAGGCGCCGCAACGCCCCGATCGCCGTGCCGGCATGGATAGTCCCAATGCCGCCGGGATGGCCGGTGCCCCAGGCCTTCAACAGGTCGAGCGCTTCGGCACCCCGCACTTCACCGATCGGGATTCGGTCGGGCCGCAGCCGCAACGACGAGCGCACCAGTTCGGACAACGACGCCACGCCATCCTTCGTACGCAAGGCGACGAGGTTGGCGGCACGGCACTGCAGTTCGCGGGTGTCCTCAATCAGAACCACCCGGTCGTCGGTCTTGGCCACCTCGGCCAGGAGCGCATTGGCGAGCGTCGTCTTGCCGGTCGACGTGCCGCCGGCCACCAGGATGTTGCGGCGCTGGGCGACCGCTTGTCGAAGCGCTTCAGCCTCGCCCATCGTCATGATGCCGGCCGCGGCGTAGTCGTCGAGGGTGAAGACGGCGACCGCGGGCTTGCGGATAGCGAAAGTCGGCGCCGCAACGACCGGCGGCAGCAGTCCCTCGAACCGTTCTCCCGTCTCGGGCAGCTCGGCCGACACCCTGGGGCTTGTAGCATGGACCTCGGCCCCGACATGGTGGGCGACCAGCCGCACGATGCGCTCGCCCTCGGCGGCGGCTAGACGCTCCCGCGTCTCGACCAGGCCGGTCGACAGGCGATCGATCCAGAGCCGACCATCGGGGTTGAGCATTACTTCGACGACGGAAGGATCTTCGAGCCACCTCGCGATGGCGGGCCCGAGCGCGGTGCGCAGCATGCGGGCGCCCCGGGAAATGACCTCTGCCTGGAAGGAATGGATCGTCATCGTCACCCCGGGATGCAGAGCCGCCACCAGCGGCCATCGGGGTCGATTAGAAGAAGCAGCAACACACTCAGCGCAACAACAACCAGCGGATCGTAGTACTCAGGCGTCGTGCGGCGTGCGAATTGGCATACACGCTCAGACGGGCTCTTGCGGAGGATCGCCGTCGGTGCCCTCACCTGGCGCGATGTCCTGTGGAATCTCTTCCGAGAGCGTCCGGCCTTTGGCCAGGCGCCGGCCAAGAGCATCGACGAAGCCCTCGTACCGCTCGCGGCCCTTGGCTTGCGCGGCCTGTTGTGCCCCGTCCGGCAAAGAGGGCGTAGTGGTCAGCCAGAAGCGCACGAACAGAGCCAGCGCCTCGTTCGAGATGGTGACATTGCGTTCCAGACGCTCGACCTGTCGAACGAGCCGGTCCAGTCGACGACCGAGCGCTCCTTCCAGCCTTTCGGAAGCATCCGGTGACAGGAACGAGGCGAGTGCGGTTTCCACGATATGGGCCTGCGGCACGCGTTTGCGCGACGCATAGTCGGCAAGCTTCAGCGCCAGATCGGGCGGCAGACGAAACGTATGCTTGGTGCGCATTTACTCCCTCACAGATCGATGCCATCGCCAGGATCCATCGCGGCTTGGCGAGCGATTCCCCGGGCCGCCGCGCGCAGCCGGCGCGCTCGCACCGCGTCGTCGTCGGTCTCATCCTCGGCGAACTCGAACTCAGGCGAAGGCGCGATCGTCTGAGGCGCGATGTCTTCATGCTCGGCAAGCTCCGGTTCCCGGCGAATGCCGCCATTGGAGGGATTGTTGACGGTCTGTCCTTCCTGAAGACCGCCGGTTGCCTCCACGCTTGCCGGCAGCACCGGTGGAACAGCTTTGGCACTCCAGTCATCCAGGGTGACGCTGGAGGCTCTCGGTCGATCAGGCTCGGGCGGTGGAAGCAGACGTTCCGTCAGCTGCCGGTCATCGTAGTACCGCGCCTTCTTGGCCCGGATCGGCGGGCACCCGGAAACCAGCACCAACTCATCGGTAGCCGGCAGCTGCATGACCTCGCCGGGCGTCAACAACGGCCGTGCCGTCTCCTGGCGAGAAACCATGAGATGGCCCAGCCATGGGCTGAGCCGGTGGCCGGCGTAGTTCCTGGCATCCCGGATCTCCGTCGCGGTGCCGAGCGCATCCGAGACACGCTTGGCGGTGCGCTCGTCGTTGGTGGCGAAGCACACACGGACATGGCAGTTGTCGAGGATGGCGTTGTTCGGACCGTAGGCCTTCTCGATCTGATTGAGGGACTGGGCGA
>LSKJ01000217.1 GCA_001557035.1 Rhodospirillaceae bacterium CCH5-H10 | reverse complement strand
GCCGGTTCGTATGGCCGCGGACGGAGGGCGAGGCGGTCACGGTCACACCGGCGCAACTGGGCTATCTTCTGGAAGGCATCGCGACTCGGCGTCACCGAAGTCGTTGCATCGATCAGCCGAGGCCTTCTCCAGTCGCATCAGCCGGTCATGCTTGCCCAGCACGCCGTGACGGCTCTACACGCCGCGTACGCCGCTCGACGAACCTGAACGCCTGCCAACGCCAGCTCGCCGGCGCCCCTCAGGGCGCCGTGTATCTGCGCCAAGCCTCCATCTATTGCCGGGCATCTCAAGGCACATGAACCATGGGCGTTCAAACACACTCCCCGCGAAAGCGGCCGTTGAACGTCTCGATGAACGCATTGTCGGTCGGGTTCAAGAATCGGCCACCGCCGCCCATGTGCCCCCCCATATCGATCGTACCGGATGGTTCTGCCGGTACAGCCCGTTGGGCTTGCTTTCCGACAAGCGAGTGGTCACGCCCGTCCCTCTGCCATAGCGTTGCTTCGCCTTCGCCAGGGACACGCCGCCAACTTTGCAGAAGGAGCTCTTATAACGCGCTAACTACATGGCACGCAGACAGGCGGGAGCAGCCGGTCGGTGATTGACGCGTTTGCCGTGGCCGATTGAGCTACTAAGCTGCTATTGGACCTCCGGGTGCTTGAATGAAAGGGCCGGACAACTTGGTCCCGTCCCTAGGTTCAAAGACGATTCGCCCTGTTTCGGTGACCTGCTTCGCGAGGTCGAGTTGCTGGAGGTGACATGCCGTGGCCGCCGCTAAATAAGCAAATCGAGACTCCTGGGCACACTGGTCCGGCTTGCATTCGGCCAATGCCCCTACGTAGTCGCCGGCCAGGTAGCGCGCGATGGCACCGAGATAGGCGAGATCGGTCTCGGCGGAATCGGCACTGGCAGCGATGGCGCCTGCCCAGTCGCGCTGCTGGAGGCGAAGCACAGTGCGACCATGTGGGGTGCGCAGACCTTTCTCTGCCGCGGTCGTCGCCTCTACATCCAACTGGCCCAGCGCCATCGCCGCCAATGTGGGAAGATCGTGCTCCGCAAGCGCAGCGCGTTCTAGGATGCCCAAATCGAGAGTTTCTATCAACAAGGCATGGCAGCCCAGATGTAGCATCTGCCGCGCCATCTCCAACGAAGTAGGACCGCCTGGGCGAGCCAGCAATCCTCGCACGTTACGCAGCCTGTCACTCGACCGTTCGGCCACGAAGGCGTCAACGAAGGTTTCACCTCGCCAGACTGACACCCCCTCCTCAAGCGCGGCCCGCTCAACCAGAACGTCGAAGCCGAGTAACCTCAGCATCCTAAAGACGTCTGGCGCTTGATAACTGCGTGTGCGTATAGGCGTACGCGTGAAACCAAGTGAAAAAGCGGCCTGGTAAGCAAGCGTCTCTAGCCGGGAGCGCGCAGCATCCACGAGGCCTCTTTCGAGCGCAGCCTTAGCGTCACCCAAGAAGTATGCGCGCGTTTGAGTGTTGATGGCCAGCATAGAGCGAGGAGCCAAGACACGCCAGACGGCGGACAGCGCCGCCGGCACGTCCATATAGTTGACAGAGTTGATGCAATAAGCCGCCTGAAAATGAGCATCTGGATACGGGAGGTGCTCGGCCGCGGCAGCTCGGGCGATGATGCGGTGGCCGAAGGAAAGATTCTCCAGCACAGAACAAGTGATGGCAGCACAGCCGGGGTGCGGGTCTACGCCATGCACTTCCGCGCCAGGCACCAGGCTGGCAGCGGCGATCATCCAATTGCCGACACCAAAACCGATGTCTAACACACGGCCGGGCGCATCCACCGGCCGTGTCTGGAGTGGCTGGAGAATGCCGCTTTTCTCCAATGCGCGCATCGGGCGCTGCGTGCCGAGCTGGTAGCGTGTGGCGAAAAACTCCCGGCTAAGGCGAACGAAATATTCTGCCGGAAGAGAGCTCACCACTGCCTCGGCTTGGATGTCTGCTGCCAACGTAAGTACGCGCGGCGGCGTTGTTAGCGGTGCATCGCCAACAGGAGCAGCAGCAACGGCACCCAGCGCGATGGCCTCAGCAAAGGTAAGAAAGCGGACATTAGTAGCGATCAGCCAGTCTAGGCAGCGGCCGAATGCTTCGAATCCTTCATCATTCCAAGCAGTTGGATGAAACTGCACGACGGTCGGGCGGCGCGTGGCCCGCGATTTCCAGCGTGTCAAAAAGGGTTCGAACTCTGGCTGCCGCGTCGTATCATGAACTGTTTCGGGCGTACATAGGTGGGTTAATGGAATGGTAGCCAACCGCGTCGCTACGGGATCGAGCATCCACGCGCCATCGAACTCGCCACATTCCTCGAGAACGGAGATGGTATCGGCATTTACGCGGTTGTAGGGTGCGCCATATATACGAGGGCGCTGTCCCAGAGCCGTCGTCAGAGAGTCCTGCGCCCTGAGCGTGTCAGCGCGTTGGTGGTCGCGCGAGTGTTTGGTGAGGTCAGGATGTCTATGTGAGTGGTTCCAGAGTTCGAAGCTGTCATCCTCGAAGACGCCGCGCAGGAAGGCCTGCTCCTGGTGCGGTAAGGCGCCCACAAGATCACCAACTGCACCGACGCTGATGCAAAGCTGGCGCTGGGAAATCATGGCGAAAAGGCGTCGAAAATTCTTCTGGCCGATGCCGCCCCCCATCCCTAGATCGTCCGCCTTAAGGATTGCGCAAGGGACACCTGGATCGAAGACCTTCATGCTAGCCTCTCGTCATTTGGCGCAAGCTCACTAGTTTTCAGACAGTGGCGCGGCTTCCTTCATCATGCAACCCTGTGCATTGCTAGGGTCAAGACCTATTGAGCCCAACCTACGATAGCAGCGGCGAGACAGGAGTATGGCCCCCCGAGCCAGCTTGTCGTATCGAGTGATACGCCCCAACCTGTGAGCATACGCCAGAGGCGTGACATTCGATTTTCTCACGGCCCGGCAAACCGACCGACAATTCGGTCATCGAGGCGTTGAGCGGCGGCTTCGCGGGAGTGTTGAACGCCCTTGGTTCATGTACTTTGAAGATGCCTGGCAAAAGACGGAGGCTTGGCGGCGAACTCGTGCTGGCCGGTATCCAAGTCTCGTCGAGCGGCGTGCGCGGCGTGTGGAGCCGCCACGTCCTGCTTAGCAAGCATGGCCTGCTGATGCAACTGGAGAAGCCTTCGGCCGACCGCGTCGTGCAGCGCTCAATGAAGAGCAGGTGGCGGCACTTGAACGCTTTACCCGAGAGTGTCCTGAACTTTGTGTAGGAGCCGGATTGTGGTGATCTCAACCTTGTAGAGGAACCGCGACCATGGCGATCACGCAGGGAGTTATCGACGAGTTGCTGAAGGATTATGAGAAGCCTGAGGACCTTTTGGGAGACGGGGGTCTTTTGCGGAAACTGAGGAAGGCGCTGATCGGAGCGAGCGCTGGGAGCGGAGCTGACGCAGCACTTGGGCTACGAGAAGGGCGGACCAGACGCGCTCACGGGAACGCGAACAGCTGCAACGGCTACAGCGAGCTGGAGACGGCTCGAAGCTGGTGTTGCGATCCCGCGGCACGTCAATCGTCAGCTCACCATCTCCCTCATCTCGAAGAGATGTACGTGCTTGCCGTCGGCCCCGATCTGATCAATCGGGTCACGGATGCGGTGATCGAAAAGTCCGGGAGTGGCAGAACCGCCCCATTGTTCGTACGCTGTCTGGGTCCCACGTTGCTCTGAGGCAAGGGCCTGAGGGAGTGTCCGGCAGGGAGTTCGCGGGAGTTGGACCTATGTCTGGCACAGAGCTTATGACCAAGTCGGAGCCGGCGCGACGGCTGGAGATCTTCACTGGGGTCGGCCGGCGTCCGGCGTGGAGCGCCGAGCAGAAGGCGCAGATCGTTGTGGAGAGCCTGGCAAGGAGGTCGTCGGTCAGCGAGGTGGCGCAGCGCCCCGGCCTGACAGCGCAGCAGTTGTTCACGTGGCGGCGGCAGGCACGCAGCGGCGACGCCATGACGAGCCCTAAACGCCTGGGCTTCGCGTCGGTCGTGGTCAGTTCGGCAGTGATCGAGATCGAGTTTGGTGGGACCAGGATCCGCGTTCCGGCGGGCAGCGATGCCGCGACGCTGCAGGCAGTCTTGCAGGCCATCAAGGCAGTGGCGTGATCATCCCGTCAGGCGGGGTGCGGGTGCTGGTTGCGACCAGACCAGTGGACTTCCGCAAGGGCATGGAGGGGGTTTGACGGCGCTGATACGCGAGGCGATGGGAGGCGATCTGTTCAGCGGGACGGTCTGGGTGTTCCGGGCCGAGCGTGCCGATCGGGTGAAGCTGAACTTCTGGGATGGCACGGGCATGGTGCTGGT
>LSKJ01000216.1 GCA_001557035.1 Rhodospirillaceae bacterium CCH5-H10 | reverse complement strand
CCAGCGTACCAACACGTTGCAAACCGAGATCTGGACCATCGCGCGCAGCGTCGCGGAGCGCTCGCCGACACCGATATCGGGCCTGCTGCTCTCCTCGCTGAACGACATGATCGACCTGTCGCTGACCAACCGGCGCAACTTCACAAGCCATGTGCCGCCCTACATCCTGCGGCTGCTGCTGACCGTGTCGATCTTCGCGGTCGGCGCGGTGGGCTACGGGTTCGGCCTGGTCGGCGGCCGGCAGCCCGGCCTGTCCATCCTTCTGCTCGGCGCCTGGACGCTGGCCATCGTGCTGATCATCGACATCGACCGGCCACAGAGCGGTCAGATCCGCATCAGCGCGGACCCGCTCGTCTGGACATTGCAGGGCTTCGGGCCGGCGAAGTAGCCGTCAGAGCCAGCTCATCTCCTGGCGCTGCTTCGCCTCGAACGCCTTGATGTCCTTGTCGTAGCCCAGGGTCAGGGTGACCTCGTCCGCTCCCTGGAGCAGGCAATCCTTGCGGAACGAATCGATCTCGAACCGGTCGGTCTTGCCGTCCGGACCGGTCACGGTCTGGGCCGCGAGGTCGATGCTGATCTTCGCGCCCGGCGAGGCGTGCAGCAGCTTCCGCAGCTCGGCCGCGCGCGCCGCGTCGACGCGGATCGGCAGGGCGCCGTTCTGGAAGCAGTTGTTGAAGAAGATGTCGCCGAAGCTCGGGGCGATGAAGGCCCGCAGGCCGTTGTCGACCATCACCGTCACGGCATTCTCGCGCGAGGAGCCGCAGGCGAAGTTGCGCTCCGCCACCACGATCTTCGCGCCGGCATAGGCCGGCATGTTGGTGACGAACTCCGGCCGCGGTGTCTTGTCGGGCGTGTAGCGCAGGTCGTGGAACAGCGCACTGACCTGCATGTCGCGCGGCTTGCCGAGGAAGCGCGCCGGGATGATCTGGTCGGTGTCGAGGTTCGGCTGGTCGATCGGGATGGCGACCGCATCGAGCGTGGTGAAGGCTTCCATGGCGATGCTCCTCAGGCCAGCTTGCGGACGTCGGCGAAGTGGCCCGACACGGCGGCGGCCACCGCCATCGCCGGGCTCAGCAGGTGCGTGCGCACGCCCGGCCCCTGGCGGCCGATGAAGTTGCGGTTCGAGGTCGAGGCGATGCGCTGCTGCGGCTTGCCCGTGTCGCCGTTCATGCCGACGCACATCGAGCAGCCCGGCTCGCGCCATTCGAAGCCGGCCTCGACGAAGATCCTGTCGAGCCCCTCGGCCTCGGCCTGCTTCTTCACCAGGCCCGATCCCGCGACCACCCAGGAGGGGATCACGACCTTGCGGCCCTTGGCGACCTTGGCGGCAGCGCGCAGATCCTCGATGCGGCTGTTGGTGCAGGAGCCGATGAAGACGCGGTCGACCGGCACCTGCTCGAGCGGCGTGCCCGGCACCAGGCCCATGTAATCGAGGGCGCGCTTCATGCTGTCCTTCTTGGCCGCATCCGGCGCCGTCGACGGCTCGGGAATGCGGCCGGTGATCGACAGCGCGTCCTCGGGGCTGGTGCCCCAGGTGACCATCGGCGTGATCGACGCTGCGTCGAGGCTGACGTCGCGGTCGAAGGTGGCGCCCTCGTCGCTCGGCACGGTGCGCCAGAAGGCGACGGCCTTGTCCCATTCGGATTCCTTCGGCGAGAAGGGCCGGCCCTTGAGATAGGCGATGGTGGTATCGTCGGGCGCCACCATGCCGGCCTTGCCGCCGGCCTCGATGGACATGTTGCAGACGGTGAGGCGGCCCTCGATCGACAGGCCGCGGATCGCGCTGCCGGCATATTCGATGACATGGCCAACCGCGCCGGCGGTGCCGATCTTTGCAATGATCGCCAGGATCACGTCCTTGGCCGTAATGCCCTCGCCCAGCGTGCCGTCGACGCTGATGCGCATCGCCTTGGGCTTGCGCTGCCACAGGCATTGCGTGGCCATCACATGCGCCACTTCCGACGAACCGATGCCGAAAGCGAGCGCGCCCAGCGCGCCGTGCGTGGAGGTGTGCGAATCGCCGCAGACCAGCGTGAGGCCGGGCTGGGTGACGCCCTGCTCCGGCCCGACGACATGGGCGATGCCCTGCCGCTCGTCGCCGAGATCGAACAGGGTGACGCCGCTTTCGGCCGTGTTGGTGCGGATCGCCTCGACCAGCTTGCGATGATGCGGGTCGACGATGTCAGCCACGTCGCGGCTGTCGCTGCGCACGTAATGGTCGGGCGTGGCGAAGCCGCGATCCGGGCGGCGCAACTTCATGTTGCGCTCGCGCAGCTTGGCGAAGCCCGCGGCCGAGCCGTCATGCATCAGGTGGCGGTCGATATAGAGCAGCGTGTAGCCGTCGTCGCGATCGACGACGACGTGACGCTGCCAGATCTTCTCGAACATCGTGCGCGCGGCGGCCATGCACTTCCTCCTTTGATTCATACTCCTCTCCCCCGCCAGGGGGAGAGGTTGGGTGAGGGGGCGACGCACCTTCTGTAACCCCCTCACGTAGCCTCTCCCCCTAAGAGGCGGCTTGATTACAAGCCGCGGGGGAGAGGAACATGACGCGGACTACTCGGCGGCGGCCTTGACCTGGTCGCGGAAGGCGGTGCGGCGCTCGTCCCATTCGGCGGCGCCAAAGCGGGCGAAGGTCTTGCCCGGCGAACCCGAGACAGGCGGGAACTTGCCCTGCTTCAGGTCGCCCAGCAGGCGGTCGCAGGTCGAGATGATGCCGCCCAGCAGCAGGCCCGGGACGATCGCAATGGCGTAGCCCATGCGTTCGGCGACATCGAGGTCGATCTCCGGCGTCTTGCCGCCGCGCACGACGTTCAGCAGGCAGGGGCCATTGACGCGCTTCGGCACCGACTCGATCTCGGCCATGGTCTGCGGCGCTTCGACGAAGGCCACGTCGGCGCCATTGGCCAGTGCCGCGTTCGCACGCTCGATCGCTTCGTCGAGGCCGACCACGGCGCGCGAATCGGTGCGGGCGATGATGCAGAAATCCTTCGATTTGCGGGCCGCCGCAGCGGCGCGGATCTTGGCGATGAAGTCCTCGCGGCTGACCAGCTCCTTGTTGTCGAGATGGCCGCACTTCTTCGGGAACACCTGGTCCTCGATGTGGATCGCCGCGACGCCGGCGCGCTCGAACTCCTGCACCGTGCGGTAGACGTTCAGCTCGTTGCCGAAACCGGTGTCGCTGTCGCTGATCAGGGGGATGTCGATCGAGTTCACGATGCGGCCGGCATTGCCCACCATCTCGCTCATGGTGATCAGCCCGTAGTCGGGATAGCCCAGCGTCGCCGAGGTGCCGGCGCCGGTCATGTAGACCGCGGAGAAGCCGGCCTGGGCAATGGCGCGGCCGGTGATGCAATCGATCGCGCCGGGGGCGACGATCATCTTCTTCGATGCGAGCAGTTTGCGGAAATTGGCGGCGTTGGACATGGTTTCCTCCTTCAGCGTTTGCGTTTTTGCGCCGGCGTGACGCCGGTGGATGGCCTGAATTGCTCGGGATGCATGTTGAAGCGCAGCTTCAGATGCTCCGGCACGGCGAGCATCTCGACGTATTCGACGGCCCGCCCCTGCTGGTCGATCATCAGGCTGCGCAGGTCGATCAGGGCCGCGCCCACCTTGACGCCGAGGCGCGAGGCGACCAGCGGTTCGGCCAGCACCGCCGACACGAGCTGTTCGGCGCCGCAGATATGGGCGCCGGCCCGGGCGAGCAGCTGGAACATCGGAATGCGGTCGAGGTCGGTCTTCGTGAAGGTCTCGCCCAGCGCGGCCGGGATGTAGCTGGTGAGATGCATCACCGGCGTGCCGTCCTGGGAGCGCACGCGCACGGCGCGCTGCACCGGCTTCTGGTCGGCATCCCACAGCCGGTCCCGCGCGAAGCCGCGGGCCTGGACGTAACCGAACTCCACGACCTTGGCCACGGTCTCGGCACCGTAGGCCACGATGTTCTCGATCACCGAGGTCATCGGCATGCGCATGGGCTGGCCGATCTGCGGCCGCACGACGGTGCGCCGGCCGGCGCCGCGCTCGACCAGGCCGGCATCGTGCAGGCTGGTCATGGCGCGCCGGACGGTGATGCGCGAGACGCTGAACATGCGCGTCAGCTGCTCCTCGGTCGGCAGCGGTTCACCCTCGGCATATCGGCCGGTCGAAATGCCGTCCGCCAGCACCAGGTAGATCTGGTGATGCAGCGGCGAGCCCATCTCGCGGGCGACGGCGATCCTGTTCATGGCTTTTCCGACGCCTCCGGCGCGGCGCCGCGATGCAGGCGCCTGTCGATGGCCAGCAGGGCGGAATTTGCCGCGATGGCGAAGATCGAGATGAGAACGGCGATGGACAGGATCGTCTTCACGTCGTGCAGGTCGATCGCCGTCATCAGCAGGAAGCCCAGGCCGCGCTGCGAGGCGAAGAGCTCGCCCAGCATCGTGCCGAGCAGGGTGAGCGAGAATCCGATGCGCAGGCCGGAGAATATCTCCGGCAGCGTGGCCGGGACCAGGATGTGCCAGCCTGTCTGCGCCGGTGTGAGGCGCATGGCGCGCCCGGCCCTGAGATAGGTGCGATTGACGTTGCGCACCGCGTTCATGGTGAACAGCACGACCGGGATGATGCCGTGCAGTGCGCCGAAGGCGACCTTGGCGGGCATGCCGAGGCCGAACAGCAGCAGGATCACCGGATAGAGGGTGATTTTCGGCACCGAGTAAAGCGCCACCAGGATCGGCTCGGCGACCTCGCCGGTGAGCTTGTGCCCGCCCAGCACGACGCCGATCAGCACGCCGCCACCGCAGGCGATGGCCAGCGCCTGCAGGAAGGCGAGACCGGTCTCGCGCAGATGCGGCAGGAAGCGCGCCTGCCCGATCATCTCCCAGAGATGGGCCATGGTCGGGGCCGGCGCGGTCACGGCCGAATCGCCCGCGATCTCGTGCAGCACCTGCCACAGCGCGACCAGCGAGATCGCGACGAGGATGGGATCGCGCCAGGCGCGCAGGTTCAGCAGGCCGCCACTCATGCGCCGCGCCGCCGCAGCATGCGACGCTCCCAGGCGAAGACCGCCATGTTGAAAAGGGTGACGATGCCCAGCACGAACAGGATCAGCGCATACATGCGGGGATTGTCGAAATTGTCGTAGGCAAAGGCGATCTCGTGGCCGATGCCGCTGGTCGACAGGATGAACTCGCCGGCGATCACGCCGATGAAGGAATAGGCCACGGCCAGCTTCAGGCCCGACAGGATGTGCGGTGCGGCGGCCGGCAGGCGGACCCGCCAGATCTCCTCGATCAGCGACAGGCGATGGATGCGCGCGGTCTTCAGCAG
>LSKJ01000215.1 GCA_001557035.1 Rhodospirillaceae bacterium CCH5-H10 | reverse complement strand
GTCCTGCCCCGGCAGGGTCAGATAGAGATTGCCGGCCGCATCGATGCGCTTCTCCAGCCCCAGCGACTGGCCGATGCCTTGCATCAGGTCGTGCGCCATCTGCTCGCCCTCGCCGTAGGACGCGCGGGTGACGCCGAGGCGGCCTTTGGAGTGCGTGCGCAGATGCTCGAACCACTGGCCCGCCAGGGCTGTTTCAGGGTCGAGATCGCGGTGGAGTTCGGTCATGGGCCTGCCGCCGATTGGTAAAATTATGTGCACATAACGTCAAGAAATGTGCACATCCTGTGGGAGGAAGACATGCAAGGCGTGAGCCAGACGCGCGACCTGGTGGGCTATGGCGACACGCCGCCGGCTTGGAAACTGCCCGGCGGCGCCAAACTCGCCGTCTCGATGGTGGTCAATTTCGAGGAAGGCGCGGAGCTGGCCGTCAGCGACGGCGACCCGCAGGCCGAGAAGATTTCCGAGGTGGTGAGCGTGGTCCCGCCCGGCCGCTGGGACCAGGGCAACGAGCAGATCTTCGCCTACGGAATGCGTGCCGGGATCTGGCGCATGCTGGCGGCGCTGGAGAAGCACCGGCGGCCCGTCACCTTCTACATGTGCGGTCGCGCGGTCGAGCGGCTGCCCCAGCTCGCGCGGCGCATCGTCGAAGCCGGCCACGAGGCCGCCTGCCATGGCTGGCTGTGGCGTCCGCATGCCGACTACGCCGACCGGGCGGACGAACTGCGCGATCTCCGGCGCTGCGTCGAGGTCATGGAAAGGGCCACGGGCCAGCGGCCCAAGGGCTTTTTCTGCCGTGGCAGCGAGAGCCTCGAGACGCGGTCGATCCTGCGAGAGCTGGGCTTCGGCTATGCCAGCAACGGCTTCGACGACGACCTTCCCTATTGGGACAGGTCCGACCGACAGCATCCCCTGCTGGTCTTGCCCTACGCGCTCGACAGCAACGACATGAAGTTCTTCCATCCCAACGGCTTCGTGCGCGCCGATGAGATGGTGGACTATGTGCGCGACGCCATCGACATGCTGCTGGAGGAAGGCGAGGCCGGCCATCCGAAGTTGCTGAACATCGGCTGGCACCTGCGCATCGCCGGCCGCCCCGGCCGCTTCGCCGCCTTCAAGCGCGTGCTCGCCCTGCTCGATTCTTACGGCGAGAAAGTGTGGATCGCACGGCGCGACGAGATCGCAGCGTCATGGCGGGAGCAGTTTCCCGCATGAGCGGCCTTCCGATGGTTGGCATGCCCCTTGCGTTTGCAGTCCGAGGGAGGCGTCAGACTTGCAGGATGCATTGAAAGCCAAGGCGGCGCGCGCGCTGGACGTCGAGGACCTGAGCGTTCGCTACGGGCAGTCGCTGGCCGTCGACGGCGTCACGCTCGCCATCGAACCCGGCGAGGTCGTCGCCCTGCTCGGTCCTTCCGGCTGCGGAAAGACCACGCTTCTCAGGGTCATTGCGGGTTTCGTCCGGCAGGCTGCCGGTCGGGTACGGGTCGACGGGGCGACCATCGACCATCTCCCGTCGAACCAGCGCAACATCGGCATCGTCTTCCAGAACTATGCCCTCTTCCCGCACATGACAGTGGCGGAGAATGTCGCCTATGGCCTGCGCGCACGCGGAAACCGCGGGCCGGAGGTCCAGGCTACGGTCTCGCGCTTCCTCGACACCGTCCAGCTCGGCGCCTTCCATCAACGCCTGCCGCGCCAGCTCTCGGGCGGCCAGCAGCAGCGCGTGGCGCTCGCCCGCGCGCTCGCCATCGAGCCCTCGATCCTGCTGCTCGACGAGCCCTTCGCCGCCCTCGACCGGAACCTGCGGCTCGACATGCAGATCGAGATCAAGCGCCTACAGCGGACGCTTGGCCTCACCACCATTCTCGTGACGCACGACCAGGACGAGGCGATGAGCGTCGCCGATCGCATCGCCGTCATGAACAAGGGCAAGGTCGAGCAGTTCGACACGCCCGTCGCGATCTACGACCGGCCGCAGACGCTGTTCGTCAACGGCTTCATCGGCACCACCAACCTGATGAACGGCAAGATTGCCGGCTTGCAGAACGGCATGGCGACGGTCGCACTTGATGCCGGCGCCAGCCTCAGCCTGCCCGCCCCGGCCGGCATCGGTCTCGGCGCACCGGTGCACATGTCGGTGCGGCCCGAGCAGTTGGCGCTTGCTTCCGTTCCCGGTCCCGATACCTGGAAGATCGAGCCCGGCCTCGCCTTGCCCATCGGCGCGCAGCTGGTGCACGAGGCCCGCACGGCCGACGGCACGTTCCTGAAGATCATCGAGCCACGCCGCACGGTCATGAGCGAGGCGGCCCGCGCCTACTGCACCCTGGCCGCCGATGCACGCCCCACGTTGTTCCCGCGTTCCCCCTGACAACCACGGAGACTCTTCCATGATCAGCCGCAGACATCTGCTCGCCGGCGCTACCGCCCTCGGAGGCGCCTCCCTCCTCCCCTCGATCGCGCATGCCAAGGGCAGTGTCGCCGCCGCCATCTATCCCGGCACCTGGGAGGAGGCGTTCCGTGCCACCGTGGCGCCGGCGCTGAAGAAGAAGGACGGCATCGACCTCGAACTGCAGCCGCTGTTCGCCGTCGACCAGGTGGCCAAAGCCAAGGCGGCGCGCGGCGCTCCTCCTTTCGACGCCTTCGTGCTCGATCCCGGCCCGCGCATCACCGCCATCGAAGGCGGGCTGTTCGAGAAGTTCGACGCCAAGAAGCTCACCAACGCCTCCAAACTGCCGGCCGGGCTGGTCGACGAATGGGGCGTCGGCGTCAACGCGCAGGTCGTGGGCATCGCCTACAATCCCAAGAAGCTGCCCGCGCCGAAGGGCTGGAAGGACCTCTTCACCGACCCGTGGGTTTCGCGGCTGGGCATCACCGGCTTCCAGACGACTTTCGGCACCGTGTCCCTGATCGAGATCGCCAAGGTGTTCGGCGGCTCCGAGACCAATATCGAGCCGGCACTGGCGGAGCTGAAGAAGGTGCTGCCCAAGATCGCCGCAGTCGGCCAGCCGGCCGCCATGCCGGGCCTTTTCCAGCAGGGCCAGTGCGACGTGATCTACACCAACACCCAGACCGTCGCGACGCTGAAGGGCCGCGGTGTCGACATCGAGTTCGTGAAACCCGAGACCGGCGCCATCACCTTCCTCACGACACTGCATATC
>LSKJ01000214.1 GCA_001557035.1 Rhodospirillaceae bacterium CCH5-H10 | reverse complement strand
GCGGCAGGTTGCCGTCCGGCCGTCGGCGGAAATCACCGCCTCGAACACCTCGCTCGATTTCATGTAGACGCTGCCGTCGTCCAGCACGACATGCTCGATCCAGTCTTCCGGATCGCGCTCACCCTTGGGCGCGATCGAATCGAAGTCGGCTTGCGAGCCTGCGAGGATCGTGATGTCGGCACGATCTTCGCCACCGACGGCTTCATGCGCCGACGTCAGTGGCAACTCGCTCTCGAGCAGGAGGCCGTACACACGATAGCGATGACGGGGATTCACGCCCACTCCTGCCGACGGTCCGCTTCGGACACTTTGCACTCTCATAGCAGAATGTCTTGACTTCCTCGATTGATGGGACAGTTTGACCGGGGGATTGTACCTCACTGGGCAGTCCGGGGTTACAGGCCGCGCACATGAACCGTTTCGATTTTTCGGGTGTCCCGATCGAGGGGCTCGCCGCGTCGCCGCAGATACAGGCGGCCACTGATTGCTTCACGCGCTACGGCTACGTCATTCTCGACAATGTCGAGTCGCCGGAGAAAATAAGCTCGCTTCGTGCGGAGTTCTTCGAGAACTACAAGGACCAGATCCGGGACCAGGAAGCGGCCGATTCCCTCGAAGTCGGCGCCCGGCGCTTCATGATCCCGCTGCGTTTTTCCGGCGGCCTCGGCGCGCCGGGCATATTCGCCAATCCCTACGTGCTGACGCTGGTGCGCTCGGTCCTCGACGAGGCGGCCATCATCGATGCGTTCGGCGCGATCCTGTCGCTGAACGGTGCCGAGGACCAGCACATCCATCACGACGGGCCGATCCTGTTCAATTCCGAGATATCGCGCCTGCTGCCGGCTTACGCCCTGACCTTCGCACTGCCTCTCGTCGACATGAACGATCTGTCGGGAACCACCGCAATGTGGCCGGGCAGCCACCGGCGCGGCAATTACGAAGGCCATGAGCCGGTGCATCCCGAAGTTCCCGTGGGCTCGTGCATGCTGTGGGACTATCGCACCTACCATAGCGGTACGGCGAACCGGTCGAACCATGTACGGCCGATGGTCTATGCCACCTACGCGCGGCGCTGGTATCAGGACCCGGTCAACTTCAGGAAGGAGACGCTGCCACGGCTGGTCTTCGAGCCGGGCTTCATCCCTGGCCTGCCCGACGATCTCCGTCCTCTCTTCGCGCATGTGCGGTCGACCGGCTGATGCGCGCGTCGCCGGAGCATCTGGCGTCGGCCGTCCATGCGCTTCTCGAGCGCTCCGAACTGTCGCCCGAAGAGACGCGGCAGCGCTTCGAGCAGGCTTTCGACATCGACCGGTGGCAGCGGCTCGCCCCCTTCGCATCGATCGGCAAGGACCCGCCGAACGACCGAGAGCCGGCGTCGATTTCCGACGAGAGCGCCGCGCGCGAAAAGCGACGTATCGATCGGGATGGCTACTTCAAGCTGGATCATGTCTTCGATCCTGCCCTGATCGGCAGGATGCGGCGCACCGTCGAGGCCGTTCGCGCCGACGGCTGGCCCGTGGCGTTTGCTTTCGTCTTCGACGACTTCTGGAGCATCGCGCGTATGCCCCGAATCGCTTCGTTCCTCGAAGGCACGGTCGGCGAAGGTTATCTCCAGAACACCGTCGTCTGGGCGCACTGGGTATCGGGCGAACGGGGCGTCGCCGGCTGGCATCCCCATGAGGACTACCGGGACGCCGGCGACACCTTCCTTTCCCTGTGGGTTCCGCTGACGGACGCGACCGTCGAGAACGGCTGCATGTTCCTGTTGCCGGCCGCGCCGTCGCGCGAGATTTCGACGGCTGCGGAGGAGCGCCGTGACCTGCAGCCGGCGCAGTTTCGCCGCGCGCTGCAGGACGTGATCGCATTGCCGGTTGCCGCCGGTTCGATGATCGGCTGGCGTGGCGACATTCTCCATTGGGGTGGTGCGAATGCCGGCGGTTCCGACCCGCGCCTCAGCCTCGCCCTCGAATTCCGCACGCTCGGCGCCAGGGCGTCCCGCTTCGAGAGCCCGCTGATCGATCCGCGCGGGCCGCTGCCGGACTTCAGGCTCCGCCTCTTCGCGATCGTGAAGGCCCTTCGCGAGTACACCAAGTTCGAGCCGCTGCTGACCCGCTATCTGCCGCTGGCCGAGCGCATCCTCGCGGAGACGGCGGACGCGAGCCTCTCTTCCTCGAACGCACCGCGGGCATCGTAGGTCAGCCAGTCCGGTTGAGGCGGGATCGAACCGTCCGCCAGCACGACTCCCTCGCACAGCACCCCCGTGACGTGACTGAAAGTGCCGCGCGTCGTCACGAGAAGATCGGCGTCGATCATTTCACGCATGCTCCACAGCGGGTCGGCATCGAGGAACAGGCTGTCCCGTGGCAGGTCGAGCGCATGAAACTCCGCTGGCTCGCCTTGCGAGAAGACCCGCAGCACGTGCGGCAGCCGCCGCTCCTCCAGCATCCGGCGGACCCGCGCGACGACCTCGGCCACGCAGGCCATGTCGGCGCAGTCCTCGGCATGGAAGTCGTGGCGGTTGCGCCGGCGCACATGGACGCAGACGCTGGCAAGCGCCCCCGTCGCGCGCGGCTTTCCCAGCCGGTACTTGCGGCGGAACTCTCCGACCAGCGCGACTTCGAACGGCGCCTCGTCGTCGATGACTCCGTACAGGGCGCACAGCGCGGGGAAGGTGAAGGCGAAGTTGACGGCGTCGCGCGTGTCGCCGGCTTCGCCGGCGCCGAGATTGAACTGCGCCTCCCAGGCGGCGGCCCAGTCGGACATCGGCCGGTCGGCATGGTGGATCTCCCGGAAGGGCGTATGGGCGTAGGCCAGGCCGTGAGCGCGGGCGAACCGGATCGCCCGCATGGTCATCAGCGCCTGCGAGCCCGCGCCCTCGCGCGTCGAACAGATGCAGGTGATCTTCGAAACGCCACGGCCGCCGAGCAGCCCGCGCACATACTGGCCGAACAGCACGTCGCCGTCCGGGTGGCGACGCGGACGGCCGAGCGCCGTGCGTGCGGCGTTCTTGGCCAGGTTCTGCAGGTAGCGGAGCGATCCGCCGGCCAGGAAGCGGAGGACGTGCCCGTTCACGCCAGCCCGTCCCCGACCAGTCGACCTTCGACCAGCACGACACGGCGATCGGCTGCCGCGACGGCCTCCGGGCGATGCGTCACCAGCAGGATCGTCGCGCGACCCTTCAGGCAGGCGATGGTGTCGAGGATGCGTTCCTCGTTGCCGGCGTCGAGGGCGCTTGCCGGCTCGTCGAGCAGGATGAGACGCGGCGCGCGCAGCAGCAGGCGCGCGAGCGCCAGTCGCTGACGCTCGCCGCCCGACAGGCTGGCGCCGCGATCGCCGACGACCGTGTCGAGTCCCTGGGGCAGTGCGGCGACGAAGGAGGCAAGACCGGCCAGGTGCAGCGCCTCGAGCATGGCCTCATCCGACGCATCCGGCCGCGACCAGGCGAGATTGGCGCGGATCGAGGCGTGGAAGAGGAACGCCTCCTGCGCCATCGTGCCGACGGAGCGCCGCCAGGCGGTGGAGATGTCCGGCGTGAGTTCGCGTCCGTCGATCAGGATGCGCCCCGATTGCGGCGTCAGCAGCCCGCCGAGCAGGTCGAGGATGGTGCTCTTGCCCGCGCCCGACACGCCCGCCATCACGGTGAGCGATCCCGCCGGCAGCGTCAGGTCGACGCCGCGCAGCACGTCGGGATGATCCCCGCCGTACCCGAAGCGCACGCCTTCCATACGGATGTCGCGCTCGAAGGCGATGGCCGGCGCGTGCGGCTCGGGGGGAGATTCGGCTGCCGCCTCGCAGGCCTCGATGGCCTCGGCGACGGTGCGATAGGCCGGCGCCACGTGCACGAACTGCTGGGCCAGTTCCTGGATGCTCTGGAGCATCGGCAGCAACCGCTGGAACACCAGGATCAGGACCAGCAGGTCGGCCAGCGGCAGCCTCGCCCAACTCGCGGCCAGCCACAGGAAGGCCGCCAGCGCGATGGCGACGATACAGTCCAGAACGAAGCCGGTGTTGGCCTGCAGGCGGGTGGCGGCGAGA
>LSKJ01000213.1 GCA_001557035.1 Rhodospirillaceae bacterium CCH5-H10 | reverse complement strand
CGCGCCACTCCAGTGGCGCTCATGATCATGATGCGCCACTGGAGTGGCGCGCTCCAATGATCAAGCCGCGTTGATTGCCGCAAACGCTTCGAAGGCATCCTCCACCAGGCTGACGTGGTGGATCATCGCGGCATGGGCGCCGGCGGCGTCGCCGGTGAGGATCGCGCGCACCACGGCATCGTGTTCCTGGTTGGAGCGCAAGAGGCGGCCGTCCATCCGGAACTGGGCGCGGCGGAAGGGGCCGACGCGGCGGCGCAGGCTCATCGCATAGTCGGCCAGCGGCGCATTGTGGGCGCCGGCATAGATCGCCGAATGGAAGGCGACGTTGGCGTCGGAATAGGCCTCGGTCTCGCCCGCCGCGGCCAGCGCGACCATCGATTCGTGGCGGGCCTGCAGCCGCCGCCGCTCGATCGGCGTCATGCTCATGGCGGCGAGGCGGGCGCAGGTCGCCTCCATCTCGGCCATCGCCACGAACAGGCTCTCGATCTCCTCGGGCGTTGCCTTGGAGACGATCGCGCCCTTGCGCGGCCGCATGTCGATCAGGCCGCTCATCGCGAGCTGGCGGAGCGCCTCCCGAACCGGCGTGCGCGACACGCCATGCTGTTCGGCCAGGCCCACCTCGTCGAGACGTTCGCCGGGCGGGAGCGTGCCGTTCAGGATGCCGTCGGCGATCGCGGTGGCGAGTTTGTCGGCCAGGGTCGGGCTGGTGTCGGTGCGCATGCCGGTTTGCATACAAGATGGATGCCAAAGCAGTTTGTGCACTCAACCATGCCCAAAAAGAATGCAAGTGGATGGAATTGCATACAATAAAGGCTGCCAAGTCGCCGCTGGTTCTCGGATTCACCTGCTTTTAGAGCCTCCGAGGCGTGGCACACCGCTTGCTGTTTCTCCTACGGGCCGCGACGCCCGAGCGAGCAAGGGGGACGTTCGATGATCGACAAGTTCAATATCGGCCGGCGGGCACTTCTCGGCGGCGCCGCGGGCGCGGCGGCCTTCGGACTGGCGGGCGGCGCGCTGGCCCAGAAGCCGCTGGTGGTGGGCTTCATCTATGTCGGGCCGCGTGACGACTACGGCTACAACCAGGCCCATGCCGAGGGAGCGGCCGTCCTGAAGAAGATGGCCGGCGTGAAGGTCGTCGAGGAAGAGAAGGTGCCCGAGACGGTCGCCGTCGAGAAATCGATGGAGAGCATGATCAACATGGATGGCGCCACGCTGCTGTTCCCGACCTCGTTCGGCTACTTCGACCCGCACATGCTGCGCATGGCGGCCAAGTATCCGAAGGTCCAGTTCCGTCATTGCGGCGGCCTGTGGAACCAGGCCAAGAACCCGATGAACACCGGCAGCTACTTCGGCTACATCGACGAGGCGCAGTATCTCGCCGGCATCGTCGCGGGCATGACCACCAAGAGCGGCAAGCTGGGCTTCGTCGCCGCCAAGCCGATCCCCCAGGTGCTGCGCAACATCAACGCCTTCACCCTGGGCGCGCGGTCGGTGAACCCGAAGGCCACCACCCAGGTGATCTTCACCGGCGACTGGTCGCTGCCCGTCAAGGAAGCCGAGGCGACTAACTCGATGATCGCGCAGGGCGTCGACGTCGTGACCTGCCATGTCGACAGCCCGAAGGTGGTGATCGAGACCGCCGAGCGCGCCGGCATCTTCACCAGCGGCTATCACACCAACCAGGCCAAGCTCGCGCCCAAGGGCTACCTCACCGGCGCGGAGTGGAACTGGGAGAAGATCTACGTCGACTTCGTCGAGACGATGAAGAAGGGCGGCGTGCCGGGCAACTTCGTGCGCGGCGGCCTCAAGGAAGGCTATGTCCGTACCTCGCCGTTCGGACCGGCCGTGTCGGATGCCGCCAAGGCCAAGGTCGACGAGGTTAAGAGCGGAATCCTGAACGGCAGCTTCGCCATCTACAAGGGCCCGCTCAAGGACAACAAGGGCAACACCGTCATCGCCGGCGGCACCACCTACACCCAGACCGAGCCGGTGCTCGAGGGCATGAACTACCTGGTCGAGGGCGTGATCGGCGCGACGTCCTGACGGGCGCGCGATCATGATCCCATCAGCTCTTCTCCTCCCCCGTCATACGGGGGAGGCCGGGAGGGGGAAGGCAAACCGATGAGTATCGGTCGGGAAGAGATCAGACCTGTGGCTGTCCCCCTCCGGCCCTTCGGGCCACCTCCCCCGTCTGACGGGGGAGGAAGCGTGGAGTCGGTTCGTTTCGCGTCGCTCCAGGGGTCAGCATAGACATGGGCACCGCCTTCGAACGCATCGCCGTCTCGGCACTGGCCCTGCTGGCGTCGGCGGTGATCTTCGGCCTGCTGCTGATCCTCTACGCGGGCGTCGATCCGTTCGAGGCCTATGCGCTCATGTACCAGGGCGCGTTCGGGAGCTGGTTCTCCTTCCAGAACACGCTCACGCGCGCCGCGCCCTTGATCCTGACGGCGCTGTGCACGGCGCTGCCCGCGCGGCTGGGGCTGATGATCATCGGCAACGAAGGCGCGCTGGTGCTGGGCGGCGTCGCGGCCGCGGCCGCGGGTGTCGCCGTCTCGGGCTCGGGTCCGCTGGTGGCGCAGCTCACCATGGCCGCGGCAGCGATGGTCGCGGGCGGCGCATGGATCGCGCTGGCCGGCGGCCTGCGCCAGTACCGCGGCGTCAACGAGACGATCTCCAGCCTTCTGCTGACCTACATCGCCATCGCGCTGATGAACCACTTCGTCGAAGGCCCGCTGCGCGACCCGTCGAGCCTCAACAAGCCGTCGACCCATCCGATCGGCGACGCCAACATGCTGGGCACCATCGGCGGATCCGACGTGCACTGGGGCCTGGCACTCGGCATCGCGGCCTGCGTGATCTGCTACGTCGTTCAGCGCTTCACCACCTTCGGCTTCGCCATGCAGGTGATCGGCGGCAACCCGAAGACCGCGCGCATGATGGGCCTCGATGTCGGCCGCTACGTGCTGATCGCCTGTTTCGCCGGTGGCGCGGCGGCGGGCCTTGCCGGCATGGTCGAGGTGGCGGCGGTCCACGGCAAGGCCAATGCCTCGCTGGCGGTCGGCTACGGCTTCACCGGCATCCTCGTCTCCTTCCTCGCGCGTCATCATCCGCTGGCGATCATCCCGGTCGCCATCCTTATGGGCGGCATCGGCGCCAGCGGCGGCCTGCTGCAACGCCGCCTCGACCTGCCGGACGCCGCGGTGGTCGTGCTGCAGGGCATCATCTTCGTCTGCATCCTGGCGAGCGAGACGCTGTACGGCCGCTCGTGGAACTGGCTGTGGCGCTTTCGGGCCGTGGAGGGACGCTGAGCATGGACGGCAGCGACATCGGCTTCTGGGGCGTGCCACTGGCGATGCTGGCGGGCGCGATCCGCGTCAGCACGCCCTTCATCTTCGTGAGCCTCGGCGAATGCCTGACCGAGCGCAGCGGCCGCATCAACCTCGGCCTCGAGGGCACGCTGATGATGGGCGCGATGAGCGCCTACGGCACGGCACTGTTGAGCGGCTCGCCGTGGCTCGGCGTGCTGGTCGCGGCCGGTGTCGGCCTGATGCTGGGTGCGCTGCATGCGGTGCTCTGCCAGCTGCCCAGGGTCAACGACATCGCGACCGGCATCGGCCTGATGCTGTTCGGCACCGGCCTCGCCTTCTTCCTTGGCAAGCCGTACATCCAGCCCAAGGCGCCCAACCTCGGCGCGCTGGACCTCGGCGGGTGGAGCAG
>LSKJ01000212.1 GCA_001557035.1 Rhodospirillaceae bacterium CCH5-H10 | reverse complement strand
CCGTTCTATCGCCTGCACGACGGCCGCGCGTCGAGCACGACGTCGATCGAAGGGCGCTCGATCGTCAATTTTTCGTCCTACGATTACCTCGGGCTGAACGGCCATCCTGCCGTCGCGGCGGCAGCGAAGGCCGCGATCGACCGTTACGGAACGTCCGTGTCCGCCAGCCGCCTGTCGTCGGGCGAACGCCAGGTGCACCGCGACCTCGAGGCCGCGCTGGCACGCCTCAGCGGCACCGAAGATGCAATCGCCTTCGTGAGCGGACATGCCACGAACGTTTCGGTGATCGGTGAGTTGCTGGGTCCCGAAGATCTCATCGTCGCCGACGCCTTCATCCACAACAGCATCGCCGAGGGCGCCAAGCTTTCCGGCGCGAAGCGCATCCTCTGCCCGCACGGTGACCTCGATGCTTTCGAGCGGGCGCTGCGCCTCAATCGCGCGCGATATCGGCGCGCGCTGATCGTGGTGGAAGGTCTGTACGGCATGGATGGCGACATTCCCGACCTCGCCGGCCTGATCAAGCTGAAGCGGCGCTACAACGCCTGGCTGATGGTCGACGAGGCGCACGCCACGGGTGCGCTCGGTGCGACGGGCCGCGGCATCGCCGAAGAGCAGGGAATCGACCCGACGGAAGTCGATATCTGGATGGGGACGCTCAGCAAGACGCTGGCCGCGGCCGGTGGGTACATCGCGGGCAGCCGGGCGCTCGTCGAACTGCTGCGCTACACGTCGCCGGGCTTCGTCTTCAGCGTCGGTCTGGCGCCCCCGGTCGCTGCGGCGGCCACGGCGGCGATCGAAGTAATTGAGCGCGAGCCGGAGCGCGCGACGGCGCTGCGCCGTAACGGACGGGCGCTGCTGGCAAGGGCCAAGGCGCGCGGTCTCGACACCGGTCTCAGCATCGGCGCCTCCGTCGTGCCGGTCATCGTCGGCAATTCCGGCCAGACCGTCATGCTCTCCGAACGGCTGCTGCAGCGAGGCTTCAACGTCGTCCCGGCCGTGTTCCCGGGCGTGGCGGAGAACCAGGCGCGGCTGCGCTTCTTCATCACGTCGGAGCACAGCCAGGAGCAGATCGACCGGGTGATCGACACCGTGGCCGAAGAACTCCCGGATATCCGCAACAACGCCTCCATCGTCGGCGCCATCGTCGGCCGCTGACCCGCGCCGGTGGCTGCCTGATCCTCGCACTCGACGTCGCATTGCTGGTGAAGCCCCCCGTCCGGCGCGATGCGGCCGGCCGGCAAGGACGGTTGAAAACGGATGCCAGCGGCCCCGCGACCTGTCAAAAATCGCCGAGATGAAACGTCAGATCTCCGTCATCGGGCTCGGCTATGTCGGCCTGCCCGTCGCCGCCGGCTTCGGCCGCATCGGCTACCAGGTGCTCGGCTTCGACATCGATCCGCGCCGTATCTCCGAACTCTCCAGCGGCCACGACCGCACGGGAGAGGTCGAGCCGGAACTGCTGAAGGCACCGGGCCTGCGCTTCTCGTCCGATCCGAAGGATCTAGCGGCCGCCGACTTCCATATCGTCACGGTTCCAACCCCGATCGACGCCAGCAAGCAACCCGACCTCGGCCCGCTGAAGCGCGCGTCCGAGACCATCGGCCGGACGCTCAAGCGCGGCGACATCGTGGTCTATGAATCGACCGTCTATCCCGGCGTGACGGAAGACATCTGCATCCCGGTCCTCGAGAAGGCGTCGGGACTCAGGTGGAAGGTGGACTTCAACGTCGGCTACTCGCCGGAGCGCATCAATCCCGGCGACAAGGAGCGTCGCTTCGACAGCATCCTGAAGATCGTGTCCGCCGACACGCCCGAGACGCTCGACATCGTCGACGCCACCTATCGTGCCGTGGTGAAGGCCGGCACGCACCGCGCCGAATCGATCAAGGTCGCAGAGTTCGCCAAGGTGCTGGAGAATACCCAGCGCGACATCAACATCGCGCTGATCAACGAAGTCGCGCTCATCTCGGACCGCCTGGGAATCGACACGCGCGACGTTCTCGATGCCGCCGGCACCAAATGGAACTTCCTGCCCTTCAAGCCCGGCCTCGTCGGCGGGCACTGCATCGGCGTCGATCCGTTCTACATCGCCCACAAGGCCGAGGAAGTGGGCTATCACCCGCACGTCATCCACTCGGGCCGGCGGGTCAACGACAGCATGGGCCTGCATGTCGCGAACCGCGTGGTTCGGAGCGTCATGCGGCACGCCGGCAACGGCCGTCCCGTCGTCACGGTGCTGGGCGTCACCTTCAAGGAAAACGTGCCGGACATCCGCAACACGCGCGTCGTCGACATCGTGCGCGAGCTGCAGGATTTCGGGATCACCGTGCAGTTGCACGACCCGATGGCCGACGGCGACCTGTTGCGCGAAGAGTACGATCTCGCGCTGACGCCGCTCGACAAGCTCCAGCCCGCCGACGCCGTGGTGCTGGCCGTCGCGCACAAACCGTATCGCGCGGGCGGCTGGTCTCTCGTGAAGCCTCTGCTGAAATCGGGACCGGGCGGCTTCGTCGCGGACGTTACGGGACTGCTCGACCGGTCGGCCACGCCCGCAGGCGTTACGCTCTGGCGCTTGTAGATGGTAATGACGTAATTCCAGTTATGCCTGTCGACGCGATTTTCATGTCCCACCCGCGAGCAATTATGCGCGCAATCTTGTGGGCAGGATGCTCTAGGCTCTAGCGACAGATCCTACTTGAGCGAGAGCATAATGTTTGCGAGCTTTACGAAGCCTAGGAAGTGGGCGACGAGCTTGTCGTACCAGGTTTCGATGCGTCGCCATTGTTTGAGCTTTGCGAAGAAGCCTTCGACGCCCCAGTGTTGCTTATGGGCGATACGGTCGTAGCGAAGTTGGTACGCGCGATGGCTGCGGGGCGGGATGACTGGCTTGCCTCCTTGTTCGAGGACAAGTTCGTAGAGGCTTTCAGCGTCATTGGCTTTGTGGCCGCCGAGATTGTCGAGGACGACGATGTCTCCAGGCCGCAGGACGGGCAGGAGCAGCTGCTCGACATAGGCGCGGAAGCACTGTCCGTTGATCGGGCCGTCTAAGATGCAGGGTGCGGTGATCCCATCCCAGCGCAGTGCGCCGAGGAAGGTCAGGGTCTGCCACCGCCTCTGAAAGGCGAAGCCGCGCAGGCGCTGGCCCTTCGGGGCCCAGCCG
>LSKJ01000211.1 GCA_001557035.1 Rhodospirillaceae bacterium CCH5-H10 | reverse complement strand
CCCTGCCGAAGTACATCGGTTTCGAGTTCGTACCGCAGGCCGATCTCGGCGAGCAGGTCGTGAGCATCGAGACGCCGGTCGGCTCGTCGCTGGAATATACCGAGGCCAAGCTGCGCCAGGTCGACGCCGCGCTGCGCGAGTTCCCCGAGATCGAGTACACCTACGGCACCGTCAACACCGGCTACGCCAACGGCAAGAACCAGGGCAGCCTCTATCTCAAGCTGAAGCCGCTGAAGGATCGCAAGCGCTCGCCCGACCAGCTGGCCCAGCCGATCCGCGACCGCCTGGCCAACATTCCCGGCATCCTCGTCTCCATCAACATCCCCGGCGGGCCGGGCGGCGGCGTCCAGAAGCAGCTCCAGCTTTCGCTGCAGGGCCCCGACACCAACACGCTCGACGCCCTGTCGCAGGATGTCATGAAGCGTGCCGCCGCCATCCCCGGCATGGTCGACCTCGACCGCAACCTCAAGGCCGCCAAGCCGATCCTGTCGGTGCGCCTGCGCCGCGACGCAGCGTCCGACCTCGGCCTCGGCACGGCCGCAGTGGCCCAGTCGCTGCGGCCCCTCTTCGCCGGCGACGAGACCAGCCTGTGGCGGGCACCCGACGGCGAGAACTACATGGTCATGGTCCGCCTGCCGACCGAAGACCGCACCGGCCTGGCGGACCTGCATCGCGTCTGGTTCACCGCCGGCACGGAGCCCAACGGCCTTCCGCGCATGGTCCATATCGCCCAGATCGCCGATGTCGTGACCGATGTGGGCGCCTCGCAGATCAACCGCCGCGACCTCAATCGCGAAGTCCAGATCACCGCCAACGTCCATGGCCGGTCGGCCGGTGAGGTTTCGGGCGATCTCCAGAAGATCCTGACCGAGATCAAGCTGCCGCCCGGCTACCGCTTCGTGTTCGGCGGCTCGACCAAGGATATGGCCGAGAGCGCAGCCTATGCCGGCCAGGCGCTGCTGATGGCCGTCATCCTGATCTACCTGATCCTCGCCTCGCAGTTCGGCAGCTTCCTGCAGCCCATCGCCATCATGATGTCGTTGCCGATGTCGCTGATCGGCGTGTTCCTGGGCCTGCTGATCGCCGGCACGACGCTCAACATCTTCTCGGCCATCGGCTTCATCATGCTGATGGGCCTGGTCACCAAGAACGCTATCCTGCTGGTCGACTTCTTCAATCAGTCGCGGGAGCGCGGCACGCCGGTCAACGAAGCCCTGCTCGAGGCCGGCTCGATCCGCCTGCGACCCATCCTGATGACCACGCTGGCCATGGTGTTCGGCATGATGCCGCTGGCGCTGGGCCTCGGCGAAGGCGCAACCCAGCGCGCCCCGATGGCGCATGCCGTCATCGGCGGCCTCATCAGCTCGACGCTGCTGACCCTGGTCGTGGTGCCGGTCGTGCTGGTCTACATCGACCGCCTGAGCCTCTGGGCCAAGGCGCGCTTCAGCCGCTCACCCGACCAGATGGCCCGCACGCACAAGCCTGCCGAGTAGAAACGCGGGAGCGAATGGCCATCGTGCTGGCATGATTCGCGCTATGCTGGGGCCATGCCGGATGATGCCCCGACAATCGGTCTGCGCGTCGTCGATTCGCTCGCCGCGGTCGACGCCGCCCAATGGGATGCCTGCGCCCTCGCCCCGGGATCGGCGGGCAATCCCTTCCTCAGCCATCGCTTCCTGAAGGCGCTCGAGGACTCGAAGTCGGTCGGACGGCGGACCGGCTGGCAACCGCAATACCTGCTGGCGGAGTCGGACGACGGCACGCTGCAGGGCGCCGCGCCGGTCTATGTGAAGAGCCATTCCCAGGGCGAGTACGTGTTCGATCATGGCTGGGCCCAGGCACTGGAACGCGCGGGCGGCCGCTATTACCCGAAGCTCCAGGTCGCCGTGCCCTTCACGCCCGTACCCGGTCCTCGACTCTTCGCCCGGCCCGGTCCGCTGGCCGATGCGGTGCGCAATGCGCTGATCGACATGCTGGCCAAGATCGCCGACGACAACAACATCAGCTCGGTCCACGCCACCTTCTGTACCGAGGACGACTGGAAGCGCTTCGGCGCGCGCGGCTGGCTGCTGCGGCTCGGCCAGCAGTATCACTGGAGCAACGACGGCTACCGCACCTTCGACGACTTCCTGGCGGCCCTGTCGTCACGCAAGCGCAAGGCGATCCGCAAGGAACGCGAGGCGGTGAAGCGCGACGGCATCGCCATCCACACGCTGAGTGGCGACGAGATCCGCCCCGAGCACTGGGACGCCTTCTTCGCCTTCTACATGGACACCGGCGGCCGCAAGTGGGGCACGCCCTACCTCACGCGCTCGTTCTTCGACATTCTCGGCACGACCATGGCCGACAAGGTCGTGCTGGTGATGGCCGAAGCCGACGGACGCCCGGTGGGCGGCGCCCTGAACCTCAAGGGCGACGACACGCTCTACGGCCGCTACTGGGGCTGCCTCGAAAGCCACGCCTTCCTGCATTTCGAGGCCTGCTACTACCAAGCCATCGACTATGCGATCGCCCATGGGCTGGCGCGGGTCGAGGCCGGCGCGCAGGGCGACCACAAGATCCAGCGCGGCTACCTGCCGGTGCCGACCTACTCGGCGCACTGGATCGTCGACGCGAGCTTCCGTCATGCCGTCGACGAGTATCTGAAGCGCGAACGCCGGGCTGTCGAGCAGGAGATCGAAGGGCTGATGCAGTACTCGCCCTTCCGGAAGGAAAACGAGGGCTGACGGCCTACTTGGCCATCAGCACCCCGAAGAAGAAAACGACGAAGAACACCAATTGCTCGGTCAGGCCGAGCGGCGCCTGCCAGCCGATCTTGTCGATGATGAACAGCGCCACCCAGAACACCGCGGTGGCGAGCACCGCGGCGCGCAGGGCGACCCAGAGCGGCTTGAAGGCGCTCACTAGCCGGCGAGCACCGGCTCTTGGCTGGCCGGCGGCAACGCACCGCGCTCAGGCGGCAGGAAGGTGAAGGCGAGCTTGGCTGCGTCGTCGACACCATCGACATCGACGCGAACCGTGCCACCGTCGGAGAGCTTGCCGAACAGCACTTCCTCCGCCAGCGGCTTCTTCACGTATTCCTGGATGACGCGGGCGAGCGGACGGGCGCCGAACAGCTTGTCGTAGCCCTTCTCCGCCAGCCAGCGGCGTGCGCCGTCCGTCAGCTCGATGAAGACCTTGCGGTCGGCAAGCTGAACCTCCAGCTCGGCCACGAACTTGTCGACAACCCGGCCCATCGATTCCGGACCCAGGCTGGCAAACTTGATGATCGCGTCGAGACGGTTGCGGAACTCCGGCGCGAACATGCGGTTGATCGCGTCGTTGTCCTCGTCGTGCCGCTGCTCGCGGCCGAAACCGAGCGCCGGCTTGGCGATGTCGGCAGCGCCGGCATTGGTCGTCATGCAGAGGATGACGTTGCGGAAATCCACCGTCCGGCCGTTGTGGTCGGTGAGCTTGCCGTAGTCCATCACCTGCAGCAGGACATTGAACACATCCGGGTGCGCCTTCTCGATCTCGTCGAACAGCACGACGCAATGCGGATGCTGGTTCACCTTGTCGGTGAGCAGGCCGCCCTGGTCGAAGCCGACATAGCCCGGCGGGGCACCGATCAGGCGCGAGACGCTGTGCCGTTCCATGTACTCCGACATGTCGAAGCGGATGACCTCCAGGCCGAGCAGGCGCGCGAGCTGGCGCGTCACCTCGGTCTTGCCGACGCCGGTCGGGCCGGCCAGCAGGTAGCTGCCGATCGGCTTCTCCGGCGAGCGCAGGCCTGCGCGCGCCAGCTTGATCGACGCCGCGAGCTGGTCGATCGCATGATCCTGGCCGAACACGACCGTCTTCAGGTCGCGGTCGATGGAGCGAAGCAGCTCGGTATCGTCCTTCGACACGGACTTCGGCGGGATGCGGGCGATCTTGGCGACGATGTCCTCGATGTCGGCCACCTCGATCGTGGTCTTGCGCTTGTCGGGCGCACGCAGCATCTGGGCCGCGCCGACCTCGTCGATCACGTCGATCGCCTTGTCCGGCAGCTTGCGGTCGTGGATGTAGCGCGCCGACAGCTCGACGGCCGCCTTGATGGCGTCGTCCGTGAAGCTGACATGGTGATGCTTCTCGTAGACCGGCTTCAGCCCCTTCATGATCTCGATGGCATCGACGATGGTCGGCTCCGGCACGTCGATCTTCTGGAAGCGGCGGACCAGCGCGCGATCCTTCTCGAAGTAGTTGCGATACTCCTT
>LSKJ01000210.1 GCA_001557035.1 Rhodospirillaceae bacterium CCH5-H10 | reverse complement strand
CCCGCCGCCACGAAGGCCTCGCGTGCGGCGGCGCTGGGATCGGCGCCGATCACCTTGTGGCCATGCTTCAGCAGGTTCTTCGCCATGCCGAGGCCCATCGAGCCCAGGCCCACGAACGCAACGACGGGTGTGTTCTTGTCGGTCATGGGTCAGGCCTTGATGCCGTACTTGGTGGCCCAGCCGAGGCCGGCGCCGGTGGTCGTCTTCGGCTTGTATTCGAGGCCGACATAGCCGTCGTAGCCGAGGCGATCGAGCACATCGAGCAGGTAGAGATGATTGACCTCGCCGATGTCGGGCTCGTTGCGATCGGGATTGCCGGCGATCTGCACGTGCGAGGTGATCGGGAACAGACGCTCCGTCCGCTTCTGCAGGTCACCCTCGGTCACCTGCAGGTGATAGAGGTCGAGCTGCAGGCGCAGATGCGGCGCGCCAACTTCGTCGATGATCCCCTTCACCTGGTCGGTCGTGTTGGTGAAGTAGCCGGGAATGTCGCGGTGATTGATTGGCTCCAGCACGATGGTGATGCCGTTCTTGGCGGTGCGGTCGCAGATCTTCTTGAGATTGGAGACGAAGGTGCGGTGCATCGCCTTCACGTCGGCGCCAGGCGCGATCATGCCCGACATGACGTGCAGGGTCCGACACTCCAGCACCTGGGCGTACTCCAGCGCCTTGTCGATCGCGGCCTCGAACTCGGCCTCGCGGCCGGGCAGGGCGGCCAGTCCGCGCTCGCCCTTGCTGGCATCGCCCGGCGGCAGGTTGAACAGCGCCTGCGTGAGCTTGTGCTTCTTCAACTCGGCGGCGATCTCGGCCGCGGGCGCCTCGTAGGGAAACAGGATCTCGACGGCCTTGAAGCCGTGCGCGGCCGCGGCGCCGAAGCGCTGCAGGAACGGCACCTCCTGGTAGATCCACGACAGGTTGGCGGCGAGCTTGGGCATGCTTCTTGTCCGATCAGGAAGGGTAGGCTTCTTCGACGTCGCGCACTTCTGCATCCGACAGGAGGCGCGGCTTGAACCCCTGCAGCAGCAGATGCAGCTTGGCCGTCTCCTCCAGCTCCTCGATGGACGCCGAGGCGGCCGACAGCGACGTGCCGGCGACCACAGGCCCGTGGTTGGCCAGCAGCACCGCGCGATGGCCTTTGGCATAGTCGCGGATGGCGTCGGCCAGCTTGGGGTCGCCCGGCTTGAAGTAGGGGACCAGCGGCAGCTTGCCGACCCGCATCACGAAGTAGGGCGTGATTGGCGGCAGCGTCGTCTGGGCATTGTGGTGGCACGACGGATCGAGGCAGGAGATCGCCACGGCGTGCGTGCAATGAAGGTGCACGATGGCGCCGTCCTTGGGCCGCACGTCGTAGACCGAGCGATGCAGCAGCGCTTCCTTGGTCGGCGGATCGCCCGCGACATGCTTGCCGGAGAGATCGATCTTGGAGAGCTGACCGGGCTCGAGCTCGCCCAGCGACGAGTTGGTCGGTGTCATCAGCCAGCCGTCGGCCACGCGCGCGCTGATGTTGCCGGACGTGCCGGGGCAGAGGCCGCGCGCGGCGAGCTTGGCGCCCAGCGCACAGATCTGCTCGCGCATCTTGGTTTCAGCGGTGCTCATAATTTGTCGAATGCCTTGGTGAAGAAATCGGGCGCGCCGAAATTGCCGGACTTCAGCGCGAGCAGGATCGGCTTGGCGCCGACCGAAGCCGTCCACGGCACGCCGGGATCGATCTCGGGGCCGATGCGCAGCGCCGTGACGTCGAGCGCGCTCACGACGGCGCCCGACGTTTCGCCGCCCGCGACGACCAGCCGGCCGACGCCCGCGGCGACCAGGCCACGCGCCAGCGCCGCCATCGTCTTCTCGATGGCCTGGCTCGACTTGTCGACGCCATACTTGGCCTGCAGCGCCTTCACCGCCTCGGGCTTGTCGCTGGCCGACAGCAGGATCGGGCCGTTACCGAGCTTGCCCTTCGTCCAGTCCAGCGCCTTCGCAGCGACATCCTCGCCGCGGCAGATCGCATCCGTGTCGAGCGCCATGTGCGCGCCCTTGAAGGCGGCAATCTGGCCAAGCGTCGCGGCGGAGCAGGAGCCGGCCAGCACGGCTGCAGCGCCGTCGAT
>LSKJ01000209.1 GCA_001557035.1 Rhodospirillaceae bacterium CCH5-H10 | reverse complement strand
ACCTATGTCGCGGCCGCTGAAATCCAGGCAACCGCCCGCCGCAAGGGCGCGGCCCGGCTCGACAAGGCGGTGGCCGCCGAACTGGCGCCGCTGAAGCTGGAGCGCGCGAAGTTCGTCACCGAAGTGGCGGCGCTGCCGGAGGCCGAATGGTCCTCGGCCGGCACCGACCGTGTTCAGTTCACCGTCTCGACCAATCCCGGCGCGCCGCCGTCGCCGATCGCCAAAATCGCCTCGGGTGGCGAGCTGTCGCGCTTCCTGCTGGCCCTGAAGGTCTGTCTCGCAAAGGTCGGCGACGCACAGACCATCGTGTTCGACGAGGTCGACTCCGGCATCGGCGGCGCCACCGCGGCGGCGGTCGGCGAGCGGCTGAAGCGGCTCGCCCGGGACGTGCAGGTGCTGGTCGTCACCCATTCGCCGCAGGTCGCCGCCGTCGCCGACCGCCACTGGCTGATCCGCAAGACGACCACGCGCACGGCGGCCAGCACCGATGTGCTGGCGCTCGACGCCAAGGGCCGCCGCGAGGAGATCGCGCGCATGCTGTCGGGTGCTGAAGTGACGGTCGAGGCGCGCGCCGCGGCCGACCGGCTGCTGGCGACGGCAGGCTAGGGAGACGGCAATGTCCCGTGCGGCGAAGGTCGTGGCGGCGCTCGACGTCGACAAGCTGACCGAGCGGCAGGCCCGCTCCGAGCACAAGCGTCTGGCCGAGGAGATCGTCCACCACGACAAGCTCTATCATGAGAAGGACGAGCCGGAGATCTCGGACGCCGCGTACGACAAGCTGCGCCAGCGACTGAAGGCGATCGAAGCGCGCTTCCCACAGATCGTCGACATGTTCAGCCCGACGCAGCGCGTCGCGCCCACGCCGACGACGGCCTTCGCCAAGGTGACGCATCGCCGGCCGATGCTGTCGCTCGACAACTGCTTCACCGACGAGGAGCTGCAGGATTTCCTCGATCGCGTGCGGCGCGGCCTGGAACGCGAGACCAACATCGGACCCGAGGACGAGATCGCGTTCAGCTGCGAGGCGAAGATCGACGGCCTCTCGATCAGCCTGCGCTACGAGGATGGCGAGTTCGTGCAGGGCGCGACGCGTGGCGACGGCACGACCGGCGAGGACGTCACGGCGAATCTCAAGACCGTGAAGGATATCCCGAACAGCCTGAAGGCGCATGGCAAGGATGGCTTTCCGAAGTCGATCGACGTGCGCGGCGAGGTCTACATGGAGCGCTCGGCGTTCCAGGAGATGAACCAACGCCAGGAGGAGGCGGGGGAAAAGACCTTCGCCAATCCTCGCAACGCCGCCGCGGGCTCGTTGCGCCAGCTCGATGCCGGAATCACCGCGAAGCGTCCCTTGCGTTTCTTCGCCTACGCCTGGGGCGAGGCCGAGCCCCGTTCGTGGAAGACGCACAGCGAATACCTGAAGCTTCTGAAGGCTTGGGGCTTCAAGACCAATCCATTGACCGAGCTGTGCCGGACGCCGGACGAGGTGCGCGCCTTCTACAGGCGGATCGGCGAGGAGCGGCCGTCGCTGCCCTACGACATCGACGGGGTCGTCTACAAGGTCGACCGCATCGACTGGCAGGAGCGGCTGGGGTTCGTGAGCCGCGCGCCGCGCTGGGCGACCGCGCACAAATTCCCGGCCGAGCAGGCGCGGACGCGGCTGAACGGCATCAACATCCAGGTGGGGCGCACGGGGGCGCTGACGCCGGTGGCGGACTTGGAGCCGGTGAACGTGGGCGGCGTGATGGTGGCGCGCGCGACGCTGCACAATGCCGACGAGATCGAGCGGCTCGACGTGCGGGTTGGCGACATGGTCACGATCCAACGCGCCGGCGACGTGATCCCGCAGGTGCTGGGCTTCGTGGCCGACGAACGCCCGAAGAACGCAAAGAAGTATCACTTCCCGACGCACTGCCCTTGTCCGCTCGAGACCGAGGTGAAGGCGGAGGAGGGCGGCGTGGTGCGGCGCTGCTCCGGCGGGCTGGAATGTCCGTTCCAGCAGGTCGAGCGGCTGCGCTACTTCGTGTCGCGCAATTGCTTCGACATCGAAGGGCTGGGCGGCACCCATATCGAGAACTTCTTCAACGACGGCCTGCTGAAGGTGCCCGGCGACATCTTCCGACTGTCCGAGCACGAGCGCGATATCAAGAAACGCGAGGGCTGGGGCGACCTTTCCGTGCGTAACCTGCTGGCCGCCATCGAGGCCCGCCGCACCATCTCGCTCGATCGTTTCATCAACGCGATCGGCATTCCCCTGATCGGCGAGGCGACGGCCAAGATCCTCGCCCAGGAATACGGCGACGCCGATACATGGCTGGCCGAGATGCTGGCCGCCGCGAAGGAGCGCCAGGCGCATCCCGGCCCGGCGAAGAAGGAGAAGGCCGCCGAGACCGTGGGCCCGAGCTATGGCCGGCTGTGCAACGTCGAGCAGATCGGCGTCACCACGGCCGACGCGATGTGCGCGTTCTTCACCGAGGGCCATACGGTCGAGATCATCGAGGACCTGCTGAAGCAACTCAGCGTCCAGCCGGTACAGCGCCGGGTGATCGCGGCGGACGCCAAGCTCAAGGACAAGATCGTCGTCTTCACCGGCGAACTCTCGACCATGACCCGCGACGCCGCCAAGGCGCGCGCCGAGGAGCTGGGTGCCAAGGTCACCGATTCGGTGTCGAAGAAGACCAGCCTGGTCGTCGTCGGCGAGAATGCCGGCTCCAAGGCCCGCAAGGCCGCCGAGCTCAAAATCGAGACGATCACCGAAGAGGAATGGGTGAAGCTCAGCGGTTAAAAGCTGTCGTCCTGAGCGCAGCGAAGGACCTAACGCGGCGGCCAGCGGACTCCCTGACTCGCGGGAGATCCTTCGCTGCGCTCAGGATGACAGTGAACGTCAGATCGCGCGCGTCGCCTGTTCGAGCCAGGCGCGCGTTTCTTCGTCGACGTTCGGCCCGACCGTCTCGCGCACGCGGCGGTGATAGTCGTTGAGCCACTGTTTCTCGGTCTCGGTCAGCAGCGAGGGCTCGATGCAGGCGAGGTCGATCGGGGCGAGGGTCAGCGTCTCGAATTCGAGGTACTTGCGGTCGGCGCCCTCGATCTCGACGTCCTTCACCGCCACGAGGTTCTCGATGCGGATGCCGTAGGCGCCGGTCTTGTAGTAGCCGGGCTCGTTGCTGACGATCATGCCAGGCTGCAGCGCGACCGAGTTGGGCATCTTGGAGATGCGGTGCGGACCCTCGTGCACCGAGAGATAGGCGCCGACGCCGTGGCCGGTGCCGTGGTCGTAGTCGAGACCGACCTGCCACAGCGCATAGCGCGCCAGAACATCGAGCTGGGATCCCGTCGTGCCGACCGGGAAGCGCGCGCTGGCCAGAGCGATATGTCCCTTCAGGACCCGCGTGAAGCGGTCGCGCATCTCGGGCGAGGGCGTGCCGACGCCGACGGTGCGGGTGATGTCGGTGGTGCCGTCGCGATACTGGCCGCCGGAATCCACCAGGTAGAGGCTGCCGGGTTCGAGCGTGCGCTCCGTCGCCTCGGAGGCGCGGTAATGGACGATGGCGCCGTTGGCGCCGGCCCCCGAGATCGTGTCGAAGCTGAGGTCGCGCAGCTTGCCGGTTTCCTCGCGCAGCGCCTGCAGCCGATCCGACACCTCGATCTCGCGCAAAGCGCCCGCGCTCGACGCGCGGGCGAGCCAGTTCAGGAAGCGGCTGACGGCGACGCCGTCGCGGCGATGCGCGGCGCGGATGCCGTCGAGTTCGACCGCGTTCTTGCACGCCTTGGGGAGCGAGACGGGATCGGCGTCGCGCACCATCGTCGCGCCCGCGGCCTGCAGCCGCGTCGCGGCCCAATAGGGCGCGGTCGAGGTCTCGACCAGGACGCGCTTGCCCAGCTTGCCCAGCAGGTCGAGGGCGCTGCCCAGCTCCTCGGGCGGCGCCAGGGTCACGGCATTGCCGAGCCACGACACGGTGCGATCGGGAATCTTGCGGCGATCCATGTAGAGATCGACATGACCGTCGGCGTGGATCAGCGCGAAGCCCAGCGCGAACGGGGTGCGCGGAACGTCGCCGCCCCGCACGTTCAGCAGCCAGGCGATCGAGTCCGGCGCGGTGATCAGTGCGACGTCGGCATTCCTGGCGGCCAGGGTCGCGGCAATGCGGCCGCGCTTGCTCTCGCTGGTCTCGCCGGCGAATTCGACGGGATGCGGCAGCACCGGCGCCAGCGGCGCGGGCGGACGGGCCGTCCAGACCGTGTCGACGGGATTGGATTCGACCGGCACGAAGCTGCCGCCCGCACGCTGGCAGGCGCGGGCGAAGCGGTCGTAGCCGTCGACGGTCTGGAGCCAGGGATCGAAGCCCAGCTTGCCGCCCTTGGGCAGGTTCTCGGCGATCCAGGTTTCTGCCGACTGTTCGGGGATCTGGTGCGGCTCGAAGGCCTGCACGTCGACCTGGTCGCGGACCGCGAGCGTGTAGCGGCCATCGATGAAGATCGCCGCCTTGTCGGCCAGGACGATGGCGAGGCCCGCCGAGCCGCTGAACCCGGTCAGCCAGCCAAGCCGCTGCGAACGCCGCGGCACGTACTCGCCCTGATGCTCGTCTGCACGCGGCACGACGAAACCGTCGAGGCCTCGCCGCTTCAGTTCGGCGCGCAGATCGGCCAGCCGGGAGGCCGGGGCGGGGCTCGCTTCCAGCCCGTCGTCGCCGGCGGCCAACGCTGCCCGCCAAGCGATCAGCGCCCTGGTCATTTCGGCATCAGGAGCCGGATCGATCAGTTCGATCCACTCCGGGCCGGACAGGCTTTCAGGAGCGGCGGCCACCCCGCGCATCAGCGCATCGAGCGCGGCCGGGTCGGCGCTGCGCCCATGCTTGTGGAGCAGGGCTAGAACGTCATCTGGAGCGGAACTCATGATTTCGCGACCCTACGCGCGACGGTCAGTACAGGCAAACTGAGCAATTTTTGTTCTTTCGCATGTGCGAAATGCTAAAATATAGTGCGTTATGCGTTGGGCGCATATCGAACCTTCAACCTCTGCACTTATTGTTGCGGCTCAAGGCTCTATATTTGCTGAGTGCGATGCAGCATCGACTTTCGCATCGCACAATAAAGGAGAGACTCATGATGACCCAGCCGATTCGGACCTTTAAGGATCTGACCAGCGAAACTGCGCCGGCGGGGGGAAACGCGAATTCCAAGTTCGGCATCACCGCCGATCGCCGCCTGATCGAGCTGCGTGCCCGCTATGCCCGCGCCGAAATGCTGGCGAACGGCTTCGGTGACGCAATCCTGTGGATTGGCCGTCAGTACGACCGCCTGACCGCGGGGATCAAGGCCGACCTGAAGCTGCGCGCCGCCGAGGCCCAGCTGCATCGCATGACCGACCGCGAACTGTCCGACCTCGGCCTGTGCCGGGCCGACATCGACTTCGCCGTTCGTGAGGCCGCCGAGGGCGTGACGCCGGCATTCGACCATGTCGCCGCACCGGTCACCGTGGCCAACCAGAACCTGCGCCGCGCGGCGTAGCCGACTGTAGAGTAGCGTAGCGTAAGCGTACGAGGGCCGGCGAAAGCCGGCCCTTTCGTTTTGGGCGTCAGGCCCGCCGCAGGACCAGGCTGCGCCACCAGGCGCCGCCCGTTTCCAGGTCGATGCGGCGCTCGAACACGAAGCCGCGGCGTCCGTAGGCGGCCAGGATGTTGGCCGCCTGCTCCACCAGCAGTCCGCTCAGCAGCACGCGCCCGCCCGGACGGACGGAAGCGCCGAAGGTTTCCGCAAGATCCAGCAGCGGCCCGGCCAGGATGTTGGCGACGATGAGATCGTAGGGTGCACGGCGGCCCAGCTCCCCCGCCTGCAGGCCGGAGGAGACGAAGAAGGTGCAGAGGTCCGGCACGCCGTTGAGTGCGGCATTCTCCCGCGCGACGTCCACTGCCTCGGCATCGTTGTCGCCGCCGATCACCGGCCGCTTCCAGAGCTTGGCCATGGCGATGGCGAGGATGCCGCTGCCGCAGCCCACATCGACGGCATTGACCGTCTCCGCCGGATCGAGCGTCGCCAGCATCTCCAGGCAACCGCGCGTGGTGGCGTGCGTGCCGGTACCGAAGGCGAGACCGGCATCGATGCGCAGCGGCAGCAGGCCGGCGGGGCGGCCTTCGCTGACATGCGAGGGGTGTACCCAGAACGGGCCGACGGCGAAGGGCCGGAAGGAACGCTGGTTCTCGGCGACCCAGTCGATGTCGGGCAGCGCTTCCCAGCGCCAGTCCGGCACGGCCAGGCCGAGCGCCTGTGCGGCGGCCTCGATCGCGGCTTTCACCAACGCCTCGTCGCCCTCGCCGAATACGTCGATGCGCCAGGGCCCGTCGCGCGACACCTCGCAGCTCGCGACGATAAAGCCTTGCTCGCCCAGCCTTTCTTCCAGCAGGGTTTCCCAGGCGGCGCGCTCGGCCGCCGGAGCGACGAAACCTGCCTTGCGAACGGTACTCATGCCGGAAGGAAAAGCATGCGCTGGGGTGGCAAGTCCACGCCCACCTTGTCGCCGACGCTGCGCAATTCGCTGCCGGACTGGAACGGCGTCTCGATCAGGATCTCGCTGGCGCCGATGCGCACCCCGTAGCGCACGGTCGCGCCCAGGAACTCGCGGTGGGTGACGGGGCCGTGCAGGGCCGCACCCTCGGCCGCCGACAGCGTCGCGTGCTGGGGACGGAACACCAGCCGCTTGCCGGCCGGCATCGGCACGCCCGACTTCTCGTCGAGGATGTTGGCGGAACCCAGGAAGTTCGCCACGAACAGGTTGGCCGGGTTCTCGTAGAGCTCCATCGGCGTGCCGACCTGCTGGACCTTGCCGCCGTCCATGACGGCGATGCGGTCGCAGATCGTGTTGGCCTCTTCCTGGTCGTGGGTCACGAAGATCGTCGTGAGACCCAGCCGCTGCTGCAGCGCCCGCAACTCCCGGCGGACGCTGACGCGCATCTTGGCGTCGAGGTTGGAAAGTGGCTCGTCGAGCAGCAGCACCTTGGGCTCGATGGCGATGGTCCGCGCCACCGCCACGCGCTGCTGCTGGCCGCCGGAGAGTTGTGCGGGCCGGCGCTCGGCGTAGGCCGAGAGGCCGACGAGTTCCAGCGCCTGCGCGACCCGCCGGTCGATCTCGGCGCGGGGCAGGCGGCGCTCCTCGAGGCCGAAGGCGACGTTCTTGGCGACGGTCATGTGCGGCCACAGCGCGTAGCTCTGGAACACCATGCCGACGTCGCGCTTCCAGGGCGGCAGCGGCGCCACGTCCTGGCCGTCCAGCAGCACCTTGCCGGTCTGCGCCTGGGCAAAGCCCGCGATCAGCCTCAGAAGGGTGGTCTTGCCGCAACCGGACGGGCCGAGGAAGGCAAAGAATTCGCCGGGGTGGATCGAGAGGGCGACATCCTTCAGCACATGGGTCGACCCGTAGGAGAGGTTGACCCCCGTGATCTCGATGCCGACCGCGCGTGCTGCCTTCGCCATGGTCATGTCCGTCATATATCGAGCCCCCGCGCCCGTTGCGACCGGTCGACCGCGAGCTGCGACAGCCACATGCAGATCGCGACGATCAGCACGGCGATCACGCCCAGCGCCGCGCCGGCGCCGCGTCCCGCCGGCGTCTGCATCAGTACGTAGAGCCCGTAGGCCAGCGGCGCGTCCGAATTGGATTGCACGAGGATCAGCACGGCCGACAGTTCGACCGCGGCCGTGGCGAAGCTGGTGACGAAGCCCGCGAGAAGCCCGCCGGTCATCAGCGGGATCACGACCCGGCGCACCGTGCGCGCCTTGGTGGCGCCGAGGTTTTCGGCGGCTTCCTCGAGCGAGATCGAGATCTGCTGCAGGGCGGCATAGGCGGCGCGCAGCGCGTAGGGCAGGCGGCGGATGGCGATGGCCAGGACGATCACAATCCAGAGTGTCGCGAGCGGCGTGCCGTCGGGCAGGCTGACGCCATAGAAGGCCCGCAGATAGCCGATGCCCAGCACGACGCCGGGTACGGCCAGCGCGGTGCTGGCGGCCCAGTCGAGCCACTGGCGTCCGGCCAGCCGCGTGCGCAGGACGAGATAGGCGATGGCGCCGCCGATCACGACGTCGATGGCGGCGGCGAGGCCGGCATAGAGCAGCGTGTTCTTGATGTAGATCGAACTGTCGCCCAGCACGCGCGTGTAGTGGGCCAGCGTGTAGCCGTCGGGCAGCGGGCTGTAGGACCAGACCGTGGCGAACGACAGCAGCACCAGGCCGACATGAGGCGCCAGCACCAGCGCCAGGATGAAGATCACGACGGCATAGGCCAGCACCTGCTCGCGCGGCCGCAACTTGCGCCGGGCGAGGCCGCCGCCGCCGCGCTGGGTCGTGGCGTAATCCTTGCCCTTCATGACCAAAGCGGTCGCCCACATGGTCGCCACCGCGACGAGGATCAGCACGACGGAGATCACGTAGCCCATCGGATCGTCGATGCCGATCGAGGTGATGCGCAGATAGGCCTGGGGCGCCAGCATCTCCTTCACGTTCAGGAGCAGCGGAGTCGCCACGTCGTCGAACACCTTCACGAACACCAGGCTGGCGCCCGCGATATAGCCCGGCAGCGCCAGCGGCAGGGCGATGCGCCGGAACAGGCGCAGCCCGTGCGAGCCCAGGTTCTGCGCGGCTTCTTCCATGCTGCGGTCGATGTTGCGCAGCGCCGCCGACAGGTTGACGAGGATGAACGGGAAGTAATGGATGGCCTGCAGGAAGATGACGCCGTTGAGGCCTTCCATGAAGCCGATCTTGAAGTCGAACCACTCGTCGAGCAGCAGGTTCACCGAGCCGTTGCGGCCGAACAGGAGCTGCATCGCCACCGCGCCGACGAACGGCGGCATGATCAACGGCAGGAAGCCCAGCGTCTGCACCAGCATGGCGCCGCGGAACTCGAAGCGCGTCGTGAGATAGGCCAGCGGCAGCGCCAGCACCGAGGCCCACACGACGGTCATCCCCGAGACGTAGACCGAGTTCCAGAACGAGCGGACGAACAGCTCGGTACGGGCGAAGTCGAGGAAGTTGACGAGCGTCAGCCCACCGCCGCCCTTCTCGGTGAAGGCGACGTAGACGACGGTCGCCACGGGCGCGAGCAGGAAGACGCCGAGGAAGAGGGCGATGCCGAGCGCCAGGGCGATCTGGCCGGGGGAGCGCTGCATCTAAAGCCTTTCCTCCCCTTCGCGGAGTCCGCGAAGGGGAGGTGCCCGAAGGGCGGAGGGGTCGAGGCAACACGAAGGAACTCGTCTGGGGCTCTCCCCCTCCGCCCTTCGGGCACCTCCCCCGTATGACGGGGGAGGCAAGTACACCTGGATCATCGCGCCAGCTTCAGCGCCTCGTCGGCCTTGGCCTTCGCCGCCGCATACTTCTCCTTGGCGAAGGCTGCCCACTGCTGTTCCAGCTCGGCCTGGCGCGCCGACTTCTCCTTCGCACCGGTGAAGGCGGCCTTGATCTCGGGCGAGGCGGCCTGCGCCTCGGTGATCGGCATCGCGGCAATCAGGTCGCGCGCTTCCTTGGCGAGTGCGCGGGCCTGGGCATTGTCCTTCTTCTTCAGCGCCGCATCGACCTCGTGCAGCGTCTTGGTCACCGCCTTCAGCGGCTCGAGCTGGAAGGTGATGAGCTGGTCGAACAGCGTGTCGACGGCGGCGGTGCGGCCCTCGGACAGCTCGGCGTTGAAGGTCAGGAGGCCCTGGAGGTTCTTGTCCTTGAACGGGTTGGGATAGTCGGCCGGCGCCTTGGCGTAGGTCTCGGGCCGCACCGGGAGACGGCGGATCGTCGGCTCCAGCAGCACGTCCTGCCCGGTGGGCGAGAGCAGGAACTCGATGAAGGCCTCGGCGCCGGCCTTGTTCGGCGCGTTGGCGACCACGCCGACATTGGCCGGGACGAGCGTCGTCACCGACGGATAGACGAACTTCACCGGGAAGCCCGCGCCCTGCGAGGAGAAGGCGAAGAAGTCGATCACGACGCCGTAGCCGACCTGGCCGGAGTTCACGGCTTCCGGCACGCCGAACGAGCGGTCGGTCACGGTGCGCAGGTTGCCGGCGATCTCCTTGGTGGTGCGCCAGCCCTTGTCCCAGCCTTCGCCCTGCAGGATCGTCTCGATCGTGAGATGGGTCGTGCCGGAGCGCGACGGCGCGGAGATCGACACATGGTCGAAGTAGGGCGCCTGCGCGAGGTCCTGCCACTCCTTGGGCGTCGGCAGCTTGTTGGCCTTCACGTAGCGCTCGTTCCACATGATGCCGTAGCCCGAGGCGGCGAAGCCGGAATAGAAGCCGTCCTTGTCGTTCACCGGGTAGGAGCCGACCTTCTCGGCGATGCCGGTGGCCTTGGGCTTGTAGGGGCTGAGCAGCTTCTTGCCCTTCAGTACCTCGAAGGCGTCGGGCGCCGAGGCCCAGAACAGGTCGACCTGGTTGTTGCCCTTGGTCTCCTCGATGAACTTCACGCCGGCATTGGTGTTGCGGTTCTGCACCTCCAGAGTGGCGCCTGGAACTGCCTTCTCGAACGCCTTCTTGATCGGGTCGGTGACGTCCTTCGAGAAGGACGTCACGACCGTCACCTTGCCTGTCTGCGCGAAGCTCGTACCGGAGACGAGCGCAAGGCTCAGCAGTGAGCCGAGGACGAGGGCGGAGCGGCGGAACATGGCGTTTATCTCCCGTAGTTTCTGATCAGGCTGCTTCGATGAAGCTGTCGAGCACCTTTTTGGAACCGGCTTTCTCGAATTCGATGTCGAGCTTGTTGCCGTCGACGGCGACGATGCGGCCGTAGCCGAACTTCTGGTGGAAGACGCGCTGGCCGACGCTGAGGTCGACCCGATCGCCTTCGGTCGCGCGGCGATCGTCGGCGGTCTCGTCGCGGTAGCGGCCGCGCCGCCCGGTAACGCCCAGGCTCTCGTATTCGAAGCCGCTGGCCTGGTCGCGCAGGCCGCCGTGATGGCCGGCGGAATAGGTTGCATAGAGGCCGGCATCGCTGCTCTCGGCGAGCTGGGCCTGGGGCAGTTCGCGCAGGAAGCGCGACGGGATGGCGGCCTGCCACTGGTTGAAGACGCGGCGATTGGCGGCAAAGGACACATAGGCTCGCTTGCGCGCACGTGTCAGGCCGACATAGGCCAGCCGCCGCTCCTCTTCGAGGCCGGCCGCGCCCTTGTCGTCGAGCGCGCGCTGGTTGGGAAACAGGCCCTCTTCCCAGCCGGGGAGGAACACGGCGTCGAACTCCAGCCCCTTGGCGGCGTGCAGGGTCATAACGCTCACCATGTCGGTGTCGTCGCGCGAGGCCATGTCGGTGAGCAGCGCGACATGCTCCATGAAGGCCGGCAGGGAATCGAATTCCTGCAGCGCGTTGACGAGTTCCTTCAGGTTTTCGAGTCGACCCTCCGCTTCCGGGGAGCGGTCGATGCGCAGCATGTCGGTATAGCCCGACTCGTCGAGCATGGTTTCGACCACCTCGACGTGGCTCATGCCATCGAGCATCGCGCGCCAGCGCTCGAAGTTGCGGATCAGGTCGCCCAGCGACTTGCGCGGTCGCGCCTTCAATTCGTCGGTCTCGAGCGCCCGCCTTGTGGCCTCGAACAGCGAGATCTTCTGCGTGCGCTGGATCAGCCGCAGGGTGCGCAGCGCCGATTCACCCAGGCCCCGGCGCGGCGTGTTGTAGATTCGCTCGAAGGCGAGGTCGTCGTCGTGCTGGATCGTGACGCGGCAATAGGCCAGCGCGTCGCGGATCTCCTGGCGCTCGTAGAAGCGCGGACCGCCGATCACGCGATAGGGAAGGCCCATCGTGATGAAGCGTTCCTCGAACTCGCGCGTCTGGAAGCCGGCGCGGACGAGAATGGCGATCTGCGCGAGCTTGTGCTTGTCGCGCTGCAGCGCCTCGATCTCCTCGCCGATGGTGCGCGCTTCCTCGTCGCCGTCCCAGACGCCGCGCAGCGAGATGCGCTCACCCTCCTTGGTGTCGGTCCACAGCGTCTTTCCGAGCCGACCCTCATTGTGCGAGATGAGGTGCGAGGCCGCGGCCAAGATGTGCGGTGTCGAACGGTAGTTGCGCTCGAGCCGGACGATGGTGGCGCCGGGGAAATCCTTCTCGAAGCGCAGGATGTTGCCGACCTCGGCGCCGCGCCAGCCATAGATCGACTGGTCGTCGTCGCCGACGCAGCAGACATCCTGTGTGCCCTGGGCCAGCAGGCGCAGCCAGAGATACTGCGCCACGTTGGTATCCTGGTACTCGTCGACCAGGATGTGGCGGAAGCGCCGATGATAGATCGCCAGGATGTCGGGGTGCTTCTGCCACAGGGTCACGCAGTGCATCACCAGATCGCCGAAATCGACGGCGTTCACCTCGGCGAGGCGCTCCTGGTACTGACGGTAGATGTCCGCGGCCCGGCCATTGGCGAACTCGCCGGCATCGTCGCCGCTCACCTTCTCCGGCGGCAGCGCGCGGTCCTTCCAGCGCTGGATGATGCCCGACAGGATTCGCGCCGGCCATTTCTTGTCGTCGATCCCCTCCGCCTGCAGGAGCTGCTTGATCAACCGCGTCTGGTCGTCGGTGTCGAGGATCGTGAAATTGCTCTTGAGACCGATCAGTTCGGCGTGGCGGCGCAGGACCCGCACGCCGATGGCGTGGAAGGTGCCGAGCCACATGCCGTCGGCCGCGCCGCCGATCAGGCTCGCGACGCGGTCAAGCATTTCGCGCGCGGCCTTGTTGGTGAAGGTCACAGCCAGGATCTGCGATGTGCGCGTCTGGCCGGTGAGCAGCAGATGGGCGATCCGGGTCGTCAGAACGCGGGTCTTGCCGGTACCGGCGCCGGCCAGGACCAGCAACGGTCCACCGGCATGGGTGACGGCCTGGCGCTGCTCGTCGTTCAGGCCTTCGAGATGGGCGGTGGGCATGACGGCGCGCCTCGCCGGAACCGGGTCGGCCGGAGCGGGGTCGTCGGTGATTTCGAACGGATCGGCGGGGGGCGCCATGAACCGTCATATAGCAATCGAGACGGCGGACGCCTATCTTTGAGACTGTGGACGCGCGTGGTGCGCGAGGAGGAGCGCGGATGGCCCGAGGGTTGAACGGTTCCGCAAACGGCGCGGGCCATTGGCCGCCGCCCGGCGAAGAGGGCGTGGTCGCCCGCACCCCCGGTGGTGGCTCCAACCTGCCACCCCTGGTTTCCGCCGCGCTGCCCGCGGTGGTCGGCGTAAAGACCACAATTCCCGAAAGCCGTCGCTCCGCCCAGACTTTGGGCACGGAGCGTGAAGGTCATGGGATTCTCGTCGACGACGAGGGCCTGGTCCTCACGATCGGCTACCTGATCATGGAAGCCGACACCGTCACGGTCACCGACATCGAGGGCAACGAGCTGAGTGCCCGCATCGTGGGCTACGACTACGAGAGCGGTTTCGGCCTGGTGCGCACCGAGGAGCCGATGCGCCTGAAGCCGATGCGCTTTGGCGATTCCGACGCCCTGACGTTGCGCGCGGAAGCCTTCGTCGCGGGCCTCGGCGGCGAGAAGGCGACGCTCAAGGTCAAGGTGGCCGGGCGGCGCGAGTTTGCGGGGTATTGGGAGTATCTGCTCGACAGCGCCATCTTCACCGTGCCGGCCTATCCGCTGTGGGGCGGTTCGGCCCTGATCAGCCCGCAGGGCGAACTGCTGGGCGTCGGCTCGCTGCTGGTCCAGGAGGCGCTTGGCCCGGGATCGCCCGCCTTTCCCGGGAACATGTACGTGCCGATCAACCGGCTGAAGCCGATCTTCGGCGAACTCGTCGCCCATGGACGCCTTTCGACCCCGCCACGCCCCTGGCTCGGGATCTACACCGTGGAACACATGGGCCAGCTCGTGGTCGGCGGCATCTCCGAAGGGGGCCCCGCCGACCGGGCGGGGCTGCAGCGTGGCGACATCCTGCATGCGCTGGACGGCGAGGTGCTCGATGACGTGGCCGACTTCTATCGCAAGCTCTGGGCGATCGGGCCGGCCGGTTCGGTTGTGAAGCTCAAGATGGAACGCGACAGCGACACTTTCGATGTGACGGTCCGGACGGGCGACCGTGGCGGTTATCACAGGTACGGCGCCGACTGACCGCCCTGTGCATAGCCTCGCTTTGACTTCGCGGCCGGCCGCTGCATAGGGTCGCGCCAACAAGAATGGGGGAGTAAGGATGGCCAAGGCGTTCGCCTCACAGGCGGATATGGCGGACAAGAAGATCACCTTCAGCCGTCTTTCCGAACATGCATACGCCTTCACGGCGGAGGGCGATCCCAACACGGGCATCGTGGTCGGCGACGACGCGGTCATGGTGATCGACGCGCAGGCGACGCCGAAGATGGCGGAGCAGGTGATCGAGCGCATCCGCACCGTCACCGACAAGCCCATCAAGTACGTGGTGCTCACGCACTACCACGCGGTGCGCGTGCTGGGCGCCAGCGGCTACAGCCCCGAGCACATCATTTGCAGCGAGGCCACGCGCGACATGATCGTCGAGCGCGGCGCACAGGACTACAAGTCCGAGCTGCAGCGCTTTCCACGCCTGTTCCAGGCGGCCGAGACGATCCCGGGCCTGACCTGGCCCACCATCACCTTCGGCGACCGCATGACCCTGTGGCTGGGCAAGCTGCAGGTCGACATCATCCATGCCGGCCGCGGCCATACCAAGGGCGATACGATCGTCTGGCTGCCCGAGGAGCGCACGCTGTTCAGCGGCGATCTCGTCGAGTACGGCGCCACCCCCTATTGCGGCGACGCCCATTACAAGGACTGGCCGCAGACTTTGCAGAAGCTTCGCGACCTCAAGGCAGAGGCACTGGTGCCGGGCCGCGGCGACGCGCTGATCGGCGAGGGTCCGGTCGAGGAGGGCATCGCCGGAACGCAGGCGTTCCTGAGCGACCTCTACAAGGTGGTGGAGAAGAGCGCCGAGGCCGGCGACTCGTTGAAGCTGGCCTACGACAAGGCGATGGCGGCCCTGCAGCCACGCTACGGCAACTGGGTGATCTTCGAACACTGCATGCCGTTCGACGTGTCGCGCGCCTACGACGAGGCCAAGGGCCTCGACCATCCGCGCATCTGGACCGCCGAGCGCGACATCGAAATGTGGGCGGCGCTCGAAAAGGGCGAGTGACGATGCCGGCTTTGGAGCGCGCCACTCCCGTGGCGCATCATGAGCGCCACTGGAGTGGCGCGCTCCAATGAGTTCCTACACTTACCGCCATTATCCCTATCAACGGCCCGCTGAACTCGACGGCGGGGGCGGACTCCGGCCGGTCGTGATCGTCGGCGCCGGCATGGCCGGGCCAACGCTGGCGTTGGCGCTGGCCCAGCGCGGCGTGCCGTCGGTGGTGCTGGACGAGGACGACACGGTGAGCCTCGGCAGCCGTTCGATCTGCCAGGCCAAGCACAGTCTGGAGATCTGGGACCGCTTCGGTGTCGCGTCCCGTATGGTCGAGAAGGGGATCACCTGGGAGCAGGGCGAACTCTATCTTCACGACAAGCCGGTCTTCCGCTTCAACCTGCAGCCCGAGCCGGGTCACAAGTTTCCGGCCTTCGTGAACCTGCAGCAGTATTACGTGGAGGAGTATCTTTACGAGCGTTGCCTCGCCGAGCCTCTGGTCGAGATGCGCTTTCGCAACAAGGTTGTGGCGGTCACGCCGGGCGATGAAGGCGTCACCGTCGAAGTCGAGACGCCGGACGGGCGCTACGCGCTCGATGCCGGCTGGCTGGTCGCCTGCGATGGCGTGCGCAGCACCGTGCGCCACCTGTTGGGCCTTCCCTATCCCGGCGAGGTCTTCCACGACCGGTTCCTGATCGCCGACATCCGGCTGCTGAGCGAGCTGCCGAAGGAGCGGCGCTTCTGGTTCTATCCGCCGTTCCATCCGACCAACTCGGTGCTGCTCCATCGCCAGGCCGACAACGTGCTGCGCGTCGACTTCCAGCTCGGTCCGGACGCCGATCCGGAAGAGGAGAAGAAGCCGGAGAACATCGACCGGCGCCTGCGCCAGATGTTCGACCCCGACGCGCGCTGGGAGCACGAGTGGACGAGCGTCTATACCTTCACCTGCCGCATGATGGAGCGCTTCGTGCATGGACGGGTGATCTTCGCTGGCGATGCCGCACACGTCGTCTCGCCGTTCGGCGCACGAGGCGGCAATGGCGCCATCGCCGACGTCGACAACCTTGCCTGGAAGCTGGCGATGGTGCTCGGCAAGGCCGCGCCGGTGTCGCTGCTCGACAGCTACTGCAGCGAGCGGCGCGCGGCGGCCCGCGAGAACATCCTGAACTCGACCCGCAGCACCGACTTCATCACGCCGAAATTCCCGGCTTCGCGGGCCTTCCGCGACGCGACCCTGGCGCTCGCCCGCGATTTCCCCTTCGCCCGTGCACTGATCAACAGCGGCCGGCTGTCCGTACCCACGAGCCAGGCAGGTTCGCCGCTGGACACACCGGATGGCGATACGGACTGGGCGCGGGGTCCCGCGCCGGGGCGGGCGATGCTCGATGCACCGGTGGGACGTGAAGGCGGCTCCTGGCTGATCGACCGTCTGGGGCGGGATTTCACCGTGCTCGCCTTCGCCGACCAGGACACGCCCCTTGCCGACCTCCCGCCCGCTGCGATCGGCGTCTGCATCGTGGGGGACGGGCTCGCCCGACAGCGCTACGATGCCCGGCCCGGTACCACCTACCTGATCCGGCCCGACCGTTACGTCGCCGCGCGCTGGCGCCGCGTCGACGCAGCCGCCATCGGGGCGGCGATCCGGCGGGCCACGGGCAACGGCTGAGGAGGCGGCGATGGCCGAAACGAAGACCGGCGCGTTGCGCCGTACGCTGAACCTTGCGCGACCCGACGACGCCTACAATGCGATCGTCGAGGCCTATCGGGATCTCGACGATGCCCAATGCCGTGCGTTCGATGCACGGCTGATCCTTCTGCTGGCGAATCATGTCGGTGACGAAGTGCTGCACGAAGCGCTCGCCGCCGCCCGCGAGACGGTGGAGGACACATGAAGGACACGCTCCCCGGCCGGCTCGCGCTGGTCACCGGGGCGGGCCGAGGCAACGGCGCCGCCATTGCACGCGGCCTCGCCGCCGCCGGCGCCCGCGTCATCGTCACGGATGTCGATCTCGATGCGGCGCGCACCATTGCCGACAGCATCGTCAAGGCAGGCGGCGATGCGCGCGGCCATGCGCTGGATGTGACGGACGAAGACGGCTGCAGGAAGCTGGCGCAGGACATTTCCCTGCTGGTTGGCCCGATCAGCATCCTGGTGAACAATGCCGGCATCTTCCTGCGCGGTGGCCTGACCGAGCCGGACGGCCGCGCGCGCTGGGAACGCACGATGGAGGTGAACGTCCAGGGCACGTTCAACGTCACCATGGCCTTCGTCGAGCAGCTCAAGCACACCAGGGGCAGCATCGTGAACATCGCCTCGATCAACTCGTTCGTGGCGCCGGCCGGCAGCGGCGTCTATCCGGTCTCGAAGGGTGCGATCGCCCAGTTCACGCGCGCTCTGGCCAGCGAACTGGCGCCCGAAGGTGTGCGCGTGAATGCGCTGGCGCCCGGCATCATCGCCACGGCGATGACGGAAGTGACGCGCGCCGATCCGAAGAAGCTGGAGGGCTTCCTGGCCCATGTCCCGATGAAGCGCGTCGGTCAGCCCGAGGAGCTGGCCGGGCCGGTGGTGTTCCTGTGTTCGGAGGCGGCGAGTTATATCACCGGCGCCATCCTGCCGGTCGATGGAGGATATCTTGCCGTCTGATGAGACAAGGCTCGTGGTGCGGCCGGCGACGGTCGACGACGTCGATACGCTGCACCGCTTCTCGGTCGATCTCGCGACCTACGAGGACGAGCCCGATGCCGTCGGCTCGACGCCGCAGACGCTCGCGCGTGACGGCTTCGGCGAGACCCCTCAGTTCGGTGCTCTGATTGCCGAGCGCGCGGGTAAAGCGGTAGGCTTCATCCTCTACACGTTCAACTATTCCGTCTGGACCGCTGCACGCGGCATCTTCATCGAGGATATCTGGGTGATCCCCGAGGAACGCCGCGGCGGCGTCGCGCGTGCGCTGATGCAGGGCCTCGCGCAGGAATGCGTGGCCAAGGGCTACAAACGCATCGACCTGAACGTGCTCGACTGGAACCCGGCGCGCGGCTTCTACGAGCGCCTGGGCTATCGCTGGATCCGCAACTGGCTGCCCTACCGCCTGAGCGGCGAGGCGCTGGCCGCGCTCGCTACCCCTTCTTCGAAAGACTGATGACGCGGCCGGCCTTGGCCGGCTTGGGCAGCACCTTGTGCGTCTCCCAGATCGCGTCCAGGCGCTCGGTCACCGGCACCGGCCAGGGCGCGGAGCGGCGCGTGCCGTAGTCGATGTTCATCACGATCGTCTCGTTGGTCGCGGCCAGGTAGTCCTGCTCGGCATGGTACATCTCGTGGAAGAGATGGACCTTCTTGGCATCGCGGCCAATGAGCTGGGTGGTGAAGCGCAGCGGCGCGCCCTCGCGGACCTCGCGGTCGTAGGTGACGTGGGTCTCCAGCACGAAGGTCATGCCGAGCTTGCCGTCGACGTAGCGACGGCCCAGTCCCATGTTTCGCATGAACGCGCCGGAAGCCTGGTCGAAGGCTGCGACGTAGAAGGCCACGTTCATGTGGCCGTTCCAGTCGACCCATTCGGGCACGACCGTCGAGCGGTGGGTATCGAGCGGGGCGCGGGTGACGAGTTCGGGGAGTTCATACGGCAGGGACTGAAGCATGGACGCTGTTACTTCTTCTTGATTCCGATGAGTCGGCCGGCCTGGACGGGCCGGGGGAGGGCGGCGTGGGCCGCGGCGAGCTTTTCGATACGCGCCATGGCGAAGTCCGGCCAGGGGGCGGAACGCCGCGAGGCATAGTCGATGTTCATGAGCATCAGCTCGTTGGTCGCGGCGAGATAGCCTTCCGTCGCATGGTACATCATGTGGATGTAGTGGATGCGCTTGGCGTCATGATCGAGGATCTGCGTCGTGATGCGCAGCCCGTCACCTTCCTTGACCTCGCGATCGTAGGTCACGTGCGCCTCGAGCACGAAAGTCATGCCGATCTTGTCGCGCGTGTATTCGTAGCCGCAGCCGAATTGCTGGCAGAGCGTATCCGTCGCCTTGTCGAAGGCCACCACGTAGTAGCCCACGTTCATATGGCCGTTCCAGTCGATCCAGTCCGGCAGCACGGTGGCGGGATGGCGGTCGAGTGGCGCCGCGAGGTCGAGGTCGATCATGGGGTACGGAGCTAATTTCATGCGATCGACCGTAGCGAAGGCGCCCGTCGCACCGCAAGTTCTGCGCAACAGAGTTGCGAGGAGCGAACATGGTGAAGAAGACGAAGGCGGTCGTGCTGGGCGTGGGCGCCGAGCGCGGCCTGGGCGCGGCGGCGAGTCGGCGCTTTGCGAAAGAGGGCTACCACGTGCTCGTGGCGGGCCGGACCGGGCCCAAGATCGACAAGGTCGTCCAGGGCATCCGCAACGCCGGCGGGTCGGCAACGCCGATCGTCGTCGACGGCACGAAGGAAGATGAGGTCGTCTCGCTGTTCGACAAGGCGATGGCCGACGATGCCGACGGCGCGCCGGCCGACCTGCTGGTATTCAACATGGGCAACAATGCCGCCGTCGATTTCCGCGAGATGACGGCGCAGCATTTCGAGGACTCCTGGCGGGTCGGCTGCTTCGCCGGCTTCCTGTTTGGCCGGGAAGCCATGCGCCGTCTGGCGCCGCTGGGCCGCGGCACGGTGATTTTCACCGGAGCCTCGGGCTCGCTGCGCGGCCGTCCCCGCTTCGCCGCCTTCAACGCCACCAAGGGCGGGCTGCGTCTGCTGGTGCAGTCGATGGCGCGCGAGTTCGGGCCGCAGGGCATCCATGTCGCGCATGCCATCATCGACGGCGGTATCGAAGGCGAACGTCTACTCTCGCGCATGCCGGACCGTGTCGAGAAGGCCGGACCGGACGGGCTGCTGAACATCGACGCCATCGCCGACAGTTACTGGCACCTGCACCGCCAGCACCGCAGCGCCTGGACCCATGAGATCGACCTGCGTCCCTACAAGGAGCCGTTCTAGAGACCACCGTCGTCCCGAGCGGAGCGAAGCGCAGTCGAGGGACCTCTTTTCGTCTCGACCCATCGTGCGCCGGAAAAGAGGTCCCTCGACTGCGCCGGCCCTTGGGCGGCTTCGCTCGGGACGACGGGGTGAGCTATTCGCTGGGAATGGCCAGCAGCTCCGTGGTCACGAGATCGGGCGCGGAGATGATGCAGTTGTGGCCGGCCTCGATCGAGCGGTAGCGGACGTGCGGCATGGCCTGCACCTTCTCGTGCATGCCGGCCGACACCGGATAGCGTGGCTTGGTGCAGGCGACGTAGGTCATCGGGCGGCCGTTGCCGGCCGGATTGTGCAGCTTGATCGGCTTGGTGTAGCAGGCGACCGGATGAGGCGTGAGATGGCGGTGCGTCCAGGCGGCCAGCACGGGATCGTCGATGATCAGGCTGCCGACCGGGGCGAAGGGCAGGACCTCCGTGTCGTTGACGACTTTCATCAGCTTCTTCCGCTTGGCCACGATCTCCGGCGGGATGCGGCCGAAGATCGACTGGCCGTCGGTCGCGATGCCGCCGTCGATGATGACGAGATGGCCGATCCGCTCGGGGATGCGGTCGGTGACGAGCGTGGCGATCAGGCTGCCGAAACTGTGGCCGACCAGCACGATGTCGCGCAGGTCTTCCTTCTCCAGGGTGGCGATCGTCTCGGCCAGGAAGACATCGTTGTCGAGCTCGGGCGAGAGTTCCGACGCACGTTCGCCCACGCCGCGAAAGGGCAGGGCGCGGGCATCATGGCCGGCGGCGCGCAGCCTTTCGACGACGAACTGAAACGACCACGCGCCCATCCAGGCGCCGGGAAGACAGACATAGGTACGGGGCTTGGTCATTCAGCGCGCGCCGGCGGCCTCCAGGATCGAGGCGATCTCGCGCTGGCCGCGCTGGCGCGCGTGACCGAGCGGCGTGACGCCCTGGTTGTCGGGGAGATTTACGTCGGCGCCGCGTGCGAGGAGCAGGCGCGTGATCTCGACATAGGGCGCGCTGCCGTCGCTCAGGATCACGACCTCGAGCAGGGCGGTCCAGCCAAGCCGGTTCACGTGATTGACGTCGATCGTGGTCTTCAGCAGCTCGCGCACCGTCTCGACGTGACCGTGATGGCAGGCCGGGATCAGCGCGGTGCCGCCATAGCGATTGGTGCTCTTCAGGTCGGCGCCGGCCTGCAGGGTGAGCTTCAGGATCTCCACGCGTCCCCGGGCGCCGGCCAGCAGGAAGGCGCTGTCGCGATTTTCGTCCTGGGCATTGACGTTCGTGCCGGCGGCGATCAGGCGGCGCGCGGTCTCGATGTCGTTGCGTCCGGTCGCCTCGATCAGGGCGCGCTCGTCGGCGGTGAGGGTCTGGGCAGTCACGGCGCTGCTCCATAGCAGAACCAGCAGGGAGAGGACGAGCCGCAGCATTTCTCGGGTTTTCATGGCCGTGATAACGTGCCGCAAACAAACGGAGGATGCCATGGCCACCAATCGTCGCGTGCTGCTGAAGTCGCGCCCGCAGGGCGAACCGACCCTCGCCAACTTCGACATCGTCGACCAGCCGATCCCCGAGCCCAAGGACGGCGAGTATCTCTCGCGCACGATCTGGATGTCGCTGGATCCCTACATGCGTGGCCGCATGGCCGAGGCCAAGGGCTACGCCTCCAACGTCAATCTCGGCGATGCGATGGTCGGCGGCACGGTCGGCCAGGTCGTGAAGTCGAAGAACCCGCGCTTCAAGGAAGGCGACTATGTCGTCGAGTATGCCGGCTGGCAGAGCTACGCCGTCTCGACCGGCGACATGTCGATGAAGCTGGACCCCGACGCCGCACCGCTGTCGACGGCGCTTTCGGTGCTGGGTATGCCCGGCATGACAGCCTGGTGGGGCCTCATGGAGATCGGCAAGCCCAAGGCCGGCGAGACCGTGGTCGTGTCGGCAGCCTCCGGCGCGGTCGGGTCGGTGGTCGGACAGCTCGCCAAGCTGAAAGGTTGCCGCGCGGTCGGCATCGCCGGCGGCAAGGACAAGTGCGACTACGTCGTGAACGAGCTGGGCTTCGACGCCTGTGTCGATTATCGCGCGGCTGGCGGCAACCTGTTCAAGGAATTGCGCGCGGCGGCGCCCAAGGGCATCGACGTCTATTTCGAGAATGTCGGCGGGGCGGTGCAGGCCGCCGTCGTGCCCCAGCTCAATGACTTCGCGCGGGTGCCGCTGTGCGGGCTGATCTCGCAGTACAACGAGATGCAGATGAGCCCCGGTCCCGACTGGCGCCTGCTGCTGATCAAGCGCGCCACCGTGACGGGCTTCATCGTGTCGGATCACTTCGGCCAGATGGCCGACTTCTGGAAGGAAGTGCCGGCCGCGGTGAAGACCGGCAAGATCAAGTACCGCGAGGATATCGTGAAGGGCATCGAGAACGCGCCCGAGGCCTTTATCGGCCTGCTGAAGGGCCGGAACTTCGGCAAGCTGCTGGTGCAGGTTGCCGACGATCCGACCCGGAAGTAGCGCCTCAGGCGGCGGGCCGGTTCTTCAGGGCCAAGCCCATCGTCACCCAGCCCGACCCGATGAAGATCAGGTCGATGCCGAGGAAGATGCCCAGCACGAAGAAGCTGGAGGCCGGCCACTGGGCGATGATCATCACGCCCAGCAGCAGGGTGACGAGGCCCGAGACGACGACCCAGCCCCACGGCTTGCCCGCGGTCTTCATGCTGAAGGCGAGGAAGATGCGCAGCACGCCGCCCGCCACGAGGGCGGCGCCCAGCATCAGGGTGAGGATGGTGGCGGCGGCGAAGGGGTTCATGATGGCGATGAAGCCGGCGCCGACATAGAGCAGGCCGAGCAGCATCCAGACCGCGAACTTGCCCCAGCCCTTGACGCTGAAGGCGGCCACGATCTCGGCGACGCCGCCCATGATCATCATGATGCCGATGATCATCACGGCCGATGCCGTGGCCGCGACCGCGCTGCCCACCGCGATGAAGCCGGCGATCAGGAACACCACGCCCAGCGCCACGATCCATCCCCACTTGGCGCGCAGGATCTTCAGTCCCTCCGCGAGATTCGGGGGCAGGGGGCCGTTGGTGGACATCGTCATGGCGTGCTCCTTCAGAGCGGAATGGACGCTGTCAGGATACACCCGCCCATTGGCACTGTCGCCGCTTGTATGGGACACTTCGCCGTCACACGAATGCAGGAAGACATGAACGAACCGAAGAAAGAGGCGTCGCCGCCGCGTCCCGCCACTACAGTTCTACTGCTGCGACCGTCCCAGCCGGGCGATGCGGGCTCGCCGCTCGAAGTGTTCATGGTCGTGCGCCATCACCAGATCGACTCCTTCTCCGGCGCGCTGGTCTTCCCGGGCGGCAAGCTCGAGGATGCCGACGGGGCCGCGTCGCTGCGCGCCCGCTGCGGCGGCGCCGACGCGATCGACGATGCGGAACTCAAGTTCCGCGTGGCCGGCGTACGAGAGGCGTTCGAGGAATGCGGAGTCCTGCTGGCGCGCAAGCGCGGCCAGCGCGCCCTGATCGGCGCGGCCGACCTCAAGGGGATCGAGGAGCGCTGGCGCGCCAAGCTCGCCAAGGACGAGGCGAGCATCGTCGATCTGGTCGAGGCCGAGGATCTCGAGATCGCGACCGACCTGATGACGCCCTACGCCCACTGGATCACGCCGACCTTCGTGCCGAAACGGTTCGACACATGGTTCTTCCTGGCCGAGGCGCCCGAGGATCAGGTCGCGCTGCACGACGGATCGGAGTCGACCGACTCGGTCTGGATCGGGCCGCAGGAGGCGATCGACGAGGCGACCGCCGGCAAGCGCACTCTCGTCCATGCCACGACCAAGAACCTGGAACTGCTCGCGGAGGGAAAGACGGTTGCCGGCGCGATCGCCGCGGCGAAGACGCGCAAGATCGTCACCGTGCAGCCCTGGGTCGAAGCGCGGGACGGCAAGAAGTTCCTGCATATCCCCGAAGGGGCGGGCTATCGCAATCTCATCCGCGAGATGCCGCCGGCCGGTGGCGTTCCGCAGACCGGAAGATAATTTCGCGGTCGCGACCGGCGTGTGTAAAAGCGGCTCGCCCGGTCCGGGCGAGCGCGCTAAGAGCGAAGTCATAAACGCTCGTTCATGAACCGACTGCGGTCGGACCAGGTGGAGGAAAAGAAGCGATGGTCGGAATCGTGGCCTATGGCGCTTATGTGCCGCGCCTTCGTCTCAACCGTCAGGCCGTCTACGACGCCAACAAGTGGTTTGCGGCGGGCCTGCGCGGCCTCGCCAAGGGCGAGCGCTCGATGGCCAACTGGGACGAGGACTCCATCACCATGGCGGTCGAGGCGTCGCGCGACTGCCTGACCAGCCACAAGGCCGAGGACGTCCGCAACATCTACTTCGCCTCGACGACGCACCCGTTCAAGGATCGCCAGAACGCCGGCGTGATCGGCACAGCACTGAACGTCGAGCAGAACCTCTCGGCCACCGACATCGGCGGCTCGCTCAAGGCGGGCACCTC
>LSKJ01000208.1 GCA_001557035.1 Rhodospirillaceae bacterium CCH5-H10 | reverse complement strand
AACCTCATGCTGAGGAGCGCTCCACAGGAGCGCGTCTCGAAGCATGGGCACGAGCACCGCGTTTGTTGTCCATCCTTCGAGACGCCGCGCATGCGCGGCTCCTCAGGATGAGGGAGTGTTTGATCTATCCGAATCAGAAAGACTCCAGGCGCTATCGCTCGTAGCGCCACTGCCGCTCGGTGAGAAAGCGGGCGACGACCAGACCCATCGCCATGCCGCCGACCGCGAAGCCGCAAGTTGCGGCGGCCTCGACCGCCGACAGCGCCTTGCCCTGGTTCAGGAACACGATCGTCTGGAAGGCGAAGAGGCCGGGCGTCATCATGATGATGCTCGGCACCGTCAGCGAGATGCGCGGCGCTTTGAGGCGATCGCGCAGCAGCGAGGCCCCCAGCCCGACCGCCAGCGCGCCGAAGAATGTCGCCTGCGGCAGGGCAAGGCCGAGATCGTGCAGGCCGAGCCGCACCTCGTTGCCGACCATCGACAGCAGCGCCACCGCGAGCACGGTACGATGCGGGTTGTTGAACAGGATGCCGTAGCCATAGCCGCCGGCGAAGCAGGCAAGGGCCCGCCCCAGCACGGCGACCGGCTCGATCGCGCCGGGCGGCGGCGCGGCCGGCGCCGGCGTGAGGCCGGCGAGCATCGCCACCACGGACATGCCGCAGGCGGCGCTCAACGTCAGCAGCACGCCGTAGAACAGGCGCGTCACGCCAGCCCTGGTCTGGTGCTGCGTCAGGTCGAGCAGCGCGGCGACCAGCGGGAAGCCCGGCACCAAGAACAGCACCGACGAGATGAAGCCAATCGCGTGGGCGAAGGCGAAGGTGCGCACGCCGAAGCCGATCACGATCAGACAGTAGAGTCCGGATGCCAGCACGGCGCACAAGGCGGTCATCGCGAACTGGTTGAAGCCCTGGCGCGACAGCAGGGTCCGGGCCGTCTGGCCGATCCCGCCGCTGACCGCCGCCGCGCCGGTGGCCAGAAGGTCGCCGCCGTTGAGATAGGAGAAGGCCGTCGAGGCGACCGCCATCGACAGCGCGACCGGCAGCAGCCCGTGCAGCGGCGGCGCCTTCTCGATGCGGTCGAGCTCGGCTCCGAGGGCCGACGTCTCGAGGCCGGGCGCAGCACGGAGCGACAGCGATTCCAGGGCCGCGATCTTCGAGGCATCGACGCCGGGCGGACCGATCTCGCGTGCCAGTGTCTTGGCCTCGCCTCCGGTCCATGCTGTCGCGGCCAGACCGACCGTCGACAACTCGACCTCGAGCCGCTCGATTCCGAGCGCATGGGCCAGCCGACGCATGGCATCGCGCACCCGGAAGGCGGTGTCGCCGGCGCGCAGCATCAGCGCGCCGAAGCGCAGCAGGACGTCGAGGGTCTCGGTGAGCGGGGCCCGCGAATCGGTCATCAGACCGTGTGGAGGCCCAGCACTTCGGCGGTGTCCTTGCGGACGCGCTCGACCAGCGCCGCGTCGGTCTTGAGGTCCTGGCCGTAGGAGGGGATCATTTCCTTGAGCTTGGGCACCCAGTGTCCGGTGAGCTGCTGGTGGAAGCAGTTCTCCAGCATGTGGACCATGATCCAGACGGCGGTCGAGGCGCCGGGCGAGGCGCCCAGCAGCGCGACGATCGAGGAATCGGCCGAGTGCACGATCTCGGTGCCGAACTCCAGCTTGCCGGTGTGCGCCACGTCCTTCTTGATGATCTGCACGCGCTGGCCGGCGACGTCGAACTCCCAGTCCTTTTCATCGAGAGAGGGATAGAAGTCGCGCAGCGCATCGAAGCGATGGGCCTTGGTCTGCAGAACCTGGCCGACCAGGTATTCCTCCAGCGGAAGATTGTCCCGCGCCACCGCAAGCAGCTGCAGGAGATTGTCCGGCCGCAGAGACAGCGGCAGGTCGAACATCGATCCGTGCTTCAGGAACTTGGTCGAGAATCCGGCAAAGGGTCCGAACAGGAGCCAGCGCTTGCCGTCGACATAGCGTGTGTCGAGGTGAGGCACCGACATGGGCGGCGATCCGGTCGCCGCCATGCCATAGACCTTGGCCATGTGGCGGGTGGCGATCTCCTGCTTGCCGGAGCGCAGCCAGATGCCGCTGACCGGGAAGCCGGCGAAGCCGTCGGCCTCGGGGATGCCCGACTTCTGCAGCAGCGTCAGCGCCGCGCCGCCCGCGCCCAGGAACACGTACTTCGCGCCCAGCGAGCGCTTGGCATGCGTCTTCTCGTCCTTGACGTCGATCGTCCAGCCGCCGTCGGGGCGACGATGGAGATCGGTGACCTGCTGCGAGAATTCGATCGAGAAACCGTCCTGGCGTCGCAGGTAGTTCAACAGGTTGGTGGTGAGCGCACCGTAGTTCACGTCCGCGCCCGTCACCATGCGCGTGGCGGCGACGACCTGGCCGGGATCGCGGCCCTCCATGAGCAGGGGCGCCCATTCGGCGATCTGCTTGTGGTCCTCGGAATATTCCATGCCCCGGTAGCAGTGATGGGCGCTCATCGCGGCATGACGCTTCTTCAGGAAAGCCGCCCGGTCGGCGCCGATCACGAAGCTCATGTGCGGCACGGGATGGATGAAGGAGTCCGCTCGCTCGATCGCGCCCTTCTTGATGAGGTACGACCAGAACTGGCGCGACATGTCGAATTCGACGTTGACCTCCAGCGCCCTCGATATGTCGACGCTGCCGTCGGGCCGCTGCGGCGTGTAGTTCAGCTCGCAGTTGGCGGCATGGCCGGTGCCGGCATTGTTCCACGGACCGGAGCTTTCCTGCGCCTCGCCCTCCAGCCGCTCGACGATCTTGATCCTGAGATGCGGCTGCAGCTCCTTGAGGAAGGTGGCCAGCGTCATGCTCATGATGCCGGCGCCGACCAGGACGACGTCGAAATCGCCGGTATGATTGTCTGCCATCGAACTCTCCTAACGGCGATCTTCGGGGGTGGCGCGCCTGAACGGCACGGGTGCATCCTTGCCCAGCACGACGTAGAGGCGCCGCCAGGGCTGGTCGTCGACCAGTCTCCAGGTATGCCCGCCGCCGGTCGTGTCCTCGGCCAGCAGGATGTCGCCGGGGGCTAGGGTGAAATGCTGTTCGCCGCGGGTCTTGAAGTCGAGCGTGCCGGAGAGGGTGATGACGAGCTGGCGAACCGGCGCGGTGTGCCAGGCATAGGTCCCGCCCGGCTGGGTCTCCTGCAGCGACGCGCTGGTGACGTCGATCTTGCCGCTGAGCAGGTCGCCGTGCGCGCCCGGCTTGAGGTCGATCCAGCCCTCCTCGATGTGGGAGTTCTGATCGTCGCCCGTCCAAATACGCACGCACCGAATCATGCTGCCGCCTTGAATTTGCAGTATCTGGCCAAACTAGTACGGGCCCTGCCGACTGGCAACAAAACGGTCGATGCATTAAGGCAGATCAAGCGCGACGATCGGTCGGCTGTCCGGGGGAACTGGAAGATGGCGACGCTGTTGGTGAAGAATGCCCTCGTCGTCACGATGGACGAGCAGCGCCGCGAGCTGTCCGATGGCGGGCTCTATGCGGTCGACGGCGTCATTCGCAACGTCGGCCCGACCACGTCGCTGCCCGCGACCGCCGATACGGTCATGGATCTGAAAGGCCACATCGTCCTGCCGGGATTGATCAACGGCCATCACCATCTCGACCAGACGCTGACGCGGGCGCTGCCGGCGGCGCAGAACAACAATCTCTTCCGCTGGCTGAAGGCGCACTACGAACTGTGGGCGGCGCGCACGCCCGAGGCCAGCCGGACCGCCACGCTGGTCGGCTGCGCCGAACTTGCCTTGTCGGGCTGCACGACGGTTTTCGATCACGCCTATGTCTTCCGTAACGGCTGCGCCGTCGACGACCAGATCGCGGCGGCGAAGGAGATCGGCATCCGCTTCGCCGTTTCGCGCGGCTCGATGTCGCTCGGCCAGTCGAAGGGTGGATTGCCGCCTGACTCCTGCGTGGAGGACGAGGACGACATCCTGAAGGATTGCGAGCGCGTCATCGGCCGCTACCACGATGCCGGGCCCGGCTCGATGACGCAGATCGTGCTGGCGCCCTGCTCGCCCTTCTCCGTGACGCCGGAACTGCTGCGCCAGTCGGCGGCCCTGGGGCGGCGTCACGGCATCCGCCTGCACACGCATCTCTGCGAGACGGTCGACGAGGAGCGCTACACGCTCGGGCGCTACGGGATGCGCCCGGTGGAATACATGCGCTCCGTCGGCTGGGCCGGCGACGACGTCTGGTACGCGCATGCGATCCACGTGAACGATGCGGAGATCCTGGAATTCGCCCGCGCGGGCATCGGCGCCTGCCATTGCCCCTGCTCGAACATGCGGCTCGCCTCGGGAATCGCGCCGGTGATGAAGTATCGCCGCGCCGGCGTGAAGGTCGGCATCGGCGTCGACGGATCGGCCAGCAACGACGGCAACCACATGCTGGGCGAGGTGCGGCAGGCGATGCTGCTGGCCCGCCTGCAGATCGGCCTGCGCCCGCCCGAGGGGCCGGACACCGCTCTCTCGACGTCGGACCCGAGCCGCGACGCCGAATGGATGACCGCCCGCCAGGCGCTCGAACTGGCGACTCTGGGGAGCGCGTCGCTGCTCGGCCGCGACGACATCGGCGCGCTGGCGGTCGGCAAGCAGTGCGATTTCTTCGCCCTCGCCCTCAACAGCCTGGGCTATGCTGGCGCGCTGGCCGACCCCGTTGCCGCCACGCTCTTCTGTGCGCCGCAGTCGGCCCGCCACACGGTCGTCGCCGGCCGCCCCGTCGTGCGCGACGGCCAGATCGTGACCATCGACCTCGACCGCACGGTGGCTGAGCACAACCGCCACGCCGCCCGGCTCGCGGCGATGGCCTGACGGCTCAGACAGGGTTCCCCAGGGACCCGGGATTGGGCTAGAAGGAGCCCACGTCCTCGTAGCTCAGCCGGATAGAGCAGCGGTTTCCTAAACCGGAGGTCGGAGGTTCGAATCCTCTCGAGGACGCCATTTCCTGTCGCCAGATGCCTTCGAACATTCTCCGAGTGTCTCGCCGTCCTTGCGGCTCGTGGCGAAGCAATGGCGCGGCGACGCGAGCGGGCAGGGCCTAATCGGGCCTGGCACCCGACATCTTCACCACCTTCGCCCATTTGTCGGTTTCCTCGACCAGCAGGCGGCCGAAATCGGCGGCCGATCCGGGCAGTGGAGTGGCGCCCAGTTCGGCGAGGCGGGTCTTGATCGCGGGATCGGCGAGGGCCTTGTTGACCTCCTCGTTCAACCTCGCGATCACCTCGGCCGGCGTGCCCTTCGGAGCGCCGAGCCCGTACCACGGGCTCGCCTCGTAGCCGGGCAGGAACTCGGCCAGGGTCGGCAGGTCCGGCAACAGGTCGGAACGCTTCGAGGTGGTGACGGCCAGCGCGCGCAGCTTGTCGGCCCTGATGTACTGGATCGCCGAGGCGACACTCGAGAAATAGACCTGCACCTGTCCCGCCAGCAGGTCGGTGAGAGCTGGCGCGCCGCCGCGATAGGGGATGTGCACCATGTCGACACCGGCCATCATCTTGAACAGCTCGCCCGCGACATGTTGCGGGCTGCCGTTGCCGGCCGAGGCCATGCTGACCTTGCCCGGATTGGCCTTCAGGTAGGCGATGAACTCGCCAACGGTCCTGGCAGGCATCGACGGATTGAGTAGCATCACGTTCGGCACACGGCATATGCCGGCCACCGGTGCGATATCGCGCGCGAAGTCGAAGCCGAGCTTGTCGTAGAGGGTCGCATTGATGGCATTCGCTGTCGAAGCCAGCAGCAGCGTGTAGCCGTCGGGGGCGGCGCGGATCACACTCTCGGTCGCGATGTTGCTCCCCGCGCCCGGACGGTTCTCGACCACGAACGACTGGCCAAGCCGCTCCTAGAGATACTGGCCCATTAACCGGGCGAGCACGTCGTTCACGCCGCCAGCGGCATAGCCGACAACCAGCTTCACCGGACGCGAAGGGTAGGCCTGCGAACGGGCGTAAGACGGGAAGAGGAGAGCCGACGCCGCAAGACCGAGATACTGACGACGCCGCATCGTTTCAGCTCCGTACGCTTTGCATTCAAGCGCCGAGAGTGCCTCTGCGGTCAAAGCCTGGCAAACGCCTAGCGCCAGAACAGAGCCAGGAGGATGATGATGGGAATCGGCACACCGATCAGCCAGAGAAGGATCGAACGGCCCATGTCATGTCTCCTTGAAGTTTATCGTCGACGTCTGGATCGTCTGGGCGAGGCCGCCTGCGATGATCGTTCCGTGACGGTGCGTGCATCCAACGGACTTGCCGTCGTCTGGTTGCCTCCGCTAGAGCAAGCAACTGGAGTGACTGACCCTCGTTCATGCTGCGCTGACTGGAGTATGGTTCTTGGCGCTTCTTGATGGCCGCACGATCCTCATCGTCGAAAACGATCCCGCCATAGGGCTGGACCTTAGGGCTACCCTTTTGTCGGTGGGGGCGCTTCCTGTCGGCCCCGCCAATAGCGTCGAGGCGGCCTTTTCGCTGATTGCCGATCATGCGATCGACGGCGCCATTCTCGATATCCGGTTGAACAAGGACGAGCTGGTTTTCCCCGTCGCCGATACGCTGCAGGCGCTGCGCGTGCCCTACGTTTTCGCCAGTGGCCGCTCGACGGCGCTCATGCCGCTGCGTCATGGCGACAGGCCGTTCTTCGACAAGCCGTTCCGTGCCGAGGAGATCGTCGACGCGCTGGCCAAGCTGATCGCCGGGCAATAGCGAACGGCGCTCGGAACTTCCGTCGCCCCTCAGAACTTTCGCCGGAAAGAGAAGAGGTCGCCGTCGGGATCGTCACGGCCTGCGATCGCGGTCGCCAGGATTTGCGCCGAGAGCATCGAGAAGGTGATGCCGTTGCCGCCATAACCGAGCGCGGCGAAGCAGTTCTTCATGCCCGGCACCGCGCCGATCGAGGGCGAGCCCGTGGGGGAGGCGCCGAAGCTCCCCGCCCACGCATAGTCTGCCTTCGGATGCAGGTGCGGCATCAGCCGCGCGAGCTTCGCCTCCAGGGCCGCGGTCTTCTCCGGAATCAGTGCGTCTCGCGTGGCCTGGTCGATGGAAGCCTCGTCTTCGCCGCCGCAGATGATGCGGCCCTGCGGCCCGACGCGCAGGTAGAGATAGGGATCCGACGCCTCGCTGATCATCGCCGCGTCACGCCAGGCGGCGCGCGGCTGAGGACGGGTCGCGAGAGCCCAGGTCGAGGTGATGCGATGGCCTTTGCGAGGAACGCCCTTGGGCATCTCGTAGCCGGTGGCGAACACGACCGCCTGCGCGCGGATCGAAGGGCCATCGGTATGGACGACGGCGCCGGTCGCGAGAGGCTCGACGGCCATCGCTTCGGCCGGCGCATAGAGGCGCAACTTGCGCTCGAGGGCCACCCGCAGAAAGCCCGCCGCCAGCCTGCGCGGGTCGGCGGTGAGGCCGCCGTGGCCGAGCAGCGCGGCGCGACCCTCGATTCCGTAGTCGTGCTCGACTTCGCTGCGCGCAAGGAAGGAGACTTCGAAGCCGGCGCGCCGCCGGGCTGCCGCTTCCTCGCGCAGCCCGTCCGCATCCAGCACGTCGCCCTGCAGGTAAAGCGAGCTGCGACGAGCGCAGTCCCGATCAAGCCCTAGCCGATGGAGACGCTCGTCGAGCGCGCCGAGGGCGAGCTTGGATCGCCGCCACAGGCGTTCCGCGCGCGCAAGCCCGATCCGGCGCGCGAGCCGGCTCAAGGGCATGTCGAGCTCGTACTGCAGCAGGGCGGTGGACGCCGTCGTCGAACCCGCCAGCGGCCCGCGGCGGTCGATGACTGCGACGTCGAACCCGTCTTCCGTCAGACGTTCGGCGATCAGGGCGCCGCTGATGCCGGCGCCGATCACCAGGACGTCGCAGGCGATGTCGCGCTGCAGGCGCCGGGTCGGAATTCGGGGGATCGGGGTGCCCTGCCAGACGCTTCGTCCGGTTCTCAGTTTACGGTTCTGGGTCGCGCTCACCGGTCGGTCTCGCAAAGGGCCACGCCACCCAACGCCGCGTGCCCGCCGACGTTGCAACGGCCCTCCGTCACGCGCGTTGGCGACCGAGATTCCCGTCACCTTTGAAGGAGCATGCGATGCCCACGCCCAAGGAAATCGAAGAGAAGTTCTGGTCCGCCCTGAAGTCGGACATGACCATGATGCTCGGCCTCGACGGGGTCGAGGACGGCCATGCCCGTCCCATGACCGCACAGCTCGACGGCGAGCGGGGGCCGATCTGGTTCTTCACCAGCAAGGACAACGCGATCGTTCAGAAGCTCGGAGCGGGGCAGGGCAATCGCGCCATCGCCACCTTCACCTCCAAGGGGCACGATCTGTTCGCCACGGTGCATGGCGGGCTGACGCTCGACAACAACCCGGCGACGATCGACCGCCTCTGGAACCGCTACGTCGAGGCGTGGTTCGAGGGCGGGAAGACCGACCCCAAGCTCGCCTTGCTGCGGCTGGACGCAGAGAAGGCGGAGATCTGGCTGGATGCATCGAGCATCATCGCCGGCATCAAGATGCTCCTCGGCGTCGATCCGAAGTCCGACTACAAGGACAAGGTCGCGGAAGTGAGCCTGCGAGGCTGAGCCTCGGCCTGCCGCCGCCGGATCAGTCTCCGGCGGCGGGCAGGCCCTCGGCCGGCGGCGTGGACGTGGGCTTCTTCTTCTTCGCCTTGCCGCGCTCCTCGAAGCGCTGCAGCACGGTGAAGAACGACGGCACGAACAACACGGCGAGGCAGGTCGAGGCGATCATGCCGCTCATCACGCACATGCCGAGCGAGATGCGCGAGTTGGCGCCGGCGCCGGTCGCCGTCACCAGCGGCACCACGCCCAGGATGAAGGCGAAGGAGGTCATCAGGATCGGCCGGAAGCGGGTGCGCGCCGCTTCGATGGCGGATTCCATGATCTCCATGCCCTCGGCGCGGCGCTCGCGCGCCACTTCGACGATCAGGATGGCGTTCTTGGCGCCCAGCGCGATCAGCAGCATCAGGCCGATCTGCGTGTAGATGTTGTTCGCGAGGCCGACCGCGGTGAGTGCGATCGCCGGGCCGCTCAGCGCCAGCGGCACGGCGAGGATGACGCCGAGCGGCGCGATCCAGCTCTCGTACTGTCCGGCAAGGCAGAGATAGACCAGCAGGATGGCCAGCACGAAGACGTACATCAGCTGGTTGCCGACGATGTTCTCCTGGTAGGCCATGGCCGTCCACTCAAAGCCGGTGCCGGGCGGCAGGATCGCCTTCGCGATCTGATCCATCAGCTCGATGCTGTCGCCCGAGCTGAAGCCTGGCGCGGGCGAGCCGACGATCGCGGCCGAGGGGTAGAGATTGTAGAGGCTGATCAGCGGCGGGCCGAGGGCCGGCTTCAGCTCCGCGATGGCGCCGAGCGGCACCATCTGGCCGTCGAGGTTCTTCACCTGAAGCCTCAGGATGTCCTCGGGCCGCGTGCGGTACTGCGAGTCGGCCTGGATGTAGACCTGCAGGCTCAGGCCGAACTTGTTGAAGCGGTTGACGTAGGTCGAGCCCATGTAGCTCGACAGTGTCGTGAAGACGTCGCCGACCGGCACCCGCAGCGATTCGGCCTTCACGCGATCGACCTCGACCCGCACGTGCGGGGCCCCGGCCCGGAACGAGGTCACGAGGTTGGTCAGCGCCGACTGCGTGCTGGCGTTCTGGATCATCGTGTCGGTGATGGCCTGCAGCTTGGTGTAGTCGAAGCTGCCGTCCTTCTGCTCGATCTGCATCTGGAAGCCGCCGGCATTGCCGATGCCCTGGATGGCGGGCGGCACGATGACGAAGGCGCGGCCGTCCTCGAGGGACTTCAGCTTCTCCATCAGGCCGAGCACGATCGAGCGCAGGTCCTGGCCGGGCTGCTTCAGGCGCGTGTCCCAGTCCTTGAGGATGACGTAGGACACGGCGGCGTTCGCCAGAGACGAGTTGTTGTCGAGCACCGACATGCCGCCCAGTGCGACCACGTTCTCGACGCCGGGCGCCGCCATGGCGATCTCGGCGGCCTTGTGCAGCGTGGCCCCGGTACGCTCGAGCGATGCGCCATCGGGAAGCTGTACGCCGATGATCACGTAGCCCTGGTCCTCGTTGGGAATGAACGCCGTCGGCAGGCGCGCGACGCCCCAGCCGCCGATGCCGGCGGCGATGAGCGCGATGACGACCATGATGCCGGCATGGTGGACCATGTGGCCGACAACCCAGGCATAGCCGTCTTCGAGCTTTTTGTAGACCTTGTTGAAGCTGCGGAAGAAGACGTTGCGCTTCTCCGGCGGCGTCGCGGCACGCAGCCACATGGCGCACTGGGTGGGCTTCAGCGTGGCGGCGTTGATGGCGCTGATCAGTGCCGTGGCGGCGATCACCAGGGCGAACTGGGCGAACATCTGGCCGGTGAGGCCCGGCAGGAAGGCGGCCGGCAGGAACACCGACATCAGCACCAGGGTGATGCCGATGACGGGGCCGAACAGTTCGTCCATCGCCTTGATCGAGGCGTCATGGGGCGTCATGCCCCGCTCGATGTGGTGGGCGACGCCCTCGACGATCACGATCGCGTCGTCGACCACGATGCCGATGGCCAGCACGATGCCGAACATGGTCGTGGTGTTGATGGTGAACCCGAGCGCGGCCATGGCGGCGAAGGCGCCGATGATCGTGACGGGAATCGTGGTCGCCGGGACCAGCATGGCGCGCCAGTCCTGCAGGAAGATCACGATCACGATCAGGACCAGGATGCCGGCCTCGATCAGGGTCATGAAGACCTCGTGGATCGACGCCGTCACGAAGCGCGTGGTGTCGAACGGCACCTCGTAGGCGAGACCCGGCGGGAAGGACTTGGACAGCTCGGCCATCTTGGCCTTCACGCGCTTGGCGACGTCGAGCGCGTTGGCGTCGGGGAGCTGGTAGATCGCGATGCCGGAGTTGGGCTTGCCGTTGATGTGCGAGGTCTGGGAGTAGGTCTGTGCACCGAGTTCGACGCGGCCGACGTCGCGCACCCGCACGATGCGGCCGCCGTTGCCCTGGTCGGCCTTGACGATGATGTTGCCGAATTCCTCGGGTGTGCTGAGGCGCCCGACGACGTCGATCGTGTACTGGAAGTCGAGCCCCTTGGGCGCCGGCGGCTGGCCGACCTGGCCCGCCGTCACGTCCTGGCTCTGCTGCTGGATGACCTTGCTCACATCCGATGGCGTCAGGCCGAAGGCGTAGAGCTTCTGCGGATCGAGCCAGACGCGCATGGAATACTGGCCGACGCCCAGCACGTTGACGTTGCCGACACCGGGCAGGCGCGCGAGTTCGTTGACGAGGTTGATGGTGGCGTAGTTGCTGAGATAGAGGCTGTCGTAGCGCTCGTCAGGCGAGGTCAGCGAGACGATCTGCAGGATCGACGTCGACTTCTTCTGGACGACCAGGCCCTGCGCCTGAACGGGAGCCGGCAGGGACGCGAGCGCGGCGCTCACCTGATTCTGCACCAGCACCTGCGCGAAATCGAGATCGGTGCCGATCTCGAAGGTCACCGTCAGCGTGTAGGTGCCGGAGTCCGTGCTGTAGGACTGCATGTAGATCATCTTCTCGACGCCGTTGACCTGCAGCTCGACAGGCAATGCGACGTCGTTGACGACCACGGCAGCGCTCGCGCCCGGATAGGTCGTGGTGACCTGGACCGTGGGCGGCACGACGTTGGGATACTGCGCGACCGGCAGGGTCGCCAGCGCCACGCCGCCGATCAGCACGATGATGATGGCGAGGACGTTGGCCAGGACCGGCCGGTTGATGAAGAACGCGGAAATCATGGCTGCGTTTCCCGGCCGGTCACTTGGGGGCGGCGGGAGTGCCGGGCGCCGTAACGGGGATGGGTGTCAGCTTGGGAACGACCTTGGCGCCGGGGATCGCGGCACCGTTCAGGTTCAGCACGACCTGGTCGTCGGCCTTCAGTCCCGTCGAGATGACGCGCAGGCCGTTGGCAAGCAGCTGACCGGTGGTGACCCGGGTCTGCATGACGACGTTGTCCTTGCCAACCGTCAGGAGATACTTGCCGGCCTGGTCCTCGGAGATGCTCCGGTTGGGCACCAGCAGCGAGGCGGTGGGGGCCAGCCCCTGCGGGACCTTCACCCTCACGAAGAAGCCGGGAATGAGCGCGCGCGTCGGATTGCTGAACAGGCCGCGAACCAGGATCGTGCCCGTCGTCGCATCGATCTCGGGCGAGACGTAGTTCAGGAATCCCTTGTGAGGAAAGCCTTCCTCGTTCATCAGGCCGATCTCCAGAGGAATCTTGCTCAGTTCCTCGACGTCGAGGCGGCGTTCCTTCAGGTTCTGGCGGATCTGCAGCACGTCCTGTTCGCTCATGTTGAACGTGACGTACATCGGGTCGAGTTGGACGATCGTCGCCAGCTTGGTGGCGCTCGTGGCGCCGACCAGCTCGCCGACCGAGACGAGATGCTTGCTGACGATGCCGTCGAACGGCGCGGCGACCGTGGTGTAGCCGAGATTGGTCTGGGCGATCGTGAGATTGCCCTCGGCGTTCTCGACGTTGGCCCGCGCATTGTCGCGCTTGGCCTTGGCGGTGTCGTAGGTGGCCTGGGCGGAGACGTTCTGGCGGAGCAGGGTCTCCTGGCGGGTGAACTCGGCCTCGGCCTGGGCCAGCGAGGCCTTGGCGCCGTCGAGCTGGGCCTCGGCCTCCTTGACCTTGGCCTTGTACATCGTCTGCTCGATGCCGAAGAGCTGCTGGCCCTTCTTGGCCTCGGAGCCGTCGACGTAGTTCTGCGAGGTCAGGAAGCCCTCGACGCGGGCGACGAGGTCGACGGTCGCGAAGGCGACCGTGTTGCCGGTCAGCACCTCGAAGGGCGCCACATCCTGCTTTACCGGGACGCCGACGGAGACTTCGGCGGGCGGCGGGGGCTGAAACTTGTTCTCGGGCTTGCAGCCGGCCAGCAGCGTGGCCAGCGCGACGGCGGCCATCAGGGGCGCCAGTGCCCGTATCGGTCTCGTGACTGCAAAAACTACGGCTTCATCGCTACGATTCGACATGTTTCCGACGATGCTCCCCGCGAGGCCGGCCCCAGCGTTAGCGCATCCCATGCGCGATTGCCACCGCCCAGCGGCGTCACCCTCGCGTGAACAGCAGCGACAGATTGTTTGCCGGCATCTCGACGATTTCCGGAGCGGAAAACCCCTGCTCGCGGGCGAGTTGGGTCACGGCCTCGAGGTCGCGCACGCCCCATGCGGGATTGCGCCGCTTGAGGTCGGCATCGAACGCTTCGTTGCTGGCCGCGGTGTGCTGGCCGCCGCGGCGATAGGGGCCGTAGGTGAAGAGCAGGCCGCCCGGCGGCAGCAGCCGCGCGGCGCCGGAAATCAGCCCGATCGCGGCTTCCCACGGGGCGATGTGGATCATGTTGCAGCAGAGGACGGCGTCGGCCCGCTCGACCGGCCACGTCGCCTGGGTAACGTCGATCTCGAGCGCCGGCCGCACGTTGCCGAGACCCAGCGTCCGGACCCAGTCGTCGACGCTGGCGCGGGCGCCGGGGTCGGGGTCGCTGGGCTGGAAGGTGAGGTCGGGCCGGGCCGCGGCGTAGTGCACGACATGCTCGCCGGTGCCGCTGGCGATCTCGAGCACCAGGCCCCTGGCCGGCAGGCGCGGCTGCAGCACCTCGAGGATCGGTTGCCGGTTCCGGGCCGCTGCCGGTGCTTCGCGCTTCATCGTGCCTCCTGGATGGCCTGCCAGATCCGCGCGGGCGTTGCGGGACCGTCGAAGCCTTTCACGCCAAGCGGCGCCAGCGCGTCAAGGATGGCGTTGGCGATGGCCGGGAAGGCCGCGATCGCGCCGGCCTCGCCGCAGCCCTTCACGCCCAGCGGATTGGTGGTGCAGCGCGTGGCGTTGAAGCCGAGATCGAACGACGGCAGGTCGTCGGCGCGCGGCAAGGCGTAGTCCATGAACGATCCCGCGACCATCTGGCCCGAGTCCGGATCGTATGTCGCGTGCTCCAGCAGCGCCTGGCCCGAACCCTGCGCCATCGCACCGTGCGCCTGGCCGGTGGCGACCATCGGATTGACCAGCACGCCGTAATCGTCGACCGCGGTATAGCGCGCGAGGTCGACCCGGCCGGTATCGCGGTCGATCTCGACCTCGACGACATGCGCGCCGTTGGGGAAGGTCATGTGCTCGCGTTTCCAGGCATGGAACGTGTCGAGCGGCTTCTGCTGCTCGCGACCGAGCGCGGCGACCTCGATCAGGCCGATGGCGCGGTCCGTGCCGGAAACGACGAAGCGTCCGTCCTCGAACCGGATGTCGGCTTCCGAGGCCTCCAGCGCGTCAGCCGCCAGCGCGGTGCCCTTGGCGATGATCTCGTCGGAGGCCCGCCAGATCGCGGTGCCGCCCATGTAGGTGGCGCGCGAGCTGCCGTGACCGCCGCCGAACGGGATTGCGTCGGTGTCGCCCTGCACGAGGCGGATGCGCGCGTTCGGCACGCCGAGCCGTGTGCTGAGTATCTGCGGGAAGGTCGTCTCGTGGCCCTGGCCGATATGCTGCGTCCCGGTGATCAGCGAGATCGTGCCGTCGGCCTCGAAGCGCACATCGACATTCTCGTCCGGTGGACCGCCGGTCGCCTTGATGTGATAGGCGAGTCCCAGCCCGCGCAGCCGGCCGCGCTGCTCGCTCTCGCGCCTGCGCCCGTCGAACCCCGTCCAGTCGGCGCGCGCCAGCGCATGGTCGAGCGACTCGGCGAAGTGGCCGCTGTCGACCTCGAAGCCGAACGCATTGGTCATGGGCATCGCCTCGGGCGGGACCATGTTGCGCCGCCGGAGATCGGTGCGGTCGAAGCCGGTCTGGCGCGCCGCCGCATCGATCAGCCGCTCGACGATGTTGATCGCCTCGGCAAAGCCCGGCCCTCGGGTCACGCCGATCGGCGCGGTGTTGGTGACGACGGCCACCACGTGCAGGGCGATCGAGGGGATGCGGTACACGGACCCTTGCAGATGAATGTACTGATAGGTCTGCACGCCGCCGCCGGCGCCGGCCATGTAGGCGCCGAGATTGGCGAGGCTGGCGATCCGGAGCGCCAGGAACTTCCCCTCCGCGTCCAGCGCCAGCGAGGCTTCGGCCTGCATGTCGCGCGCGGCATGGTCGGACAGGAACACTTCGCTGCGGCTCGCGATCCACTTCACCGGCCTGCCGACCCGGCGCGCCGCCCACAGGATCAGCGCGTGCTCGACATAGGCAAAGTTCTTGGCGCCGAAGCCGCCGCCGACATCGTGCGCCCTGAAGCGCACGTCCTTCGCCTCGACGCCGAGCGAGCGCGCCACGAAGTTGCGGTTGATGTGGATGTTCTGGCTGGAGACGTGGAGGGTGTAGCGACCCGTTGCCGGATCGAAGGTTCCGACGCCGCCGCGCGGCTCCATCGGATTCATCACGATGCGATGGTTGTCGAGCCTGAGCGACACGACATGGGCCGCCGTCGCGAAGGCCGCATCGGCGCCCCTGGTGTCGCCGGTGTGCCAGTCGAGGCAGGTGTTGTTCGGGATTTCGGTTGCGAGCTGCGGCGCACCAATTGCGCGCGCGGCTTCCGGCGACGTCACGGCGGGCAGAGGCTCGTAGTCGACGACGACAAGCTCGGCGGCATCGAGCGCCTGTGCGTGCGTCTCGGCGACGATCAACGCCACCGGCTCACCGGCGAAGCGCACCTTGTCATGGGCCAGCAACGGCTGCGGTGCAAAGGCGAAGGGCTCCCCGGTCTGCACGTTGGCCTCGGCATAGGGCCGCAGTGGCTTCAGCCCGTCGGACTCGGCATCGTTTGCGGTGAGGACGGCAAGGACGCCGGGCGCCGAACGCGCGGCCTTCGTGTCGATCGACTTGACGCGCGCGTGGGCATGCGGCGAACGCAGCATGACGGCCTGTGCCACGCCGTCGAACTTCAGATCGTCGAGATAGGCGCCCTGTCCGGTGACGAAGCGTGCATCCTCGCGCCGCAGGGCCGAGTCGCCCATCCGTTCGATCGTCATGTCCGTAACGTCTCCGCGTTCTGCGCCTGCCGCATCTCGTCCCACCAGTCACGCATCTGGAGCCCCCAGTAGGCAAGCTGAGTCGCCACGCGCCCGGCCGGCCCGCCGGCCCAGCCGGTGCCGAACGGCGCGAACAGGCGCCAGCGCGTCGGGTCGCCGAGGATGCCGGTCGCGACTGCGTCTGCGCCTGCCGCCGTCTGCGCCAGCCCATGACCGCCGAAGGCCGAGCAGACCCAGAGGCCGGGCTCGATCTCGCCGACTTGGGGCATCTTGTGCGGCGCGTAGCCCATGATGCCCGGCCAGGCATAGGCGATGCGAATGTCGCCGAGCTGCGGATAGACCGAGAGGATGTCGCCGCGCATCATCTCGCGAAGACGCGGCGGCTCGTTCGTGTCGGTGGTGATGCGGCCGCCCCACAGCAGCCGGTCGCCGTCGACGACCCGGTAATAGTCGCCGGCGCGGCGCGTGTCGGAGATGGCGCCGGTCCAGCGGATCGCCTCGCCGAGGCGCGGACCAAGCTTGTCGGTGACGGCGACATAGGTCGCGACCGGCAGCACCGCGCGCGCGATTCGCGGCTGCACCGCACCGAGGTCGGCATTGCCGGCCAGCACGACATGCTGTGCGTTCACGCTGCCGTTCGGCGTGCGCAGCTGCCAATTGCTGCCGGCGCGCGCCAGTTCGATTGCCTCGGTGTCCTCGTGGATCCGGCCGCCGTGGCGCTCGATGTCGGCGGCCAGCGCGAGCGCAAGGTTCAGCGGATGGATATGGAACGACGTCGGATCGTGGATCGCCTGATGGTAGCGCTCGGTGTCGAGAACCTCGCGCACGCGCGCGATCGGCCAGGGCTCGAACGTGGCGCCGAGCTGGTCGGCGAGCTTGCGCGTACGGTCGGCAAAGCCCGCGCCCTGGTCGGTGCGCGAGACGCTGAGCTTGCCGCTGCCCATCAGCAGGTCGGGCCGGCCGAGTTCGGCAATGGCTTCGCGCACGATCGTCACGCCGCGCTGCGATTGGGCATAGAGCTTGCGTGTATGGTCGAGGCCGAGTTGATCGATCAGCGCGCCGGATCGTTGCGCATAGCCCGGTCCGACGAAACCGCCGTTGCGGCCGGAGGCGCCCCAGCCGAGGCGCCGGCGCTCCAGCAGCACCACGCGCTTGCCCTGCCGTGCCAGCAGCCGAGCGGTATGCAGGCCCGCAAAGCCGCCGCCGACCACGGCGACATCGGCCTCCTCCTGTGCGGTCAGAGGCGCCCGCGCGCCGGTTTCGTCTCGCGTGGCGGCATACCAGCTCGCCGGATAGTCGTTCTCGGCCATTCCATTCTTCTCCGCGAGAAGAGGTGCCACGGGAAGGCTTGCAAGGTCACGCCCTGTCCCGCACTAATTTTCCCAAGGACTTTCTACCGGCTTCCGCAATTTCTGGAGGACGCATGTCGATCGATTTCGATGCGGTCATCATCGGCGCAGGCTTCGGCGGCATGTACATGCTGCACCGCCTTCGCCAGAAGGGCTTCACGGCGCGTGTGTTCGAGGCCGGCAAGGGCGTCGGCGGCACCTGGTACTGGAACCGGTATCCCGGCGCGCGCTGCGACGTCGAGAGCGTTCAGTATTCCTACCAGTTCTCGCCCGAGCTGGAGCAGGAATGGGAATGGTCGGAGCGCTACGCCACCCAGCCCGAGCTGCTGCGCTACGCCAACCATGTCGCCGACCGCTACGACCTGCGCCGCGACATGCGCTTCGAGACGCGAGTCACGAAGGCCACTTTCGACGAGGCCGCCAATCTGTGGCACGTCGAGACCGGTAAGGCCGGCGCCTCCGGCGCGGCTGAGAAGGTCACAGCGCGGTTCGTCATCACGGCGATGGGCTGCCTGTCCTCGCCCAACACGCCGAAGATTCCTGGCCTGGAAGATTTCAAGGGCCCGACCTATCACACCGGCAACTGGCCGCATGAGGGCGTCGACTTCACCGGCAAGACGGTGGGCGTGATCGGCACCGGTTCGTCGGCCATCCAGTCGATCCCGGTGATGGCCGAGCAGGCCAGGCACCTCACCGTGTTCCAGCGCACCGCCAACTACACCGTGCCTGCGCACAACAAGCCGCTCGATCCCGACTATGTGCGCCAGGTGAAGTCGAGCTATCCGGAGATGCGCAAGCGCGCCAAGACCAAGCCGGCCGGCATCGACTTCACGATCAATCCCGCCTCGGCCGCCGAGACGCCGGAGGAGGAGCGCAACCGTCAGTTCCAGGAACGCTGGGACTACGGCGGGTTGGGCTTCATGGCCTCCTTCTCGGACCTGCTGCTCTCCGACGAGAGCAACAAGCACGCGGCCGACTTCGTGCGCGCCAAGATCGGCGAGGTCGTGAAGGATCCGGAGACCGCCGCGGCGCTGGTGCCGAAGAACATCATCGGCTGCAAGCGGCTGTGCGTCGACACCGGCTACTGGGCGACCTTCAACCGGCCGAACGTGACCTTGGTCGACATCAGCGACGAGCCGATCGAACGCATCACGGAAACCGGCCTGCGCGCCAAGGGCCGCGACTACACGTTCGATTGCCTGGTGCTGGCGACCGGCTTCGACGCCATGACCGGCGCGCTGCTCAAGGTCGATTTCCGCGGCCGTGGCGGCGTCTCGCTGAAGGAGCGCTGGAACGAGGGGCCGAAGACCTATCTCGGCCTCACCGTCGTGGACTTTCCCAACCTGTTCATGATCACAGGCCCGGGCAGCCCCTCGGTGCTGACCAACATGCTTCCTTCGATCGAGCAGCATGTCGACTTCATCGCCGACTGCCTCGAGGCGCTGCGCGCCAAGGGCAAGACGGTGATCGAGGCCGAGCCGGAAGCGCAGGAAGCCTGGGTCGGCCATGTCGGCGACGTGTCCAACATCACGCTGCGCTCGACCTGCAGCTCCTGGTACGTGGGCGCCAACATTCCCGGCAAGCCGCGCGTGTTCACGCCCTATATCGGCGGCCTGCCGGCCTACATCCAGGCCTGCGAGAAGGTCGTGGCCAACGGCTACGAGGGATTCGCACTGGCGTGACACGCCGGCGCGGTCCCGGTTGACGCTCGTCGCCCGATCGGCCTAATTTTAACCGAACGGTTAATTAAAGGACGACGAGGCGCTCATGCTCAAGATCCTGGCCATCGTCGGCGCGGTCGTCGTCGTGGCTGTCGGGGCGATCCTGATCTATGCCTCGACCAAGCCCGATTCCTTCCGCGTCGAGCGCTCGACGGCGATGAACGCGCCGCCGGAGAAGATCTTCCCCTATCTCGAGGGGCTGAAGCGCTGGGCCGAATGGTCGCCGTATGAGGGCCGCGATCCCGCGATGAAGCGCACCTATAGCGGTGCGGAGAGCGGCAAGGGCGCCGTTTACGAATGGGACGGCAACAAGAATGTCGGCGCGGGTCGCATGGAGATCCTCGACTCGAAGCCGGCCCAGAAGGTCGTCATCAAGCTCGATTTCCTGAAGCCCTTCGAAGGTCACAACACCGCCGAACTCACGGTGGAACCCAAGGGCAGCCAGACGATTGTAACCTGGGCGATGTACGGTCCCAGCACGTTCATGACCAAGCTGATCGGCACGTTCATGGACATGGACGACATGATCGGCCGGGATTTCGCGGCCGGTCTCGCGAAGCTGAAGACCATCGTCGAGAAGTAGTCTCGGTCTCGAGGAGAAGTTGATGCTCAGCGCAGTGCGTCCTCTTGCCGTCGTCCTGGCGATGGCCGCGCCGATACCGGCCCTTGCCCAAGCGGCCTTGCCGCCCGGCGTGTTCGCCGCGGAGCGCGACATCGCGCTGGCGACGGCCGGCGCCTATGCGCTCGACGAGGCGCACACGGCGGTCATCGTCCGCGTTTCCCATCTCGGCTATTCGCAGAGCGTCTTCCGCTTCGATCGCGTGAAGGGTTCGCTCACCTGGGATCCGGCGGCGATCGGGAAGTCCCAGCTCTCGGCCACCGTCGATGTCGCTTCGATCACGACCAACGTGAAGGGCTTCGCCGAGGAACTGACCGGTGACGGTTTCCTCAAGGCGAAGGCCTTCCCGCAGGCGACCTTCGTGTCGACCGCGTTCAAGCCGACCGACAAGACGCGCGGCAAGGTCGAGGGCCAGTTCACGCTGATGGGCAAGACCAGGCCCGTCACCTTCGATGTCGAGCTGGGCGGTGCGGGCAAGGGCTTCGGCGGCAAGCCGCGCATCGGCGTCCACGCCGTCGCGACGATCAACCCGCAGGACTACGGCATGCCGCCGTTCTTCACCGATCCCATCCAGATCCAGATCGACACCGAGTTCGAGAAGAATCCGTAAGCGAGGAGAGAGACATGACGGTTCAACCCTACCTGTTCTTCGACGGCAAGTGTGAGGAAGCGCTGGAGTTCTACAAGCAGGCGCTCGACGCCAAGGTCGACATGATGATGCGGTTCAAGGAGAATCCCGAGCCGCCGCAGGCCGGCGAACCGGGCTGCGCCGGGCCCGAACAGACAGCAGCGATGGCCGAGAAGATCATGCATGCCTCCTTCACGGTCGGTGATGCGATGATCATGGCGTCCGACGGCATGTGCCAGGGCAAGCCCAACTTCCAGGGCATCTCGCTCGCCATGACGGTCAAGACCGAGGCGGAAGCCGACAAGAAGTTCGCAGCCCTGGCCGCCGGCGGTCAGGTCCAGATGCCGCTCGGCAAGACCTTCTTTTCGCCGAAATTCGGCATGGTCGCCGACAAGTACGGCGTCTCGTGGATGGTGATGGTCGGCTGACTCTTGCGGGTCAGCCCTTCTTCTCGACGTTGGCCGAGCGCAGCGGCACGCCGAATTCGCGGCGGCAGACGTCGGCCAGGACCTCGACGCCCTTGCGGATCGTCTCGGGCTCGGGGTTGGCGAAGCAGAGCCGCAGACGCGAGCGGGCATATTCCTTGTTGGTCGACCATTCCTGGCCGGGATTGAGCGACACGCCGGCAGCCAGTGCCGCCTGTGCGAGCTTGGTCGTGTCGACCTGGTCGGGCAGCTTGATCCAGAGATAGATGCCGCCCTCGGGATCGCCGAACTCGGCGTCGGTGCCGAACTGCTCGGCCAGCGCTTCCCGCAGCGTCTGCAGCTTGGCCGACAGGGTCTTGTTGAGCTTCGGCACGTGGGCCGCGAAGTGCTGCGTGCAGAATTCGGCCAGAACCATCTGCTCCAGCGCGCCCGAGCCCGCATCCTGCTTCAGGCCGAGGATGCGGCCGAGGATTTCCCACTTGGCGACGATGTAGCCGACCCGCAGCGCCGGCGCGATCGACTTGGAGAAGGAGCCGATGAAGATGACGCCTTCGCCCTTGGCCATGGCGTAGAGCGAGCGCGGGCGCTTGCCGCTCCAGATCAGGTCGGAATAACACTCGTCCTCGAAGATCATGACGCCGTACTCGGCGGCGATCTTCAGCAGTTCGGCGCGGCGCGCCTCGCCCATGATCGCGCCGGTCGGGTTCTGCACCGTCGGGATCGTGTAGATGTACTTGGGCTTGATGCCCTTCTGCTTCAGTTCCTCGAGCTTCTGCTTCAGCACGTCGAGGCGCAGGCCCTCATGGTCGAGCGGGATGCCGACCACGTTGGCGCCCAGCTTGTTCAGCTTGGTGAGCGCGCCGCCATAGGTCTCCTGCTCGATGATGACGGTGTCGCCCCGGGTCACCAGCAGGCTGTTGATCAGGTCGAGACCCTGCATCGAGCCCGAGGTGATCAGGATCTCGTCCGACGCGCACTCGATGCCGGCATGGTCCTTGAGTTTGGCCGAGAGGAACTCGCGCAGCGGCTTGTAGCCCAGCGGGCCGCTGTTCAGGCCGTAGGTCGCGAGCGTCGCGCCCTCGCGCTTCAGCACCGCGGTCGCCGCGTCGATCAGCGCCTGGACGGGCACGTTGGCCGCGTCGTTGTGGCCGCCGATGAAATTGTACTTCGGGAAGCCGTTCCACTTGGCGGCGGGGGCGGGCGTGCCGGGCGCCAGCAGCGGCGCGAAATCGAACGGAGCGGTCATGGTGTTTCCTCTTTGGTTGGCCAATTGCTGGGCCAACCAAAGGGGATTCGCAACAGATTTGCTCCGATCAGGCCGTCGCGCGGAACGAATTGGCGTGCGCCATGTCCCAGGCCTTCCGCCAGCGCGGGTTGCTGGTGCCCGATACCAGCTCCCCGTCTTCCAGCGCCGGGAACAGGTCGGCGAAGGTCTTGACCTCGCTCGACGAGACGCGGCGGGAGATGTGGACCGGCTTGAAGTCGGTCGGATGCTCGAGGCCCGCCGCGGCGGTCAGCTCGGCGAGCTCATGCAGCGTGGCGCGGTGGAAGTTCACCACGCGCTCCATCTTGTCGGGCACGACCAGCGCCCGCTGGCGCGTCGGGTCTTGCGTCGCGACGCCGGTCGGGCAGCGGTCGGTGTGGCACGACTGTGACTGGATGCAGCCCACGGCGAACATGAAGCCGCGCGCGGAGTTGCACCAGTCGGCGCCCAGCGCCATCGCCCGGATGATGTCGAAGGCGGTGATGATCTTGCCGGCCACGCCGATCTTGATGCGGTGGCGGGCGCCGATGCCCACCATGGCGTTGTGAACGATGTGCAGGCCCTGCCGCATCGGCTTGCCGACATGGTCGAGGAACTCCATCGGGGCCGCGCCGGTGCCGCCTTCCTTGCCGTCGACGACGATGAAGTCGGGATAGATCCCCGTCTCCAGCATCGCCTTGCAGATCGCCATGAACTCCCATTCGTGGCCGACGCAGAGCTTGAAGCCGGCCGGCTTGCCGCCCGAGAGGCGGCGCATCTCGGCGATGAACTTCATCATCTCGATGGGCGTGGAGAAGGCCGTGTGGTGCGAGGGCGAGATGCAGTCCTCGCCGACCGGCACGCCGCGCGTCAGCGCGATCTCCTCGCTGACCTTGGGCGCCGGCAGCACGCCGCCATGCCCGGGCTTGGCGCCCTGGCTGAGCTTCAGCTCGACCATCTTGACCTGCGGGTTGGCGGCCCCCGCGGCAAACTTCTCGGCGGAGAAGGTGCCGTCGGCGTTGCGCGCGCCGAAATAGCCGGAGCCGATCTCCCAGATGATGTCGCCGCCGCCTTCGCGGTGATAGGGGCTGTAGCCGCCCTCGCCGGTGTCGTGCGCGAAGCCACCGAGCTTGGCGCCGCCGTTCAGCGCCCGGATGGCGTTGGCGCTGAGCGCCCCGAAGCTCATGGCCGAGATGTTGAAGATCGACGCGGAGTAGGGCTGCGTGCAGTCGGGCCCGCCGATGGTGATGCGGAACGGCTCCTTGCTGACCGGCGTGGGCGAGATCGAGTGCGTCATCCACTCGTAGCCCTCCGAGTAGACTTCGTAGTTGGTGCCGAACGGGCGGACGTCGAGCATCATCTTGGCGCGCTGATAGACGATCGCGCGCCGGTCGCGGGGGAAGGGCGTGCCGTCCTTCTCGCCCTCGAAGAAGTACTGGCGCATCTCGGGGCGGATCGCCTCGAAGATGAAGCGCAGGTGCGCGGCGATGGGGTAGTTGCGCAGGACCGCGTGCCGGGTCTGGTAATAGTCGAAGAAGCCGACGAGAGTCAGGAACAGGGCGATGGCGAAGCCGACGCCGATCCACCACGATTTGGGATCGAAAGCCCAGGCGAGGCCCAGCAGGACGGCGAAGAACGTCGCCAGCGTCCAGGTGATGAATCGCGGCGAGAGCGGCAGCGGCATCGATTTCATTCTGTTTCCTCAGGCTTCATTGGCGGGCCGGATGCCCGGCCGCACTCTAGCGCAGTTAACTGCGTTCGAATGACACGCTCTTGACGACGGCATAGACCGGCCGACCGGGGGCCAGGGCCAGGCGGTCGACCGATTTCGCGGTCAAGCGGGCCATCAGAACGGCGCCGTTGCAGTCCAGGCGGATATCGGCCTGCGCGCCGCCGGTTGCCGTGATGGAGGCGATCCGCCCCGCCAGCACGTTGAGCGCGCTGATGTCCTCGGGCGGCTTCAGGCTCAGCATCACGTCGCGGGCGCGGATGTAGGCGCGGACATGAGCGCCGACGGCGGCGTTGAGGCGCGGGACCTGCAGTTCGCCGGCTACGCTCTGCAGCACCGAGAGATGGAAGGTCTCGTCATGGCGGCTCACCGTCGCATCGAGGACCGCGCCGCCGTCGTTGGCGTCGGCAAGCGGCAGGATGTCGAGCACCGGGCCCACCGCCGTCACCTTGCCTTCGGTCATGATGACGACGGTCGTCGCCAGCCGCGCCACCTCGGCGACCGAATGGCTGACATAGAGGATCGGCACGCCGGCCTCGTCGCGCAGTCGCTCGATGTAGGGAAGGATCTCGGCGCGGCGCGATTCGTCGAGCGAGGCGAGCGGCTCGTCCATCAGCACCAGCCGCGGCCTGGCCAGCAGGGCACGGCCGATCGCGACGCGCTGCTTCTCGCCGCCCGACAGGGATTCGGGATTACGCTCCAGCAGATGGCCAATTCCTAACAGCTCGACCACGGCGCCGAGATCGGCCGCCGCCCCGCCGCTGCCGCGCGCGAACCAGCGCCCGTAGAGCAGGTTCCGCCGCACGCTGAGGTGCGGAAAGAGGCGGCTGTCCTGGAAGACGTAGCCGATGCGCCGCTTGTGCGGCTTCACGAAGACGCCGCTTTCGGTGTCGACGAGCGTCTGGCCGTCCACCGAGACGCGGCCGCGATCGGGCCGGATCAGGCCACCGACGATGCTGACCAGGCTGGTCTTGCCCGAGCCCGAGCGGCCGAACAAAGCCGTCAGTCCGGGCGCGGCGGTGAAACGCGCCCGGAGATGGAAGCTGCCGCGCCTGTGGTCGACGTCGACGTCGAGGCTCATGCCGTCTGCCGCCGTGCGCCAATGCGTTTGGCCAGCAGCTCGGAGCCGAGCAGCGCCAGCATGGAAATCGCGATCGAGACCAGGGTGAGGCGCATCGCGGCGGCGTCGCCGCCCGGCACCTGGGTCAGCGCATAGATCAGGGTGGGCAGTGTCTGCGTCTCGCCGGGAATGTTGGACACGAAGGTGATGGTGGCGCCGAACTCGCCCATCGACTTGGCGAAGGCCAGGATCGCGCCCGCGAGGATGCCGGGCAGGCAGAGCGGCAGGGTGATGGTGGCAAACACCCAGAGACGATTGGCACCCAGCGTGCCCGCTGCGGCCTCGAGGCGCTGGTCGACCGCCTCGATGGAGAGACGGATGGCGCGCACCATCAGGGGAAAGCCCATCACCGCGCAGGCGAGCGCCGCGCCGGTCCAGCGAAAGGAGAAGACGATGCCGAACTCGTCCGCCAGGAACGAGCCGATCGGTCCACGCCGGCCGAACGAGAGCAGCAGCAGGTAGCCGGTGACGACCGGCGGCATGATCAGCGGCAGGTGGACCAGCGTGTCGAGTACGCTCTTGCCCCAGAAGCGACCGCGCGCCAGCAGCCAGGCGATGGCGATGCCGAGCGGCAGGCTGAAGATCGTCGCTGTCGTGGCGATCAGGAGGCTCAGCCGTACGGCCGTCCATTCTTCCGCAGTCATGCCCTCTTCCCGGTCAGGAAGTCGATATAGTCCGCCGGATATAGCGCTGCGTCCAGAGCCGGCTCGCCGCGGCGAGGCCGCGCCGGAGTGCCACCAGCAGGATTACCAGCAGCGAGACGGCCAGCACCTTCTGCGCCGGCCGCGGCACCAGTTCGGGATCGAGATTGGCGGCCAGCACGCGCAGCGGGTCGATCTTGTTCACCAGCCCATACCATGAGGCCTCGAAGGCGACGGTGATCAGCGTGGCGCCGGCGGCGAGCAGGAAGAGGCCGGCGAAGCTCGCACGAAGGCGCACCGGCAGCAGGCGCCACAGCATCAGCCACGCGAAAAGCCCGGCCGAGAAGGCCGCTTCGCCGATCTTCACCTTGGACTGGATGAAGAAGTGCAGGATCGCCAGCGCGACCGCGGGATAGACCATCCAGTGCAGGCGCTTCCAGTTGCGCTTTAGCTTCTTCTGCCAGCCGTTGGTCGAGGTGATCGCGAGTGCGACGAGCGCCAGCAGGGATACGAAGCCGATGGTGAGATAGAACCGCTTCACGATCTCCGTGGCGACGACGACCAGGTCCCATTTCTGGTCGAGGACGTAGATCAGAAGATGGGCTGTGGCATAGAGCGCGGCCGCGACGCCGACGCGCCGCCTTATGTGGATGAGGGGCGACCAGTCGAAGATCACGCGGGCCGGTGTCAGCGCCAGCGAAACCAGCAGGAACACGACCGCCCAGTCGCCGGTGGCATGCGTGGCGAGGGTCACGGGGCGCGGATCGAGGTCGCCCGTGTACCAGCGCCAGGCGAGATCGAGGGCGGGCAGGCAGAGGGCGACCAGCGTCGCGAGCCTCAGCCAGGAGATGATACGCTGATTGGACACGGACGGACCCTAGTCGATGGGGCGATCAACGATGGGTCAAAGAAACGTCATCGCTGGTTGCCGAACAGGAAGCGGTAGGTGCCGATCGTCGGCGCGGCCTCGACGCCGAAGGGCCGCAGGCGGCGCTGCGTGAACAGGGAGCGTGTCGCCGCGCCGACCGCGGCCACGTCGGTCCCCTCGATCAGGGCCACCCATTCGGCCTCCTCCGCCTTGGGGTGATCCATGCTCTTGTCGTGCAGGGGTGCATGGGCCACTTCGAGGTCGTTCTCGCCGACGGCGGCCCCCAGCAGGCCCGGTCGGGCGATCAGTTTGGGCAGAGCCTGACCGGACAGCCATTCAACCAGCGCCTTGCGCCGGCGCGGGTCCGGCACGAAGCGCACCGTCGCCAGGGCGCCGCCGACGCCGTGCGTCTGGTCGACCTGGATACGCAGGGTGAAGCGGGTGAAATGCGTGAAGCGCGCCATGACGGCCTGGCTCCAGGGAGTCTGGTTGGCCAGCGTATCGAGGTAGCCGGGCGTCGCCAGCGTGTCGACCGTGTCGCATTCGTAGGTCGCGAGATACTTCGGCGTGGCCCGGACCGCGACGTAGCGGCGGGCGCGATGGAACCCCGGCAGGTTCACGCGCTCGTCGATATGTTCGCGATTGTACCACTCGTTGTAGTCACGCTCGTCCCGCGCCGAGACCTCGGTCAGCGTGATCAGCATTCCCTTGCCGAGGAGGGCCATGGTCGATTTTGCCTTGGACGGTTGGAGAACCTGGGAACCGTAGCACTAAAAACGGGACCGTGAGCGAAAGCAGCGTGCCGACGGCCGATCGGTGGGATCGCGGCACATGATAGCCCAATCAGACACAGCGGAAGCGGACGTAGTAGTTGATGTCGCTCACCAGGCGCTCGCTGACGATCTGCGGGTTGAGGCTTTTGACCTTGCAGACCTCGCGGGTGACGCGGGTCGCGGCTTCCTCGCCGCGGGCACGCTCGCTTTGCGGATCGGGGTCGAGGACGACGGCATCACGGACGATCAGCAGGTCGAACTCGTTGGGCGTGCCGGTGGGGGAGAGATTGGCCTTCATGCGCTTGCCGGCGACGTTAAGGGTGCGGGACGACGTGCCTTCGATCGTCTGCTGATCGTGGCACGCGACCATCGCCAAGGCGGCCAGTGTCGCGGTGAAGAACAGTGGGAGCCGCTGCAGATTCATGTACCCCTCCCGGGCAGAGTACGGGCGTCGGCGCGCGATCCCCTTGATCAATGTCAATGGTTGGGCGGCTGGGTAGCCGATGCCTGTCGAACGGGAGGGGGGGCAGGGCGCGGGTCGGCACCGGCATGACGGGCTGGATCACGGCCCTTTGCGCGCCTTCTCTCCGATGACGATGCGTATGGCGGCGTCTGTCGGGCTGGGCGTCTGCGGCCCGTTGAGCGTGCCGCGGAAGCGCCCCCAGTTCGCGGGCCAGTCGCCCTTGCTGGCGTTGAAGCCGGCGGCGCCCAGAGATTCCACGAGGGCGGAAGCGGCCTCGTGCACGCCCGGGTCGCTGCCGTCGCGCACCAGCACGACGACGCCGAAGATTCCGGCCACGCCGCCCCACGTCCATGTCTGCGGCAGCCAGCCGGCCTGGCTGAGATCGGCGGACAGCGTCGCACCGATGGCAGGCGCGTCCGATATCTGGCCGAGCAGGAAGATCGCCGCTTGCGTGCCGGCATACTTCCGCAGGCTCGCGACGAACGGGGACTGCGGCGGCTCGGGCGGCGGTGCTGCAACGGTTGGCGCGGGGTCGGATGCCACTTCCGGCGCCGGGGCGGGAGCCGGCATCGACTCCGGTGGCCGCGTGGTCGCATCGCGCACGAGCTTTCCGAGGTCGGCGAAGCGCCGCCGGATCTCGGCCGCGTCGAACAGCGGCGCCCGCGCGCTTTCGGGGGCCGGTTTGCTTTCGGTCGCCGCCTGGGTCGCCCGCTCCGTGGCCTCGCGGGCAGCTTTCTCGAATTCGGCCGCCTGCTCCCGCGCCGCGGTAACCTGCTGCTCGATCATTGCCGCCCGATCGCGCGTCGCGGCGATCTCCCGTTCGAGGGTCGCGACCCGTTCGCGCGCCGCGAGGGCTTCCCGCTCGCGCTGTGCGGCCTCGTCCTCCATTCCCTTGTATCGGGCGAGGGCGGCCTGCTCGTGGCTGCGTACGGCATTGCCGTAGCGAAAGGACAGGAAGGTGGTGATGCCCAGCGCCGTCACGGCGAGGAGAGTGGCGACGAGGCTCGCGATCATGGCCTTGTCCATGATCGACGCCCATCCCCGAAGCTGATCGATATCCATGTTCACCGGCTGGTTGGAGCGCATGCCAAGGCCGTGCCCTTCTCTCACTCGATTAACAATCGGCAAATCGCCGCCGGCCGGTGGATCGTCGTGACAAATCGGAGGCATGGATCCCGAGAAAACCAGTCACCGAGAAACCGTCAGCCGGCGCGGCCATGCGCCATGTCGATCAATGCCTTGAACGCGGCCGAGTGATTGCGTCTGCCAGGATAGTAGAGGCAGAGCGGTGCCAGGGGCGGCGTCCAGTCCTTCAGGACCCGAACGAGGCGCCCTGCCTCGATGTCTTCGCGCACATCGGACTCCATGAAGTAGCCGATGCCGACATGGTTGAGCACCGTGATGCGCGAGAGGCTGGCCTCGTCCAGGGTGATGGGCCCTCGAACGTCGATCTGGACGGGCTGACCGTTCTTCTCGAACTGCCAACGATGCAGCACGCCATTGGGCAAGCGGATGCGAAGGCATGAGTGGCCTAGCAGGTCGGGGGGCACGCGGGGCTTGCCGTTGGCCTTGAAGTATTCGGGCGATGCGACCACGGCAAAGCTGCGGGGAGGACTGACGGGAATGGCAATCATGTCGCTCGGCACCAGGTCGGCGCTCCTCAGGCCAAGATCGAATCCCTCGGCAACGATGTCCACGATCCGGCCCTCGGTGACGAGATCGATGTGAACTTGTGGATGGCGCCGCAGGAACTTCAGGAGGAGCGGACCAAGCACCTCTCGCGCACCTGCCGCGAATGCATTGATGCGAAGGGTCCCGGATGGGGTTTCCTGCTGCGAGCGGGCGGCACCCATCGCATCGTGCAGGGTGCGTACCGCAGGCCCGACCTGATCGACGAAGTTTCGGCCGGCATCGGTCAGGGAAACGCTGCGGGTGGTGCGATTGAACAGTCGGACGCCGAGTTGGCGCTCCAGCTTGCCGATGACGTTGCTCAGTGCGGTGGTCGACAGGCCAAGTTCCTGCGCCGCTGCCCGGAACGATCCGCGCCGGGCGATGGCGAGAACGGCATCGAATTCGATCAGACCCTGCTTCGCCATTGTCCCGATTTTCGCAACACCACATGTCGCTTTGCCCCGATTATCGTGAGGGATCGCCGTCTGTAAATCAATCTCGTCACTTCAGGGAGACGAGCGATGTCGATCGAACTACCCAGACCCATAGCCGACTATGTCGAGGCCAACGCACGACTCGATGTCGACGGCATGCTGAAGCCCTTCGCTGGCGATGCGGTCATCCTGGACAACGGAAAACGTCACGAGGGCCACGCCGAGCTGCGACACCTGTTCGAAGACGAGGTGGTTGCGGTCAAGGCGATCTTCACGCCGGATGCCGTTCGCCATGAGAACGGTCAGGTCGTGGTCGAAGGCCGTGCCCATGGCGACTTCAAGGGCAGCCCGATCCGCTTCACCTACCGCTTCACGCTCGAACACGACGCGATCAAAGCCCTGGAGATCACGGTATGACCATCAAGCCTGACCCGACCGAGTTCGCAGGGAAGCGCGTGCTCGTCAGCGGCGGCACCAAGGGTCTGGGCCGTGCCACCGTCGATCGCTTCGTGGCCGGTGGCGCCCGGGTGATCACCGCTGCCCGCGGAAAGGTTGAGCCCATCGACCGCGTCGAGCTCGTGCAAGCGGACCTGACGACGCCCGAGGGTGGGGAAATCCTGGCCGAGGCAGCGCTTCAGCATATGGGTGGCGTCGACATCCTGGCCCATGTGATTGGCGGTTCTTCCTCGCCAGGCGGCGGCTTCACTGCCCTGACGGACGATCATTGGCTCGCCGAGCTGAACCTGAACCTTCTCGCCACGGTCCGCCTCGATCGGCTTCTCGTCCCGCAGATGGTCGAACGGGGCGCCGGCACTGTGGTGCACGTCACCTCGATCCAGTCGGTCCTGCCTCTTCCCGAGGCGACGACCGCCTATGCCAGCGCCAAGGCCGCGCTCAGAACCTACAGCAAAGCCATCTCCAAGGAGCTCGGGCCGAAAGGCGTGCGGGTCAATGTCGTGTCACCGGGCTGGATCATGACCGAGTCGTCCGTCGACCTGTTGAAGCGTCTGCAGGCGGCCACTGGCGGAACGATCGAAGAGGCTCGGCAAGTCGTCCTCGACAGCCTGGGCGGCATTCCGATCGGCCGTGCGGCAGAGCCGTATGAGGTCGCCGACCTCATCGCCTACCTCGCCTCCGATCGCGCCGCCGCGATCCACGGCGCCGAGTTCGTCATCGATGGCGGCACCGTTCGGACCGTCTGAAGACCGGCCCTGACGAGAAGTATTGTTTCATCCCGCCGTAGCTGCCGCTTGGTCTATGCTCCGGCTACGCGGGAGGAAACATCATGAAAATTGCCAAGATCGAAGATCTCCATTGCGACGCCGGCTGGCGCGACTTCTCGTTCCTCAAGGTCACGACCGACGACGGGCTGGTCGGATGGTCGGAATACAACGAAGGTTATGGCAGCGCCGGCCTCACCGCCGTGATCCGCCGCATGGCGCAGGGGCTGATCGGCCAGGATCCGCGTCCCATCGAGCGCATCATGTCGACGATCTACGCCATCACGCGCCAGGCGCCGGGCGGCATGAACCAGCAGGCGATGGCCGCCATCGAGAACGCGCTGATCGACGTCAAGGCCAAGGCGCTGGGCATCCCCGTCTGCGAGATGTTCGGCGGGCCGGTGCGCGACCGGCTGCCGCTCTACTGGTCGCATTGCGGCAGCTACCGGTTCCGCAACGCCGAGGTGATGGGCGTCGAGCCGGTGCGCTCGCTCGACGACCTGGTGAAGCTCGGCAGGCACGTGAAGGAGCGCGGCTTCAAGGCGCTCAAGACCAACATCTTCCGTTTCGATCTCGATCCGCCGAACATGTACCAGCCGGGCTTCGGCCGCAGTCCCGGCGGGCCGGAACTGAATGCCGACGGCGCCGTGCTGGGGGCGATCTCCGACGGGCTGTCCGCCTTCCGCCAGGGCGCCGGCCACGAGATGGGCATCCTTCTCGACACCAATTTCAACTTCAAGACCGAGGGCTACATCAAGGTCGCGCGCGCCTGCGAGCCCTACAATCTTTTCTGGATGGAGATCGATTCCTACGATCCCGAGGGTCTGCGCCTGATCCGCGACCGTGCGTCCATGCCGATCGCCTCCTGCGAATCGCTGTTCGGCCGCCGGCAGTTCCGGCCCTTCTTCGAGAACCGCTCGATCGACGTGTCGATCATCGACGTGCCGTGGAACGGGCTCGCGGAATCGCTGAAGATCGCCTCGATGGCCGAGGCCTACGAGATCAACTGCGCGCCGCACAATTTCTACGGCCACATGTCGACCCTGATGAGCGCCCATCTCTGTGCCGCCATGCCCAACTTCCGCATCATGGAAATCGATATCGACGACGTGCCCTGGAAGGACGATCTGGTGACTCACCCGCCGGTGATCCAGAATGGCGAACTGATCGTGCCCACCCGGCCCGGCTGGGGCGCCGACATCAACGAGGAGGCGGTGAAGGCGCATCCGCCGAAGAACCCGCATCCCTGAGAGGAAGAGACAATCCCATGGTCTACGAGTTTCGCACCTACACGCTCGCGCCCGGCAAGATGCCGGAATACCTCAAGGCCGCCGAGACGATCGGCCGCCCGGCGCGCGGCAACAACTATGGCGTCAACCACGGCTACTGGACGTCGGAGTTCGGCGCCCTGAACCAGATCTGGCATCTGTGGAAGTACGACAGCTACGAGGAGCGCACGCGCCTGCGCACCGAGCTGCAGAAGAACAAGGACTGGACCGAGAAGTACATCCCGATCGTGAAGACCTGCGTCGTGCGTCAGGACCTGCGCCTGATGAACCCCGTCGTCGACATCAAGCCGGACGACGGCACGACCGGCAACGTCTACGAGCTGCGGATCTACCGCTGCGGCCTGGGCGGCGCAGTGCAGTACGGCAAGGACTTCAAGGAAGTCCAGGCGGCGCGCGAGAAGTACTCGCCGATCTGGGGCGCGTGGACCGGCGAATTCCCGCAGCCCAATGAGTGGATCCACCTCTGGCGCTACAAGAACCTGCAGGAGCGCTTCGAGGCCCGCGCCGCGGCCATGAAGGATCCGGCGTGGCAGGCCTATCTCGCCAAGGGTCCGGCCAAGCTGCAGGAGATGCACTCCACGCTGCTGCTGCCGACCAACTACTCGCCGCTGAAGTAGCAACCGCTTCTTTGTCATCCTGAGCGCAGCGAAGGATCCTTCGCCTGCGGCTCAGGATGACATTTTTTTGAGACTGAGAGTACCGCGCATGGACGTGTTCGACGATGTCAGCCTTTCGTTGATGAAGTTCGGTGTCGGCCAGCCGGTGCCTCGCAAGGAAGATCCCACCCTCCTGCGCGGCAAGGGCCGCTATTCGGACGACGTCAATCTCGCGGGTCAGGCCCATGCCGTGATGGTGCGCAGCCCGGTCGCGCACGGCGTGCTCCGAGGCATCGACATCGAGGCCGCATCCGCCATGCCCGGCGTGCTCGCCATCCTCACCGCGGCCGACCTCGACGCGGCTGGATTCGGCCCGCTGCGCTGCCCGATGAACCTCCCGCAGCGCGACGGCTCGCCGATGAAGACTCCGCCGCGGCCGTCGCTCGCCGTAGGCAAGGTGCGCTATGTCGGCGAGGCGGTGGCCTGCGTCGTGGCCGAGACGGCCGTGCAGGCCAAGGATGCGGCGGAGGCGGTCGAACTCGACATCGAAACGCTGCCCGCC
>LSKJ01000021.1 GCA_001557035.1 Rhodospirillaceae bacterium CCH5-H10 | reverse complement strand
TGGTCGACAGGAAGCGCTTCTCGGCCTTCACGTTGGTGGCGATCGGCCGGAACAGGGGCGGCTGTGCCTGATTGGTCCGGTTGCTGCGCCCCAAGCCCTGGATGGCTGTATCCGCCTTCCAGCCTGACTCCAGCAGGTAGTGGACCCGCAGCCGCTGGTTCCGGGCTGAAAGGTCGGCATGGTAGGAACGGCCGGTACCGCCGGCATCGCTGAACACTAAGATGCGCTTCTCGTCGTCCATGAAGGCCTGCGCCTCAGCGAGATTGGCAGAACCCGCCCGGTTCTCGACGCAGAGCCGGTCGCCCTTCCGAACGATCCGCCGCGATCGGCCGGTCACCTCGGCGACCAGGTCAGTACCGAAGCGCTGCACGATCTGGTCGAGCGCACCCTGTACGGGAGCGAGCGAGGCCAGCCGCTCGATCAGGCGGTTACGCCGGTCGACGGCGTCGCGGCACTGCACGGGCTGGCCGTTACGATAGACCGGCCGTGAAGAGAGATTTCCGTCGCCGTCCGTGAAGGGCTCGAACAGTTGGGTCGGAAAGCTGTGCGTCAGATAGTCGAGCACGTACTCGCGCGGCGTGATGTCGACTTGCACGTCGCCCCACTCCTCGGTTGGAATTTCGGAAAGCCGACGCTCCATGAGCGCTTCGCCAGTGGAGACGATCTGAATGACGGCGGCATGTCCGGCCTCGAGATCACGCTCGATCGCGCGGATCAGTGTCGGCGTCTTCATCGAGGTGATCAGGTGCGAGAAGAAGCGCTGCTTGGCGGATTCGAAAGCCGAGCGTGCCGCGGACTTAGCCTGGGCATTGAGCGTGCCGCGCTCGCCGGTGACGTTGGCGGCCTGCAGGGCGGCGTCGAGGTTGTTGTGGATGACCTGGAAGGCGCCGGCATAGGCGTCGTAGATGCGGATCTGCTCGCGCGACAGCACATGCTCGACCAACTCGTACTTTACTCCCTCGTAGGACAGGGATCGTGCCGCGTAGAGGCCAAGCGCCTTGAGGTCCCGAGCAAGAACCTCCATTGCCGCTACGCCACCGGCCTCAATCGCCTGCACGAACTCGGCGCGCGTGGCGAACGGAAAGTCCTCGCTGCCCCACAGTCCGAGCCGCTGCGCGTAGGCGAGATTGTGCACAGTGGTGGCCCCGGTGGCCGAGACATATACGACCCGGGCGTTGGGCAGCGCATGCTGCAAACGTAGGCCGGCACGGCCTTGCTGCGACGGCGCCTGGTCGCCGCGCTCGCCTTTGCCGCCGGCCGCATTCGCCATGGCGTGGCTCTCGTCGAACACGATCACTCCGTCGAAGTCCGCCCCCACCC
>LSKJ01000207.1 GCA_001557035.1 Rhodospirillaceae bacterium CCH5-H10 | reverse complement strand
AGATGCCACCTCTCTTCGTCGTCGGCGCGGACGGCAAGCCTGAGCTCGTCAACTCTCGTGCATACGGCAACGTCCTGATCGTCGACCGCCTGTTTGCCGCAGCCGAGTTGCGGCTGGGCGGCGATAGCCAGCAGATCGTCCGGATCGTCCGCGCGGATGGAAGACCCTAGCGATGACCGACCAATCTCATTTGGATTCCACACACTCGACGGTCACTCAGCCCTTTAGGCTGCGGTCGGAGGGCCCGCGCGTCACCCG
>LSKJ01000206.1 GCA_001557035.1 Rhodospirillaceae bacterium CCH5-H10 | reverse complement strand
GCGGTCTCGCCTTCATCGCGGGCTGGGTGTTGCTTGCGATCGCCGCGCTCAAGCGCCCGATCGGCTGATCTCAGGAAAGCTGCTCGTCCAACAGTTTGAGCGCTTCGGCGGCGAAGGCGCGCATGTTGGCGACGCGGTCGTCGGAGCCGGTGCGCAGGGTGCGCGCGATGCTGCCGTTGGGGCCGACGACGGCGACGCAGGTATGGCCGGCCGGATCGCCGTAGGAATTGCCGGTCGGGCCGGATGCGCCGGTCTCGGCGAGGCCCCATGTCGTCTTGAGGCGCCCGCGCACATGCTCGGCGGCCAGCAAGGCCCACGGCTCGGAGGAAGAGCGCACGCCGGCGCGCTTCTCGCGCGGCACGGCGAGGAAGGCATCGCCGGCCGGTCGCGTATAGACCACGGCGCCGCCCATGAAATAGGCCGAGGCACCGGGCACGGCGAGCAGCGCGGCGGAGACGAGCCCTCCAGCCGACGATTCGGAGATGCCGACGGTTTCCTTGCGGGCCTTCAGTTTTTCGCCGACGCGCTGGGCGAGCGGGAGCAGGGAGTCCATGGGGTCAATCCTTCTTCGTGAAAATGTCGAGGACCAGCGGCACCTGCTGGCCCATCCAGATCGCGCGGTCGCGATGATCTTCCAGATCGTGCCCGGTGTTGGGATGAATGAACACCGTAAGTTCGCCGCGGTTCAGGGTCAGCCATGACATGACCGGGAGGAACTGTTCGTTCTTCAGGGCGACCTGGTAGCTGAAGCGCGGATGCGGTCCGACCGGCTTCTCGTGGAAGCGGCCCATCTCGATGGGGAAGGTCTTCTCGATACGCTCGCGCAACGCCCACGCCGCATCTCGCGAGGCGGCGTCGAAATAGACGTGCGCGTGCCAGTCCTTGATTGGGTCAGTGTCCATGACGTTCACCATAATGCACTTCACAACCCGCCTGTCGGAACCCAGAGCCGTTCCCCGAGGGGAGCAGGCTTGCTAGGGTCGGGCATCATGAACTTCGATTTCTCCGACGACCAGAAGCTGCTCAAGGAGCAGGTTCGCAAATTCCTCGCCGACAAGTGCCCCACCAAAGTGGTGCGGCGCGTGCTCGACGGCAACGAAACCCATGCGGAAGATGTCTGGAAAGGCCTCGTCGATCTCGGCGTGCCGGCCCTGGGCATCCCCGAGAGCTATGGCGGCATGGGCCTGTCGCCGCTCGAGGTCTGCGTCGTGGCCGAGGAGATCGGCCGCGCCGCCGCGCCGGTGCCGTTCGACACCTCGGTCGTGCTGGCCACCGAAGCGCTGAAGCTCGCGGGCTTGGACGCGCAGAAGAAGAAATGGCTGCCCGACCTCGCATCGGGCAAGGCGATCGGCACTTTGGCCATCGCCGAAGGCGCGCAGCCGCCGAAGCCGCGCAACATCCGCACGATGTTCGGCGGCGGTCGTCTCAACGGCAAGAAGCTGCCGGTGACAGACGGCGAGGCCGCGACCTTTGCGATCGCGCTCGCCAACACGGGCGGCTCGGGCGATCGTGCGGTGTCGCTGGTCATCGTGGATCTCACGCAGAAGGCCGTCGCGAAGAAGCGCATCGAGACGATCGATCCGGCGCGCAAGCACGCCGAACTCACCTTCACCGATGCCTCGGCCGAGTTGCTGGGCGCCGAGGGTGAGGGCTGGAGCCTGCTGGAACGGCTCTACGATGCCGCGGCGGTCTACTTCGCCTTCGCCCAGGTGGGCGGCGCCGAATCGGCGATGTGGATGGCGCGCGACTATGCGCTGCAGCGCAACGCCTTCGGTCGCGCCATCGGCTCCTACCAGGCGATCAAGCACAAGCTGGCCGACTGCTACGTAAAGCTCGAGCTGGCGCGCTCCAACGCCTACTACGGCGCGATGATGCTGACCGAGGGCGGCGCCGACCTGCCGCTGGCCGCCGCGGCGGCGCGCATCGCGGCGACCGACGCCTACGATTTCGCCGCCAAGGAGAACATCCAGACCCACGGCGGCATCGGCTTCACCTGGGAGGCCGACACGCAGTTCCATTACCGGCGCTCGCGCCTGATGGCGCTGTCGCTCGGCGGCCCGATGGCCTGGAAGGACAAGCTGGTGACCCGTCTCGAACAGAAGAACGCGGCCTAGGAGGGAACGATGGATTTCAACGATACCCCCGAAGAAGCCGCCTTCCGCAAGGAAGTGCGCACCTGGCTCGACGCCAACGCCACGCGCAAGAGCGACGACAAGCAGAGCTTCCGCGCCCGTAACGACGATCCCGAGTTGTTGCAGAAGGCCAAGGAATGGCAGGACAAGAAGGCCACGGCCGGCTACGCCCGCCTGACCTGGCCCAAGGAATTCGGCGGCCGCGGCGCCTCGCCGATCCTGCAGGTGATCTACCAGCAGGAAGAGTCGAACTACCTGGTGCCGCTGGGCTTCTTCGACATCGGGCTGGGCATGTGCATCCCGACCATGATGGCCTATGCCAAGCCCGAGCAATTGCAGCGCTACGTGAAGCCGGCGCTGCACGGAAAGGAAGTCTGGTGCCAGCTCTTCTCCGAGCCGGCCGCCGGTTCCGACGTGGCGGGCATCCGCACCAAGGCCGAGCGCGACGGCGACGACTGGATCATCAACGGCCAGAAGGTCTGGACGTCCGGCGCGCACTATTGCGACTTCGGCATCGTGATCACGCGCACCGATCCGAATGTGCCGAAGCACGCGGGCCTCACCATGTTCTTCCTCGACATGAAGAGCCCCGGCGTCGAGGTCCGTCCGATCAAGCAGATGTCGGGCGGCGCGAACTTCAACGAGGTGTTCTTCACCAACGTGCGCATCCCCGACAGCCAGCGGCTGGGCAAGGTGGGCGAGGGCTGGAAGGCCGCGCTGACCACGCTGATGAACGAGCGCCTCGCCGTCGGCCTGCCCTCGGGCGGCCTCGACATCGACGAGCTGATGGAACTTGCGCGCGAGACCGAGCTGGAAGACGGCGCGGCGATCCGCAACCAGCAGGTCCGCTCGAAGATCGCCGACTGGTACGTCCAGCAGCAGGGGCTGAAGCTCACGCGATACCGCACGCTGACGGCGCTCTCGAAGGGCCAGACGCCGGGCCCGGAATCCTCGATCATCAAGATCGTGGCGGCCCCCAAGATGCAGGACATGGGCGCCTTCGCCATGGAGCTGATGGGCCATGCCGGCATCATGAAGGAGGACGTGCCCTTCGCGGCCGGCTTCCAGGCGCAATGGATCGGCGGCGCGGGTTTCCGCATCGCCGGCGGCACCGACGAGATCCTGCGCAACATCGTGGCGGAGCGCGTGCTGGGACTTCCGGCCGACATTCGTGTCGACAAGGACGTGCCGTTCAACAAGCTGACGCGCTCCTAGCGCGTTGGCTTGGTGGTGCAGAATAGATAAGAATCCTGATCCTTATCTATTCTGCTCGGTGTGGGCTTTCGCGCCTCAGAAGGCGCTGCCGCCCACCAGGGCTTTCTTCGAAAGCCCTAGCGCTGCTTAAGCGCCCATTCTGTATATTTCTTCGCCTGCGCCTGCGTGTCGGCGTAGTACTTCGCGTACTCCGCGCCGACCATCGGCTTCAGCGCGAGGCCGACTGCGTCCATCTTCTGCAGCATCTCCGGTGACTTGATCGCCTTCAGGAAGGCGGTCTCGATCACCTTCACGACGTCGGCCGGCGTGCCCTTGGGCGCACCCACGCCGCGTGTCGAGGAGGAGATCACCGTGGGCATGCCCAGCTCCTTGGTACAGGGCACGTTCGGCAGGAACTTGGAGCGCTCGACGTCGGTGACGGCGAGGCCGCGCACCTCGCCCGACTGCACGCGCTTGAAGACGCCGCCCACATTGTCGAAGGCGCAGTCGACATGGCCGCCGAGCACGCCGGTGATCTGCTGTGCGCCGCCATCGAAATGGACGATGCGGAACTCGCACTTGGCGGCCTCCTGGACCATCAGGATGGCAAGATGGTCGTCGCTCAGGATGCCGGTGGTGCAGGCGCTGATCTTGCCGGGTGCCTTGCGCGCCGCCTCCGTCAGGTCGGCCAGCGTCTTGTAGGGGCTGTCGCCCTTCACCCAGATCAGGCCGGGATCGAGCACCTGGTTGATGACCGGAATGAAGCTGTCGACGTTGAACGCGGCCTTGCGCTCGGGATCGAGGATGATGGTGTTGACCGCCGGCAGGTTGAGGAAGCCCAGCGTGTAGCCGTCGGGACGGGCGCGGGCGACTTCCGTGAAGCCGATCTGGCCGCCGGCGCCGGCCTTGTTGACGACGGTGATCGTCTGGCCGAGGTCCTTTTCGGCGGCGGCCGCGAGGATGCGGGCGCCGACATCGGTGCTGCCGCCCGGGGGAAAGGCGACGACCAACTGAACCGCGCGGCGCGGATAGTTCTGCGCGAGGGCGGGGCTGGCGACGGCCGCGGCGGCCGTGGCGGCGAGCAGGGTGCGGCGACGTATGATCATTTTATCCTCCCTTTGTTGACGACGGGTACGCGTTACTCGATGTCGCTCTCCCTGAGTGGCGCCAGCGAGCGCGGCTTGAACAGCAGGAAGGCGATCACGATCACCGGCACGGCGAGCAGGCCGAGCGCGACCGGACGGTCGAGGAAGATGGCGAAGCTCCCGCCCGAGATCTCGAGCGTCGTTCGCAGCGATCTTTCCATCATCGGGCCCAGGATCAGGGCCAGGATCGCCGGCGCGATCGGGAAGTCGAGCTTGCGCAGCAGGTAGCCCAGGATGCCGAAGCCCAGCATGACCCAGACGTCGAACAGGCTCTGCTTCAGGCCGTAGGCGCCGATCACGCAGAAGATCAGCACGCCCGCGCACATGTAGCTGAACGGAATCTTCAGCAGCTTGGCCCACAGGCCGACCAGCGGGAGGTTGAGGATCAGCAGCAGCGCGTTGCCGACGAAGAAGCTGGCGATCACCGTCCACACCAGCGCCGGCTGCTCCTTGAACAGGAAGGGCCCCGGCGTGATGCCGTTCACGATGAAGGCGCCCATCAGCACGGCGATGGTCGGCGAGCTGGGAATGCCGAGCGCCAGCAGCGGCACCATCGAGGCGTTGGCATAGGCGTTGTTGGCCGTCTCGGCCGAGGCCACGCCCTCGATCGCACCCTTGCCGAAGCGCTCGGGAGTCTTGGAGACGCGCTTTTCCAGCACGTAGGCCATGAAAGTCGGCACGATCGCGCCGACGCCGGGAATGAGCCCGAGCACGAAACCCACGACCGTGCCGCGGCCGATGGCGCCCACGGACTGCCGGCACTCGGCCCTCGTCGGCATCCAGCTCTTGAGCTCGGCCTCGACCATGTGGGTCTGGCGTTTCTCGGCGGCCAGCAGCAGTTCGGCGACGCCGAACAGGCCCATGACCACAGGTACGAAGCCGATCCCGTCGTAGAGTTCCTCGACGCCGAAAGTGAAGCGCGGGGCGCCGCGCACCGGATCGACGCCGATCATGGCGAACAGCAGACCGATCACGGTCATGAGCAGAGCCGCCAGCATGTTGTTGCCGGCGAGGCCTACGACGAGGCAGAGGCCAGCGACCATCAGGGCGAAGAACTCCGCCGGCCCGAACTTCAGGGCCAGCGAGGCCAGCGGCATGGCGACCGCGACCAGCGCCACGGTGGCCAGCGTGCCGCCGACGAAGGAGCCGATGGCGGCGATGCCGAGCGCCGAGCCCGCGCGTCCCTGCTTCGCCATCTGGTGCCCGTCGATGCAGGTCACCACCGAGGCGGCTTCGCCCGGCACGTTGATCAGCACCGAGGTGATGGTGCCGCCATACATGGCGCCGTAGTAGATGGCGCACAGCATGATGATGGCGCCGGTGGCGTCGAGGCTGAAGGTGAGCGGGATCAGGATCGCCGTTCCCGCCGCCGGACCCAGGCCGGGCAGCACGCCGATCAACGTTCCCAGCATGCAGCCCGCGAAGGCGTAGAGGAGATAAGCGGGCGTCAGCGCCGCCGCGAAGCCCTGGAGCAGATGGCCGAGGGCTTCCATGCGTCTATATCCCGAGCTGGCCGGTCGGCAGGAGGACGTCCAGCCACGTTGTGAAGACGTAGTGGACGCCGAAACTGCCGAGCAGGGCGAAGACCGCGATGAGCCACCAGCGGCGCTCGCCCAGCGCGATCACCAGCGCCGCGTTGAAGGCCAGCATGGCGAGACGGAAGCCCACGAATTCCATGGCGATGGTCACCGCTGCCAGCAGGCCGATGATGGCGAAGCAGCGCATTGCGCCCCAGCCATGCGGCAGGATGCGGACCTCCTCGGTCGAGGCGTCGGCGGCCGGGCGGGGCTCGCGCCAGATCGACACGAACAGGGCGAGGGACAGGACGATCCCGATCAGCGCCAGCCAGAACGGAAAGAAGCCCGGGCCGGGGCCCAGGCGGTCGGTCAGCGACAGCAACAATGATTGCCAGAGTGCGAACAGGCAAAAGGCCAGCATCGCACCCGTCGCGACAAGCCGTCCTTGGCGCATGCCTGGCGGCCCTCCCTATTTTCTTTCCTTGTTCTGGGAGGCAGCATAGCCGCAAACAGCACGGGCGCAACACGCGACCCTCGAGGAGGAAACGAATGAACAGGCTTGACGGCAAAGTGGCATTTCTCTCGGGCGCCGCACGCGGCATCGGCGGCGAGGCCGCGAAACTGATGGCGAGCGTCGGCGCCAAGGTGGCGATCGGCGATGTCCTCGAGGAACGCGGCCGGCAGACGGTGAAGGAGATCGAGGCGGCGGGCGGACAGGCGATGTTCGTGCCGCTCGACGTGACGCAGGAGGCGAGCTGGTCCGCCGCCATCGATGCGACGGCGAAAAAGTTCGGCGGCCTCGACATCCTGGTGAACAATGCCGGCATCTTCGTCGGCAAGGGCGTCGAGGACGCCTCGATGGACGAGTGGCACAAGCTCGTCGCCGTGAACCTGACGGGCGTCGTGCTGGGCACGCGCATCGCGCTGCCGCATCTCAAGACCAGTGGCGCGAAGAGCGCGCACGGTTCGGCGATCATCAATCTCGCTTCCGTGGCAGGCCTCGTCGGCTCGCAGCTCGATCCGCTCTATTCGCTGACCAAGGGCGGCGTCACGCTGTTCACCAAATCGACGGCGCTGGAGTTCGGCCGCAAGGGCTACCGCATCCGGGTGAACTCGATCCATCCCGGCGTCATCGATACCGACATGGGGCAGCAGACCTTTACGATGAGGGCCCGCGCGCTCGGCAGCAACGACACCGAGGCGACCCGCAAGACGTCGCTGGCCATGCACCCGATCGGCCGGTTGGGTGTCGCTGAGGACATCGCCAAGGGCATCGTGTTCCTGGCCTCCGACGACGCCGGCTTCATGACCGGCTCGGGTCTGGTCGTCGACGGCGGCTACACGGCACAGTGATTCGGGGCCGGTAGTTCAGAAGATCCCGGCAGCGAGGCCGGCCGCCATGGCCGCGCCCAGCTCCTCGCATTGCTCGACGAAGACTGGTTGCCAGGGGCCCTTGCACAGAAGGGGCTCCTGGACGGCCCGCCAGCGCAGGCCGGTCAGGATCGTCTCGACGCCGCGGCGCGTGCCGGTGCCATCGCTGCCGGCCCGGATGTAGAGGGCACAGGGCAGGCCTTGCGTCTTCTCCAGGCAGGCATTGTAGCTGCGGTCGAAGAAGTCCTTCAGGGCGCCGCTCATGTAGCCCAGGTTCTCCGTGGTGCCGAGGATCACCGCCTGGGCGGCCAGCACATCGTCCGGCCCGGCCTGCAGCGGGGCGATCACGCGGACGTCTATGTCCGTTTCGCTGCGCGCACCGCGTTCAACGGCGTCCCTCAGGGAGAGGGTGTTCTCCGACGGGGCGTGCGCCACAATGAGCAGCCTTTTAGACATGGAGGGGGTTCTACCCCACGCCGACATGCTCAAGAAACTCCTGATCGCCAATCGCGGCGAGATCGCCATCCGCATCGCCCAGGCCGCCGCCGAACTCGGCATCGCCACGGTGGGCGTGCACTCGGAAGATGATGCGACTTCGCTGCATGTCCGCCGTGTCGATGAGGTGCGGCCGCTCAAGGGACGTGGCGCCGCCGCCTATCTCGATATCGCCGGTGTGATCTCGGCCGCCAGAGAGGCCGGCTGCGACGCCGTGCATCCGGGTTACGGCTTCCTGTCGGAGAACGCCGCCTTCGCCAAGGCCTGCGCCGAGGCGGGGATCGTCTTCGTCGGCCCCACGCCGGAGCAGCTCGACCTGTTCGGCGACAAGGCGCGTGCGCGGGCACATGCCGGCAAGAACAAGGCGCCGGTCCTGTCCGGCACCGATGGCGCGGTCGACGTGGCAGGCGTGAAGGCCTTCTTCGCCAAGCATCGCAAGGCCGGCATCGTCATCAAGGCGATCGCGGGCGGCGGCGGCCGCGGCATGCGGATCGTCACGCAGGAGGGCGAGATCGAGGACGCCTTTGCGCGAGCCTCCGCCGAAGCGCTGGCGGCGTTCGGCAACGGCGCGCTCTACGCCGAGCGGCTGATCGCGCGCGCGCGTCACATCGAGGTGCAGATCGTCGGTGACGGGCAGGGCGGCATCGTTGCGCTCGGCGAGCGCGAATGCACGATCCAGCGCCGCAGCCAGAAGATCGTCGAGCTGGCGCCCAGTCCCCACCTGGCCGAGGCGATGCGCCGGCAGATCGTCGAGGCGGCGGTGACGATGGCCAAGGCGGTAGACTATCGCAGCCTCGGTACCTTCGAGTTCCTGGTCGACGATGCGGCCCCGGACTTCTTCTGCTTCATCGAAGCCAATCCGCGCCTGCAGGTCGAGCATACGGTTACCGAGGAAGTGTGGGGCGTCGATCTGGTGAAGACGCAGTTGCGGCTCGCGGGCGGGGCCTCGCTCGACGACACCGGCGTCCAGCAGGCGTCGCCGCGCGGCCATGCCATCCAGCTCCGCATCAACATGGAGACCATGACGGCCGATGGATCGGCGAAGCCCGGCGGCGGCACACTGACGTCGTTCGAGCCGCCCTCGGGACCGGGCATCCGTGTCGATACCTATGGCTATGCGGGTTATCGCACCAATCCCAATTTTGATTCGCTGCTGGCGAAGGTGATCGTGCATGCGCCGTCGCCCGATTTCGGCGACGCGCTGCAGCGGGCCGAGCGCGCGCTTGCGGCGTTCCGTCTGGAAGGCGCGCCGTCGAACATCGCTTTCCTGCGGGCGCTGATCGCCCATCCCGATTTCCGCAGCGACAAGGTCCATACGCGCTTCGTCGACGAGCAGGCGGCGTCCCTGATCGAGACGGCAGGCAAACTGAAAGCCGGCCTGTTCTTCGAGGGGGCGGCGCCTGTGCCGGCGGGCGGGCGGCAGGTCGGCGCGCGAGTCGACAATATCGATCCGCTGGCGGTGCTGGCTTTCGGCAAAGTGAAAGCGGAGACGGCGTCGGCCAGTGTCGCGAACGATGCACCCGAGGGAACGGTCGCGGTGCCGGCGCCGATGCAGGGCACGATCGTCAGCCTGTCTGTCGCCGAGGGCGATGCGGTGGCGGCGGGCCAGGCGCTGCTGGTCATGGATGCGATGAAGATGCAGCACGAGATCCGCAGCCCGGCGCGCGGCTACGTGCGTCGCATCGCCGTCGAGGCCGGCGAGACGGTCTATGAGGGCCATTCCCTGCTGTTCGTCGAGGAGGCCGATGTCGAGGTGAAGGGCGCGGCGGTCGAGGAGAAGATCGATCTCGATCATATCCGGCCCGATCTTGCGGAATATTTCGAGCGCCGGGCGATGACGCTCGACGACAAGCGGCCGGACTCGGTGGCGCGGCGGCGCAAAACCAACCAGCGCACCGCCCGCGAGAACCTCGACGATCTGGTCGATCCCAACAGCTTCGTCGAGTACGGCGCCTTCGCGATCGCAAGCCAGCGCACGCGCCGCACCGTCGAGGACCTGATCGAGAAGACGCCAGCCGACGGGCTGATCACCGGCATCGGGCGGGTGAACGGTTCGCTGTTCGGACCCGAGCGCAGCCGGGTCGCGGTCGCGCACTACGACTACACGGTGCTCGCCGGTACGCAGGGCAAGAACAACCATCACAAGAAGGACAGGCTGTTCGAGATCGTCGAGCAGCAGCGCATCCCGCTGGTCTTCTTCACCGAAGGCGGCGGCGGCCGGCCGGGCGACATCGACGTGCAGTCGGTGGCGGGCCTCAACACCATGGCCTTTCACATTTTCGGGCGCCTCAGCGGCACGGCGCCGCTTGTCGGCATCAACTCGGGTCGCTGCTTCGCGGGCAATGCCGCGATCCTGGGCTGCTGCGACGTTGTCATCGCCACGAGGAACTCGACGATCGGCATGGGCGGCCCGGCGATGATCGAGGGCGGCAATCTCGGCGTCTTCTCGCCCGAGGAAGTCGGCCCGATGGAGGTGCAGGTCCCCAACGGCGTGGTCGACATCGCCGTCGAGGACGAGGCCGAGGCGGTCGCGGTCGCCAAGAAGTATCTCTCGTATTTCCAGGGCGCGCTGCCGGAATGGCGGGCCGCCGACCAGCGCCTGCTGCGGCGCGCAATTCCGGAGAACCGGCTGCGCGTCTACGACGTGCGCGACGTCCTCTCCACGCTATGCGACGAAGGCTCGGTGCTGGAAGTGCGCCGCGCCTTCGGGCCCGGCATGGTGACGGCCTTCGGCCGGGTCGAGGGCAAGCCCTTCGGCATCGTGGCCAACAACCCGGTTCATCTGGCGGGCGCCATCGACAGCGACGGCTCGGACAAGGCCGCGCGCTTCCTGCAGCTCTGCGATGCTTTCGACATGCCGATCCTCTTCCTCTGCGACACGCCGGGCATGATGGTCGGGCCGGAGATCGAGAAGACCGCGCTGGTGCGGCACTGCTCGCGCCTGTTCGTGACCGGGGCCAACCTCACCGTGCCGTTCGGCACCATCGTGCTGCGCAAGGCCTATGGGCTGGGCGCGCAGGCGATGGCTGGCGGTTCCTTCCACGCGCCGGCCTTCACGGTCTCCTGGCCGACCGGCGAGTTTGGCGGCATGGGCCTGGAGGGTGCGGTGAAGCTCGGCTTCCGCAAGGAGCTTGAGGCGGTGACCGATCCCAACGAGCGGCGTGCGCTGTTCGACAAGATGGTCGCGGCCGCCTATGCGCGCGGCAAGGCGCTCAGCACCGCGACCTACTTCGAGGTCGACGAGGTGATCGATCCCGCCGATTCGCGGCGCTGGATCGCGACGGCCCTGCTCGAGGCCAAACCGCGGCCGGCGCACAGCCACAAGAAGCGGCCGAACATCGATACGTGGTGACGGCAGGAGGGATCCTTCGCTTCGCCATCGCCGCCAAGAAAAAGGCCCCTCGATGAGGGGCCTTTCCTTCTACTGCGCGATCCAGAACGTGTCGGGCTGGTAGAGGCCGATATATCCGCCCGGATCCCAGGCGTAGTAGGCTTCCTTCGGGACGTTGCGGATCTTCGGGCCGACGACGACCGGCTGGCGGATCCCGTTGACCGTACCGATCGAGAAGACCTCGTCGGCATTGGTGGCGAGGATCTTCTCCCAGGCCTTGCGCCGGTCCTCGGCAGTGGCGCCGGCCTCCCATTCCTTGACGTAGTCGAGCAGCTTGCAGGCCGAAGCGAGATCGCACTTCTCGCCCTGCTTGCCCTTCGACTCGACGAACATGCCCCAGCGCGACCATTGCAGGCCGCCCAGCATGGTCGGCGCGAATTCCTTGGGGCTGGTGTTGGGCGTCGGCACCGCCGTCACCGCGCCGGCGAAGGCCGTCATGATGGCTTCGCCCGAGAAGGTGCGCAGGCGGAAGTTGTCGCGCGTCTGCGGCTTGGTCAGCATCTTGATGCCGATCTTCTTCCAGTTGTCGGCGATCAGCGCGAGCGCGTCGTTGTCCTCGGTTTCTTCGCTGGCATGCTCGACGATGATGGTCGCCGGACGACCGTCGGGCAGCAGGCGGAAGCCCTGGCTGTCCTTCTTGGTCAGGCCGACTTCGTCGAGCAGCTTGTTGGCGAGCTTCGGATCGTACTGGGCCCATTTGTCCGCGTACTCCTGCTTGAACAGTTCGGAGCGCGGCATGATCGTATTGTTGGAGGGCGTCGCGAGGCCGATATAGACGACCTGGTTCAGCTCCTCGCGGTCGACGCCCAGGGACAATGCGCGGCGGAACCGAACGTCGCGCATCAGCTTGCGCCATTCCGGGTCGCTGGCCGTCAGGTTCGGATAGAGCGCGAGTTGCGAGCCCGAGCCCGCCTGCCAGAGGCGTACGTTCACGCCGGAAGTCTGGGCACTCTTCTGCAGGAAGGTGTAGTCGCGCATGTTGAGGTAGCGCGGCTGCAGGTCGGCTTCGCCGAGCCCGGCCTTGGCCGGCACGAGGTTCGCCGCCGCCACGGTGAAGATCATGCGGTCGACATAGGGAAGCTGCTGACCCTTCTCGTCGATGCGGTGATAGTAGGGATTGCGCACATAGACGAAGCGCTGCGCTGGCGACGGTGTGGTGCCGACCCACGGATTGAGAGTCGGCAGGTCGATGTTGTCGTTGGCGTACATCACGTCGTTGCGGCGGAAGATCGCCACCCAGCTCTGCTGGCCACCCCGGGCGGACTTCAGGATCTCGGCCTCGGGCGTGTACTTGGCGTGGAACTTCTTCAGATAGTGCGCGGGCCGGAACAGGAAGAGCGGGGCGGCGCGCGCCTGGCTCTCGATGAAGTACGGATTCGGCTTTTCCCAGGTGTACTTGATCGTGAGCGGATCGATGATCTCGACCTTGGGCGGCTGGCCGTCGACCAGCAGTTCGACGTTCGGGCCGCCGCTCGAGAGGTCCTTGTTGCTGGCGACGTCTTCCCAGAAGAAGCGGAAATCCTCGGTGGTGAACGGCTGGCCGTCCGACCATTTGTGCCCGGCGCGCAGCCTGAAGGTGAACTCGCGGCCGTCCTTCTCCTCGTAGCTCTCGAGGATGTCGGGCTTCAGCTTGAACTTGTCGTCGTACACGATGAGGCGCGTGTAGCTGTAAACCGTCATGAGGCGCGTATCGCGCGCACTGGCGATGAGCGTGTTGATCTGGCCGCCCTGCTGGCCCGGGCCGTCGCCGCCGGCGAATTCCTTGACCACCCAGGGCTGCTGCGGAATGCGCTTGTCGACCGGCGGAAGGGCGCCCGATTTCACCTGGTCGGCGAACATCGGCGTTTCCTTCATCGTC
>LSKJ01000205.1 GCA_001557035.1 Rhodospirillaceae bacterium CCH5-H10 | reverse complement strand
GATGACAATCTTTTCGTGTCCGGCGTCGTGCGCTATTTTCCCCGGACAGCCCTGCCTCTAAAGGGGGAAGAACACGTCGGAAAGACTCTAGGGCTCGATGACCTTGATCTGCGCCCGGCTGCCGAGTTCGGCCGGCGATTGCGCGGCGTTGAGGACCAGCAGGCGTTCCATCTTGAGATCGGGATAGGGCATGTAGGCGGCGAGCGACGCCGGCGTGGACCCGGCCGGCGAGACGATGCGCAGCCGGTAGGGCTGCAGCGCCGCCGCCTCGGAGGCCGACAGAGTCCGGAAGGTGCGTGCGGCCGCGATCATCGCCGCGATCTGGCGATCCTGGTCGGCGCCCTCGCTCACCATCGCGAAGTTGCAGACGCGGCCGCCCTGTCGAATCGCGACGTATCGAGCTTGGCCGAGACCGGTGTCGGAGCCGCGCGGCCGGGCGCCGATCGCCGCTTCGGCGCCGTTGATCTCGATGGTTTGGATGTCGGTCGGCGTGGGCTTCAGCCTGTTGCGCATCCATTCGTCGAGCGGCCCCGTCACCGACGTCGACAGACAGGAGAAGGCCATCAGCGAACGCTCGCGATTGACCGCGAGCACGCCGTCGGTTTCGTTGAACAGGCGGAACCCGGGCGGCGCCGTGAAAGCGATCCTCAGTCCGGGATGCAGGAACGACCGGCCGCGAATGAATCCTTCGCTCGGCGGGTCGTCGACCGACATGCCGTTGATGGCGGCGAAGTAGCCTTTCTGGTTCGAGTCACCCGGGGCCTTCGCCAGCGGCAGCGCTTCGATGGCCGACGTGCGCTCCATCGGCGCGGGGTGGGTCGACGACGCGCTCGGCCTGTCGCCGATATCCGGGGACTCTCCCATGATCTGGGCCTCGAGCGCCGACTGGCGCCGCAGTCGGTCGATCAAGGATGCCATCGCGCTGCCGGGATATCCGGCCTTTACGATGTAGCCCAGCGCAAGCCTGTCGGCTTCCAGCTCCTGCTCGCGCGAATATCGCCGCAGCGCCAGCAGCCCGTCCTGGGCGACCGAACGGCCGACATTGACCGAACCGCTGGTGGCAGCGGCCTGGACGGCGGCGTCGAGCACCCCCTGGCGGACCCGGGCGCGCTGGGCCGCATGACGCTGGACCAGATGACCGAGTTCGTGGCCGACCGCGGCGGCCAGTTCGGCCTCGTTCTCGAGGAGCGCGAGGAGTCCGCGCGTGACGAAGACATAGGACTGCACCGCGTGGGCATTGGCGACCGGTGAATCCAGGACCAGGAAGCGATAGCCGCCCGAGAGGCCCGCCGCCGCGACGATCCGTTGCCCGACCCGATCGACGTAGGATTGCAGGGCGGCATCGCGGTCGGCCGGACCGACGAGCTTCTCGATGTCGCGGGGCAGGGCGAAGGCGCCGCGCGCGCCCGTCGCCGTCGATACTGGCGGTTCTGCGGACGGCGTGCAGGCGACGGCTGCGGCCAGCACCGCGACCAGTGCCAGAATGCGGCGAAATTCCACGAATCCTCCTGGGACGTCCCGACCTTAGACGCTCGGGCGCGCACGCGGCAATCATTGCAAGGCTGGCGTGACTAGCGTCGCTATGGCAGTGATGCCAAAGGACAATCGAATGCCGCGTTCTGAAACCCCGCTTCGCTCCGATCTGTTTCCCGAGATCTCGCCCTATGCCAGCGGCATGCTCGCGGTCGACGGTCGTCACACGATCTATTGGGAACAGAGCGGCAATCCCGAGGGCGTCCCCGTCGTATTCCTGCATGGGGGCCCCGGCGCCGGCTCCGCGCCCGTGCATCGCCGCTTCTTCGACCCGCAATTCTATCGCATCGTGGTGTTCGACCAGCGCGGCTGCGGCCGCTCGATGCCGCTCGGCGAACTGCACGACAACACCACGACCGCGCTCGTGGCCGACATGGAAAAGCTCAGGAAGCATCTCGGCATCCCGGGATGGCTGCTGTTCGGCGGCTCCTGGGGCAGCACGCTCGCGCTCGCCTACGGGCTCGCCCATCCGGATCGCGCGACCGGGTTCATCCTGCGCGGCATCTTCCTCGGCGCACGGCCCGAGATCGACTGGTTCCTCCACGGCATGCGCACGATCTTTCCCGAGGCGTGGCGCGACTTCGCCGGCCACCTGCCGGAAGAAGAACGCAGTGACCTGCTGGGCAACTATTACCGGCGGCTGATCGACCGCAATCCCGACCTGCATCGGCCGGCGGCACGCGCCTGGAGCCGCTACGAGGCGGCCTGCTCGACGCTCTATCCGACGGTGCGGGCGCCCTTCGATACGGACCATGGCGGCTTCGCGCTGGCGCTGTCGCGCATCGAGGCTCACTACTTCGCCAATGGCACCTTCCTGCCGGAAGGCTGGCCTTGGGCCGATCTCGGCCGCATCCGCCATCTGCCCGGCACCATCGTGCAGGGTCGCTACGACATCGTGTGCCCGCCGGTGACCGCCGATGCGCTGGCTCGCGCCTGGCCCGAGGCGCGCTACGTCGTGGTGCCCGATGCCGGCCACAGCGCCCTGGAGCCCGGCATCCGCGCCGCGCTCGTCAACGCCACCGAGAGCTACCGGCTGTCGACCAGCGACACCGAACTCTTCGCCCCGCGCTTCCCGTGGGACGCGTGAGCCGAGAGCAATAGGCTCCCGACCATGAAGCCGCACGTCGATCTCGTCAGCGTGTTCACCTTCGAAGGGCGCGGCGGCAATCCCTGCCCGATCGTGGTCGATGGCCAGGGGCTCGCGCCGGTCGACATGCAGGCCGTCGCTCGCCAGCATGGGCACGAATCGGGGTTCGTGCTGCCGCCCGTGAACCCGGACTACGATCTCTCTTTCCGTTTCTGGGTGCCCAACCACGAGATGGAGATGTGCGGCCACGCCACCATCGGCGCCCTGTGGCTGCTGGCCTCGAACGGTGCGCTGCCGGGCGACACGGTCCGCATCGAGACTCGCAGCGGCCCCGTCACGGGCTTCGTTCGATACGACGACACCGGCAAACCCTCGGTCGAGATCACCCAGCCCGCGGGGAAGGTGACCGGCCTCACGGCGGCGCAGACCGAGGACGTTCTGACGGTGATGGGGCTCGGCCGTCACGACCTGCTCGACCTGCCGATCCAGAACGCGATCACGTCGCGCGTGAAGACCATCGTCCCGATCAGGGACGTCGACCGGCTGAACGCGCTGAAGAGCGACATGAAGGCTGTCGAGGCCCTCTGCCATCGCATCGGTTCGACCGGCCTCTATCCCTACGCGGTGCAGGATCGCCAGGCGCAGACCTTCGAGGCGCGCCAGTTTCCCAGATCATCCGGCTACCCCGAGGATGCGGCCACGGGTATCGCGGCCGCGGCGCTGTCGTTCGGGCTGCTGGCCAACGGCCTCGTCGACAGGAACGACAGGCCCATCAGGGTCTTTCAGGGCCGCGCCATGGGCGCCTTGTCGGAAATCGGCATCCGCCTTGGCTTTGCCGGTGGCCGTGCCATCGGCTGTCTGCTGGGAGGCGTCGTCGAGCGACTCGGGAACACCCACCCGGCTTCTTGACGGCCGCCCGCAACGGGTGGAAGGACCTTGCAACGGAAGCGGGGACCAGGACCCGGCCAACGAATTCGAGGGACGAAACGACATGAGCTTCGAACTGCCGCCGGAACAGACCGGCGCCGCCGCCTGGTACGGACCGGAGATCGCGAAGCGCAACGACTGGATCATGCCGCTCGGCGCCGCCGAAGTGGCCGAGATCGAGGCCGCCACGAAAGCGCTCGTCGCGCGCGATGCCGACATCGCGGTACTGAAGCCGCAGGATTTCCCGCTGCCGACGCTCGGCGCGACGCTCAGGTCCCGCGTCGACGGCGAGGTGCTGAACGGGCGCGGCTTCCTGCTGTTGCGCGGACTGCCGGTCGAGCGCTGGTCGATGCGCGAAGCGGCGACGGCCTTCTTCGGCCTCGGCGCCCACATGGGCAGCGCGCGCTCGCAGAACGGCAAGGGCCATGTGCTGGGCCACGTCCAGGATCTCGGCCTCGACGTGAACGATCCCAACGTCCGCATCTACCAGACGCACGAGCGCCAGACCTATCACACGGATTCCTGCGACATCGTCGGGCTGCTCTGCCTCAAGACGGCGAAGTCGGGCGGCCTGTCGGCGCTGGTGAGCTCGACCACCATCTTCAACGAGATGCGCCGCCGCCGGCCCGATCTCCTGAAGCTGCTGTTCCAGCCGATCGCCACCGACCGGCGCGGCGAAGTGCCGGAGGGCCAGAAGCCGTTCTTCGAGATTCCGGTGTTCAACTGGCACCAGGGCTACCTGACCGCGATCTACCAGCGCCAGTACATCGACTCGGCGCAGCGGTTTCCCGAAGCGCCGCGCCACACGCCGGAACTCGTCGAGGCGCTCGACATGTTCGACCAGCTGGCCAACGACCCGGCACTCAACACCTTCATGGAATTCAAGCCGGGCGACGTGCAGCTCGTTCACAACCACACGATGCTGCACGACCGCACCGGATTCGAGGACTGGCCCGAGCCGGAACGCCGGCGCCATCTTCTGCGCCTGTGGCTGGCGGCCGAGCGCGCGCGGCCGCTGCCGGAGATCTTCGCCCAGCGCTACGGCCAGGTGACGATCGGCGACCGGGGCGGGATCATCGTGCACGGCACCCGTCTCCACGCCCCGCTGCAGGCGGTTTGACCGCAGTTGACCCGGGCCGGGGTCGTCCCTAAGTGAAGGCCGCTTCAAGAGACCCACACATAAAGGGACAACACATGGCCAGCGATCCAACCGCGGGCGGCGCGCCGGCGGATGGGCCTGTCGACCCCGACAACATCGACATTCCGCCCCGGCCGGAAAGCGCCGCCGAATGGCAGCGCCTCGTCGAACAGCTCCAGGCCGAGAAGGCCGATCTTCAGGACAAGCAGCTCCGGGCCCTGGCCGAGGCGCAGAACGTGCGCCGCCGCGCCCAGCAGGATGTCGAGAAGGAGCGCAAGTTCGGGAACGAGCGATTCGCCCGCGACGTGCTTTCCGTGGCCGACAATTTCGGCCGCGCCTTGTCGGCCCTGCCGGCGGACCTCGATTCCCTGGATCCGGCCCTGCGCAACGTGATCGTCGGCATCCAGGCCACCGATCGCGAACTGCAGTCGGTGCTGGAGCGCCATGGCGTCACCCGCATCGAGAGCCTGGGCAAGCCGTTCAATGCCGAGTTCCATCAGGCCATGATGGAGATCGAGAACCCCGACGTGCCGTCCGGCACCGTCGTGCAGGAACTGATCCCGGGATACCTGATCGCCGGCCGCCTGCTGCGCGCCGCCATGGTCGCGGTGTCCAAGGGCGGCCCTCCGGCCAGCCAGACCGCCAGCCCATCGGCCAGCAACGAGAACTAGGGTCGGGCCGGTCCGTCCGGCCCTTCCGGGAGAATCCGCCGGTAGTGCATCGAAGGGCACTTTCCAGTGGAGATTTTGGTCCTTAAGTCCATTGCACGCGCCCGGACAGGACCTATATAGCCCCTGTCCTGATCCGGTTTTTCCGGCAGGTAACCATAGTACGGGGGCTGATCGGGCGCCTTTGGGTCCGAAACGGCCTGCCGAGGGAAGAGAGTAAAATCATGGCGAAAGTCATTGGCATCGACTTGGGTACGACCAATTCCTGCGTCGCGGTCATGGAAGGCGGCGACACGAAGGTCATCGAGAATTCCGAGGGCGCGCGCACGACGCCGTCGATGGTTGCCTTCACCGATGGCGGCGAACGCCTCGTGGGCCAGTCGGCCAAGCGCCAGGCGGTCACCAACCCGCTGAAGACCCTTTATTCGGTCAAGCGCCTGATCGGGCGCCGCTTCGACGATCCGATGGTCGCGAAGGAGAAGTCGCTGGTCCCGTTCAAGATCGACAAGGCGCCGAGCGGCGACGCGTGGGTCGAGGTCAACGGCGAGCAGTACAGCCCCAGCCAGATCTCGGCATTCATCCTGGGCAAGATGAAGGAGACCGCCGAGGCCTATCTCGGCGAGAAGGTCGACCAGGCGGTCATCACCGTCCCGGCCTACTTCAACGACGCCCAGCGCCAGGCCACCAAGGACGCCGGCCGCATCGCCGGCCTCGAAGTGCTGCGCATCATCAACGAGCCGACCGCGGCAGCGCTCGCCTACGGCATGGACAAGCGCAAGAGCGGCACGATCGCGGTCTATGACCTGGGCGGCGGCACGTTCGACGTTTCGATCCTGGAGATCGGCGACGGCGTCTTCGAGGTCAAGGCGACCAACGGCGACACCTTCCTGGGCGGCGAGGACTTCGACCAGCGCATCATCAGCTACCTGGCCGACGAGTTCAAAAAGGAGCAGGGCATCGACCTGCGCAACGACAAGCTCGCCCTGCAGCGCCTGAAGGAAGCGGCCGAGAAGGCGAAGATCGAGCTCTCCAATTCCAAGGAGACCGAGATCAACCTGCCGTTCATCACGGCCGACGCGTCGGGCCCGAAGCATCTCGTCATCAAGCTCTCGCGCGCCAAGCTCGAAGCCCTGGTCGACGACCTGGTGCAGCGGACGCTCGAGCCCTGCAAGGCGGCACTCAAGGACTCCGGCCTGCAGGCCGGCCAGATCGACGAGGTCATCCTGGTCGGCGGCATGACGCGCATGCCGAAGGTAATCGAGGTCGTTAAGCAGTTCTTCGGCAAGGAGCCGGCCCGCAACGTCAATCCCGACGAAGTCGTCGCGGTCGGCGCGGCAGTCCAGGCGGCCGTGCTGAAGGGCGAGGTCAAGGACGTCCTGCTGCTCGACGTGACGCCGCTGTCGCTCGGCATCGAGACGCTGGGCGGCGTGTTCACGCGCCTCATCGAGCGCAACACGACGATCCCGACCAAGAAGAGCCAGACCTTCTCGACGGCCGACGACAACCAGACGGCGGTGACCATCCGCGTGTTCCAGGGCGAGCGCGAGATCGCCGCCCAGAACAAGATGCTGGGCCAGTTCGACCTGGTCGGCATCCCGCCGGCGCCGCGCGGCGTGCCTCAGGTCGAGGTCACGTTCGATATCGACGCCAACGGCATCGTGCAGGTCTCGGCCAAGGACAAGGCCACCGGCAAGGAGCAGCAGATCCGCATCCAGGCTTCGGGTGGCCTCAGCGAGGCCGACATCCAGAAGATGGTGAAGGATGCCGAGCTGCATGCCGAGGAGGACAAGAAGAAGCGCGAGCTGATCGACGCCCGCAATCAGGGCGAGGCGCTGGTCCACTCCACGACCAAGCACCTGGCGGAATACGGCGACAAGGTGAACCCCACCGAGAAGGCCGAGATCGAAGGTGCGCTCGAGGGCCTCAAGACCGCTCTGGCGGGCGAGGACGTCGAGGCGATCAAGGGCAAGACCAACGACCTGACCCAGGCGGCGATGAAGCTCGGCGAGGCCATGTACAAGGCCCAGCAGGCCGAGGCGCAGGCCGGTGCAGGTGCCGCGGGCGGTGCACCGGGCGGCGGCGCGACCGACGCCAAGGGCGAGAAGGTCGTGGACGCCGAGTTCGAGGACGTCACCGACAAGAACAAGAAGACGGGATCCTGATCGGGGACACCCGGCTAGAGACGACGGCCTCTCGCGTAAGCGGGAGGCCGATCTGCAAGGGGCCAGTGGGGGCTGCGTAAACCGTTATGTCGCAAGACTTTTACGAGCTGCTTGGAGTTGAGCGCACGACTAGTGCCGACGACATCAAGAAGGCGTACCGCAAGCTCGCCATGCAGCACCATCCCGACCGCAATCCAGGCGACAAGGAAGCGGAACGGAAGTTCAAGGAAATCAACCACGCCTACGACATCCTGAAGGATCCGGAGAAGCGTGCCGCCTACGACCGCTACGGCGCCGCCGCCTTCGAGGGCGGCGCTGGTCCGGGCGGTCCGTTCCAGGGCGGACAGGGTTTCGATTTCGGTTCGGTGTTCGGCGACATCTTCGAGGAGATGTTCGGCGCCGGCGGCCAGCGCGGGCGCGGCGGACGCGCCGACATGCGCGGCCAGGACCTGCGCTTCAATCTCGAGATCACGCTCGAACAGGCCTATGGCGGCACCGAAGCCACGGTGCGCGTGCCGAGTTCGGTCTCCTGCGAAGTCTGCCACGGCAGCGGCGCCGAGGCCGGCTCCAAGCCGCACCAGTGTCCGACCTGCCAGGGCCGCGGCCGGGTTCGTGCGCAGCAGGGCTTCTTCACCGTCGAGCGCGCCTGCCACACCTGCCATGGCGCCGGCCAAGTGATCGACAAGCCGTGCAAGAGCTGCGCGGGCCAGGGCCGCGTCCGTCGCGAGAAGACCCTCAAGGTCAACATCCCGGCCGGCGTCGAGGACGGCACGCGCATTCGGCTTAGCGGCGAAGGCGAAGCCGGTGCCCGCGGCGGTCCGGCCGGCGATCTCTACGTCTTTTTGTCGGTGCGCCGCCACCAGCTGTTCGAGCGCGAGGGCGCCGACGTGCATTGCCGCGTGCCGATCTCGATGGTGCAGGCCACCTTGGGCGGGAACATCGAAGTCCCGACGCTCGACGGCAAGATGGCCCGCGTCAACATTCCCGCCGGGGCGCAGAACGGGCATCAGTTCCGCATGCGCGGCAAGGGCATGCCGATCATGCGCTCCAGCCAGCACGGCGACATGTACATCGAGATCAACGTCGAGACGCCGACCAACCTCACCTCCAAGCAGAAGGAACTGCTCAAGGAATTCGAGAAGGCCGGCAAGACCAGCCCCGAATCCGAAGGCTTCTTCAGCAAGGTGAAGGAGATGTTCGGCGGTTGATGGAAAGTCTCGTCGCCTCGGGTCTCGAAACCGGCCTATCGGCGATCCTGCCCATTGCCGTCGCGGCCCTCCTCTTCCTCGTAGAAGCGCGCGGTCCACTGGCCCGCCCCCTTCGCGAGAGCCGCGGCATCGTCGCGCCCTATTTTGTCTCGGTGGCGCTGCTGTTCAGCCTGTTCGCCGCGTTGCTGGTGAGCGACGTCTGGCGGAAGACCACCGACGCCCGGCACGCCGTGCAGGTCGAAAGCGACACCGTGCTGGTCCTGGCCCATCTCGCGCGCGCCAACGGCATCGACGGCACCGTCATTCCCCATCTCAAGGCCTATGCCGCGGCGGCCGGTGCCGAAGACCCCCATTCCACCAGCATCGCAAGCTCGCGCAACGAGACGGGCAAGGCGTTCGTCGCGCTGCTCACCGCGGTCTCCCAGGCCCCGGGGATCGACGGCCCGAACCGCGCCGCCCTGCTGACGGCCGCCCGCGAGTTGCTGCGCGCGCACGACGACCGGCTCACCCTCGCCAACGACGTCACCGCGCCGATCAAGTGGTTCGCCATCCTCGTCCTGGGCGCCATGACGCAGATCGCGCTGCTGCTCGTCCATGCAGAAAACCGGCGCGCCATGCGCGTGGCCGTCGGCCTGTTCACCGTCGCCTTCAGCTTCTGCCTGGTGGTCGTGGCAATCTTCGACGCCCCGTTCGACATCGTCCTGGCCGGCGAACCAGGCGCGACCCTCAAAGAAGCCGTCGCCGGGCTTTAACTCCAAGCCCATTTACCGTCGTCTCGACCGGAGCACCGAAGGTCGGGAGCGGCGAGACTTTTCTGAATCGAAAGCCGGCAATTCGTGGAGCGAAGGTCCGTTGCTGCGCCTCGCTGAGTTTACCCCGAGGTATTCGAGGGGCTCGGCTACGGTCGAGACGACGGAGTCTCGCTCTACGCCGCCAGCACGCACCGCACCGCGTGCGCGGCCTCGACGTCGCGCAGCGACGGGATCGCCGTCGTGCAATCGGGGCGCACGAACTTGCAGCGCGGCGCGAAGCTGCAGCCGGCCGGGATTTCCGCGAGGTCGGGTGGCGCCCCCGGGATCGATTCGAGACGCTGGCCGCGCATGCCGTCATGGACGGTCGAGGCCAGCAGGCCGCGGCTGTAGGGATGCTGCGGCGCATCGACCATGCGCTCGACCGGCGCCATCTCCACCAGCTTGCCGGCATACATGACGCCGATCCGGTCGGAGACCTCGACGGCCACGCCGATGTCGTGGGTGACGAAGATGACGCCGAGGTTGAACTCGCGCTGCAACTCGCGGATCAGCAGCAGCACCTGGATCTGCACCGTGGCGTCGAGCGCCGTGGTCGGCTCGTCGGCCAGCAGCAGGGTCGGATTACACGACAGCGCGAGCGCGATCATGGCGCGCTGGCGCATGCCGCCCGACATTTCGTGCGGATAGGCCTTCAGCCGCTGCGCCGGCGAGGGGATCCGCACCATCTCCAGCAGGTCCTTGGCCCGCTTCATGGCTTCGGCCTCGCTCTTGCCGGTGTGGCGACGCACCGTCTCGGCGATCTGCTGGCCGATGGTGAAGACCGGATCGAAGGCCGTCGCCGGCTCCTGGAAGATCATCGAGACCCGCTGGCCACGCAGGTCGGATAGCGCCTTGGGCGCCATATCGAGGACCTCGTCGCCCTGGAGCTTGATGCTGCCCGACCAGCGCGTGCGATGCTCGGGATGGAGTCGCAGGATCGAGCGCAAGGTGACGCTTTTTCCTGAGCCGGACTCGCCCAGGATTCCCAGCGTCTCGCCGCGCGCGAGATCGAAGCTCACCCCGTTCACGGCGTGCACCGTGCGATCGGGCGTCACGAAGGTGACGTGGAGGTCGCGGACCTCGAGGAGGTTGGTCTGGTCGTTCATGCGGCTGCCGCCTTTGAATGTCCCGAGCCCGCAACACGCATGTGGCAGGCTACGGCCTGGGCGCCGGCATCGGCCAGGGGCGGCTCGAGGCGGGCGCAGACGTCTTCGGCGAAGGGGCAGCGCGTGCGGAAACGGCAACCCGAGGGCGGGTCGATGGGATTGGGCGGATCGCCCTGAATCGGCGCCTCGTGAGTCCGCTTGCGCGGGTCCATCGACGGCCGCGCCGACAGCAGCGCGCGCGTATAGGGATGCTGCGGGTTGCCGTAGATCGCCTCCACGGGTCCGATCTCGACGATCTTGCCGAGATACATGACCAGCACGCGGTCGCTGAGATACTGCACGACGTTGAGATCGTGGCTGATGAAGACGTAGGTGAGGTCGAGCTCGGTCTTGAGGTCGACCAGCATGTTCAACACCTGCGCCTCGACCGACTTGTCGAGCGCCGACACCGCCTCGTCGAGGATGATGAGGCGCGGCCGCAGCGCGAGTGCGCGGGCGATGTTCACCCTCTGGCGCTGGCCGCCCGACAGTTCGTGCGGATAGCGCGTGGCGTAGTTCGCGGGATCGAGACCGACCTTGCTCAAAAGGTCGCGCACGCGCTCGCGCGCCTCGGCGGCCGGCAGGCCGTGCGCCCGCGGTGCGAAGGCCAGCGTCTCGGCGATGGTGAGGCGCGGATTGAGCGAGGCGTAGGAATCCTGGAACACCATCTGCACCTGGCGGCGCAGTTCGTTCACGGTGATGCCGTGCGGCTCGTCGACCGGATCGCCGTCCAGCACCATCGTGCCCTTGTCCGGCTTGATGAGGCGGATGAGGAGCCGCGCGACCGTCGACTTGCCGCAGCCCGATTCCCCCACCACGCCCAGCGTCTCGCCCTTGGCGACCGACAGGGTGAGATCGTCGACCGCACGCACGACCTTGGTGGTTCGCCCGAGCAGGCCCCCCGCGATGGGGAAGTGCTTGCGCAGGCCGGTGGCGAGCAACAGCGGCTGGGCGGGACCGCCGCGATCCTCGATCGGGAGCAGCGTGTCCATGTCAGGCCTTCACATCCATGGCCGCGCGCAGGCCATCGCTCATCAGGTTGAAGCAGATCGAGGTGATGAAGATCATCACGCCCGGCAGGGCCGCGAGGACCGGGTTGACGTAGATTGCCTGCCGCAGCGTGTTCAGCATCAGGCCCCATTCCGGCTCCGGCGGCTTCACGCCAAGACCGAGGAAGCTGAGGCCCGCGGCGAGGATGATCGCCACGCTGATCAGCGAGGTCGCATAGACCAGGATCGGCCCCAGCACGTTGCCCAGCACATGGACGCGCACGATGGTGAAGGCCGAGGCACCGCTCGCCTTGGCCGCATCGACGAAGTCGAAGCCGCGCACCTGGGTGGTGACGCTCTCGGAGACACGGCAGATCGGCGGGATGAACACGAGGGTGAGCGACAGCAGCGTGTTCTCCGTGCCGGCACCCAGTGCGCCCGACAGCGAGATCGCCAGCAGCACCGACGGGAAGGCATAGAACACGTCCATGATACGCATGATCGCCATGTTGGTCTTGCCGCCGACGAAACCCGCGAGGATGCCCAGCGAACCGCCAATCAGCAGGGCGCAGACGACGGGCGTCACGCCCATGAACAGCGACAGCCGCCCGCCGTAGATCAGGCGGGCGAACATGTCGCGCCCCAGCTCGTCGGTGCCCAGCCAGTGGTTGGGCGAACCGAGCGGATAAAGACGACGGATCATCGACGTCTTGTAGGGGTCGGCGAGATAGAGGTAGGGCGCCGCGATCGACGCGAGCACCAGCAGGATCAGGATCGCCGCGCAGACCAGGGTGACCGGGTCGCGCCGCAGCCGGCGGCCGACCGATTGCCAGTAGCCGCGACCGCCAGCCGTAGGTTTCGGCGTCACGAGGACGGCGCCGCCGATGTCGAGGGAGGGACTTTGCAGGGCCATGGGATCAGCCTCGCTTGATGCGCGGATCGACCATGGTCTGGATGATGTCCACGGTCAGGTTGAGGAGCATGAAGAAGCCGGCGAGCACGAGCGTCGTGCCCTGCAGGATCGGCAGGTCGCGGCGGAAGATGGCGCTGTTCAGCAGGAAGCCGGTGCCCGGCCAGGCGAACACCGTCTCGATCAGGATCGAGCCGCCGATCAGATTGCCGGCCTGCAGACCCATGACCGCGAGGCAGGTCGGTGCGGCATTCTTCAGCACATGGAAGAGGATGCGGCTGTCACGCATGCCCTTGGCCTGCAGCGCGGTCACGAACTCCATGCTGAGCGTTTCCTTCACGGTCGAGCGCACCGTGCGGGTGACGACGCCGAGCGGGATCACGGAGAGTGCGATGGTCGGCAGCACCATGTGGGCGAGGTGCGCGCGGTCGAATTTCCAGCCGGTGGAGTTTTCCGGCCCGATGCCCATGGGCGGCAGCACGCCCAGCTCGACGGCGAAGATGATGACCAGCACGATCGCCAGCCAGAAATGGGGCACGCTGACGCCGATCAGCGAGATCAGCGTCACCAGCCGGTCGACGATGCGCGACTTCGCATAGGCCGCCGCGGTGCCCAGGATCACCGCCAGCGTGAAGGCGAACAGCGTGGCGGCGATCGCCAGGATGATCGTGTTGCCGAAGGCGCTGCCAACCTCGGCCGCGACCGACCGGCCGGTGCCAATCGACGTGCCGAGGTCGCCGGTCAGCGTGACGCCGAGCCAGCGCAGGTACTGCACCGGCAGCGGCTGATCGAAGCCGTAATATTCCTTGAGCTTGTCGACGACTTCCTTCGGCGCGTCCGGCGGCACGATCGCCGAGATCGGATCGCCCGGCGCAAGATGCACCAGCGCGAAGACGAGCAGCGACACGCCGAAGGCGACGGGGACGAGGTAGATCAGGCGGCGTAGGGCGTAGAGGAGCATTGCGGCCCGCCTCTCCTTGATGCGTGTTGCGCTACTTGATTTCGACCGGCGTGAGGTCCTGGAACCAGCTCTGCGCCTGCACGAAGCCCTTCACCTTGGGGCTCATGGCGCGCGGATTGAGGTCGTGGGCGATCCAGACCCAGTAGGACTGGTCGACGATGTAGGTGTGGACCTCGGACAGCGCCTTGGTCTGCTCGGCCTTGTCGAAGCTGGTGTGCGCCTTGTTGATCATGGCATCGAGCTTCTCGTCCTTCAGCACGCCCCAGTTGGCGCCGACCGGCGGCACGAAGTTGCCGTTCATCAGGCGCGTGAAAGCCGAGTAGGGATCGACCGTGGCGCGGCTGATGTTGATGCCGTTCACGCCGGCCTTCTTGGCGTTGTCGCCCGTGACCGGCTGGAAGGCGAAGGTCACCAGCGCATTCCATTCCATGACCTCGAACGTCGCATCGAAACCCACGGCGTTCAGGTTCTCCTGCACGTACTCGTTCATCGGCAGCGGCAGCATCTGGCCCGAGCCCGAGGTCGAGATCGCGATCTTGATCTTGGGCTTCTTGGTCGCGCTGTAGCCCGCTTCGGCCAGCAGCTTCTTGGCCGCCGCCGGATCGTACTTGATGTCGAAGGAGGGCGAGCCGAACCAAGGATGGCCCGGATACACATGGCCCTTCGATTCGACCATCAGGCCGCCCAGCAGCTTGTTGATGCCGGCGCGATCGATCGCGAGGTTGGCCGCCTTGCGCACGCGGATGTCGGTCCAGGGCGAGCCCTCGACCATGCTGGGCTGGTAGGCCCAGTTGTGCGGATACTTGTTGGTGACGATGGTCATGCCGCCCTGCTTGAGGCGCGGGATGGCGTCGGGCGCGGGCACTTCGATCCAGTCGACCTGACCCGCCAGCAACGCCGCCGTGCGGGTCGCGGCCTCGGGCATCGGGAACAGGATCACCTTGTCGAGCTTCGGCACGCGCGCCTTGTCCCAGTAGTCGGCGTTGCGCGAGAGTTCCATGCGCTCGCGCGGCACGACGCGATCGACCTTGAAGGGGCCAGTGCCCGACGGATTGAGCGCGACCTTGTTCCAGTCCTTGCCCTGCTTCTCCCAATTGGCCGGGCTCGAATAGAAGACGTAGGACATGTCGTAGGGAAACAGCGAGTTCACGATCCGGGTGGTGAGCTCGACCGTGTACTTGTCGATCTTCTTGTAGCCGACCAGCGTCGGGATGCGGGCGCGGACCTGGGCGAGCTGCTTGCTGTCGAACTGCGGTGACTTGTCGTTCAGCACCTTGTCGAGGTTCCAGATCACGGCATCGGCGTCGAAGTCCGAGCCATCGTGGAATTTCACGCCCTCGCGCAGCTTGAACACCCACTTGGTCGGTTCGCCCTCGACGGGCGCCCAGGACAGCGCAAGACCCGGGCGGATATCGGCGATCGTGTCTGCCTTGGACAGGTCCCAGTTCACGAGTGCGTCATAGATCGTGTAGCCGGCAAAGCGGAACCCCTCGAACCCTTGATCGGGCTGGCCGGTCGTCAGGGGAATGTCGGCGGCTGTCATGCCGATGCGCAGAGTGCCTTGCGCGAAGGCAGGCATTGCAGTTGCTGCGAGAACACCGAAGCCGGCGACGGCTACACGAAGGCCTTTGAACATTCATCGCTCCTGAGTTCGGCGATCGCGTCGACAACCCCACCGGGAGACGCTCGCGTCCTCCACCATGCAAGCGCCAAGCCAACGCGATGCCGCCCATCGCGAATCACGCGGCATGTCGATTGCATGCTCGACCGAGCGGAGGATTCTCATGACATCGTCGATCAAGGCGCCAACGCTCGAGGAGTTTCGGGCACGCGCCGCGCTGACCGGTCTCACCTTGACCGAGGAAGACATCGGACATCTGCACAAGGGCTATGTCGGGCTGCTTGGCTTGATGGAGCGAATCCCGCAGCGCTGGGCCTGGGCCGCCGAGCCGCCGCAGGTCTTCCGGGCCGACGAGTAGGCGCGCCCCATGACCGATCTCACGACCCTGAGCATAGCCGAAGCCGGCCGCCTGATGGCGCGCGGCGCCCTCACCTCCACGAAGCTCACCGAAGCATTCTTGGCCCGCATCGCCGCCGTCGATCGCACGCTGTCGAGCTATGTCACCGTTACGGCCGACGTCGCGCTGAACGCCGCGCGCCAGGCCGACATGGAAATGAGCGGCGGGCTACGACGCGGTCCGATGCACGGCATCCCGATCGGGCTGAAGGACATCTACGAAACGGCCGGCATCAAGACGACCGGCCATTCCCATCTCAGGATCGACTATGTGCCGGCGATCGATGCCGAGACCGTGCGGCGCCTCAAGGCTGGCGGTGCCGTCATTCTGGGCAAGCTCGGCACGCATGAGTTCGCCAACGGCGCGATGACGCCGGACCAGCCGTTCCCGCCCGTGCGCAACCCGTGGAACACCGAGTTCCAGCCCGGCGGCTCGTCGAGCGGCTCGGGCGCGGCCGTCGCGGCGGCACTGTGCATGGGCGCCATGGGCTCCGACACCGGCGGCTCGATCCGCAACCCGGCGGGCTACTGCGCCATCGCCGGCATCAAGCCGACCTATGGGCTGGTGAGTCGCTGCGGCGTCTTCCCCCTGTCCTTCAGCCTCGACACCGCCGGGCCGATGGCCTGGACGACCGAGGACTGCGCGCTGATGCTCGACGTGCTGGCGGGCCACGATCCCAACGACCAGGCTTCCGCCAAAACAGCCAAGGTCGACTACGGCGCCGCCGCCCAGCGCTCTATCAAGGGCATGCGCATCGCCCTGGCCAAGAGCTGGTACGAAGGCCCCGACGGCAAGCTGTCGAAAGACATGGCGGGCGGCATGGAGGAGGCCGTGCGCGTGATGCGCGACCTTGGCGCCATCGTCGAGGAAGTGACTTTCCCTGACATCCGCGACTATCACATCTGCGGCCGCGTCATCATCACGACCGAGGCGCACGCCATCCATCGCCGCGACGTGATCGAGCGGCCGGAGAAGTTCGGCTACACGACGCGGCGGCGCTTCCAGCTGGGCGCCTTCCTGTCGGCCGAGCAATACATCTCGGCGCTTCGCTTCCGCCGCAAGCTGCAGCAGGACACGCGCGAGGCGATGCGCGGCTACGACCTCGTCATGACCGCCAACCAGTGGGGTCCGCCGGAGATCTTCGAGGAGCCGGCGCCGATCTTCCACTTCCTCGGCAAGCCCTCGCTCAGCATGCCGTTCAACGTCACCGGCCAGCCCGCCGCCGCGGTGTGCTGCGGCTTCGATGCCGACGGCCTGCCGCTCGCCTTCCAGCTGGCCGGCCGCCCGTTCGACGAGGCCAGCGTCCTGGCCGCCGGCGCGGCTTACGAACGCGCCACGCCGTGGCGTTCGCGCCGACCGAAACTCTGACGACACATCGGGGTGTAAGCCTCAGCCGGTGTGGAGGACCGCGGCGGCATCATCGAAGGCCGGCGATGTGACGCCGTCGAGGAAGCTCCGCAGGGCGACCCTGGCGCCGACGCGTTGAGCCTCGGGGGAGTTCTGGACCAGCCGCCCCTCGCGGATAGCTGCATTGAATTCGGCCGGGGTCGGGGCCGCCATGTCGGTCTCGACCAGGCCCGGATTCGTCTCGCAGAGATAGAGGCCGTTTGCACAACCATAGAAGAGCTTCACGAATTGCCGCATCAGGAAAACCCTGGCCCTCAACACCGCATCGGAGGGCCGCCCGCACCACGATTGCAGCAGGGCCTCCTGCAGGTCGGGCGTGCCCGCGCGGTACATCGTCATGATCGCCAGATCGACGGCAGGATCGTTGCGATAGGCCGTCTCCCAGTCGATCAGCCATAGCCGCTCGCCATCGGACAGGATGTTGCCGGGGTGCGCATCGTTGTGGCTGGAGACGAGGCCGGATGCGTCCCACGGATACGCCGGGCATAGCCGCTCGAAGCCATCGCGGTGAGGATCGAGCAAGGCACCATAGAGACCGGTCGCCTGCAAGCGGTCGAGCAGGCCACGAACGATGGTGGGATAGTCGGCAACGGCCGGGAAGACCGCTGTCGCTTGCAGTCGGGCCGCCAGATTCCCGAGCGCATGCGCCAGCGCCTTGGCTCCGCCCGGAAAATCGTCGAGCGCCCGCCCCTGGACGAACGCCATGATCGCCACGCCGGCGTCGGGATCGGCGTAAAGCAGCGGCGGCGCGATTCCTGCCTCCGCAGCGGCGCGCATGCATGCATAGGACCGTCGCGGGTCGCGCACCTCATCCCGTATCGAAGATTCGAGCCGCAGAATCCAAGGTCGGCCGCCGACCTCGATACGATGGATCGAGGCCGAGGCTCCCGTCGTGATCGGTTGCATGCCCGCGAGAGGCGCGGAGCCGAACGCGGCGATCAGGGCCGACCGGGCCCGCTCGCGGTACTCGGGAGGCAGGGAGGCGAGCGGCTCGTCGATGCGATCCCCCTCAGCAACCAAGCTTCTTCGCGAGATCGATCATCGACGTGCCCACCGCGTTCCACTCGCCCTCGGCCTTGAGGTCGCGCGTCTGGTTCGGGCCATGCTCATGGGGGCGCAGGACGAAGCCGGTCGACAGGCCGCACTTCTGTGCCGCCGCCAGGTCATTGTTGTGCGCCGCCACCAGCATCACCTGCTCGGGCTTCACGTACATGCTGTCGACCACGCCGAGATAGGCTTCGGGATCGGGCTTGTAGTGATGGAAGGTCTCGCCCGAGAAGCAGTGGTCCCAGGGGATGCCGCCGTTCTTGGCCATGTTGATCAGCAGCGCGACGTTGCCGTTGCTGAGCGTGGCCACGACGAACTTCTTCTTCATCATGCCGATGCCCTCGACCGAATCGGGCCAGGGCCGCAGCTTGTGCCAGAGATGGGTGAACTCCCACGCGCCTTCCTCGCCCGGATGCTTCAGGCCGCGCTTCTTCAGCAGCATCTCGAAGGCTTCCTTGTGTAGGTCATCGATGCGCGTCCACGGCAGTTCGCCTTTGCGCACGCGGCCCATCTGCGGCTGGTAGAGGCCGCGCCAGTCGTCGGCAAAGCTCGTCCAGTCGGTGTCGATGCCATATTTGGCGCCGAGCGCGGGCATATCGGCGATCAGGCTGCCGCGCCAGTCGACGACGGTGCCGAATACATCGAAAATGCAGACCTTCAGATTGGCGGGGACCTTGGACATTGGGTAGCTTCCTCACATGGTTTGGAAGCACGATAGAGTGAGCGGCGCGGACGGCAAGCCAAGATGCGGCTGGGTCTCCGACGATCCGCTCTACCAGAAATACCACGACACGGAATGGGGCCGGCCGCTGCGCGACGACCGGGCGCTGTTCGAACTGCTGACCCTGGAAGGCTGCCAGGCCGGCCTTTCCTGGATCACCGTGCTGCGCAAGCGCGAGCATTACCGCAAGGTCTATGACGGGTTCGATCCCGAGAAGATCGCGCGCTATCGCCCTGCGAAGCTGGAGAAGCTGCTGCTCGATCCCGGCATCATCCGGCACAAGGGCAAGATCGCCGCCAGCGTGAGCAACGCCCAGGCCTTTCTCGCGCTGAAGGAGCGCGAAGGCTCCTTCGCGAAATTCCTGTGGGGCTTCGTCGGCGGCAAACCGAAGAAGAACCGCCCGAAGACCCTCAAGGACGTGCCCGCCCGGTCGGCCGAGAGCGACGCGATGTCGAAGGCCCTTCAGAAGGCCGGCTTCAAGTTCGTGGGCTCCACCATCTGCTACGCCTTCATGCAAGCCTCGGGCATGGTCGACGACCATGTCGCGGGCTGCCATTGCGCCAAGGAGTGATTCGTTGACCAAGCGTGTGTTCATCGCGGCCCTCGGGACCGAGACCAATCAGTTCGTGCCGTTCCCGACCGGCCTGCGCGGCTACCAGGAGCATGGCATCTGGCGCGGCGACGCGACGAAGGCCGAGCCGACCAACTTCACCGCGCCGATGCATGTCTGGCGCAAGAAGGCCGAGGAACGCGGCTGGACCGTGATCGAGGGCCTCGCGACCTTCGCCGCCCCGTCGGGCACGACCGTGCGCAAGATCTACGAGGATTTCCGCGACGAAGTGCTCGCCGGCGTGAAGGCGGCCCTGCCGCTCGACGCCGTGCTGATCAACGTGCACGGCGCGATGGTCGCCGACGGCTATGACGACTGCGAAGGCGATCTTTTGTCGAAGGTGCGCGCCATCGTCGGCCCGAAGGTGGCGATCGGCGCCGAGTTCGACCTGCACTGTCACCTGAGCGCGCTGATGCTCGACAGCGCCGACGTGCTGGTCGGCTACAAGGAATACCCGCACACCGACACGATGGAGCGCGCGGCCGAGCTGTTCGCCATCATCGCCGACACGGTCGACGGCAAGGTGAAGCCGGTGATGGCGCGCTACGATTGCCGCATGATCGCGCAGTACCGCACCTCCGTGCCGCCGATCAACGAGTTCGTCGTGCGCATGAAGTCGCTCGAAGGCAAGGACGGCATTCTCTCCGTCTCGCTGAGCCACGGCTTCTCCTTCGCCGACGTGGAAGACGTCGGCACCCGCACGCTGGTCGTGGCCGACGGCGACGTGAAGAAGGCCGAAGCGCTGGCCGAGCAGCTGGGCAAGGAGCTGTGGGACAATCGCGAGCGCTATGCCACCAAGTACCTGACCGTCGAGGAAGCGATGGACCGCGCCGCCTCGCACAACCAGGGCCCGTTGGTGCTGGCCGACCGCGCCGACAATCCCGGCTCCGGCGCGCCGGGCGATTCGACCTTCGTGCTGAACGCGCTGGTCGAGCGCGAGATCGGCCCGGCTTTGTTCGGCGTGATGTGGGACCCGATGGCCTTCCAGATCGCCGAGGAGGCAGGCGAGGGCGCACGCATCCGCATGCGGCTGGGCGGCAAGTCCGGGACGGTGAGCGGCGATCCGGTCGACCTCGACGTCACGGTGAAGAAGATCGCCCGCAACGTCTATCAGCCCTACGGGCCGGTGATGTCGCCGCTCGGCGACATGGCGCTGCTGTCCTCGGAGCATGTCGACATCGCGATCTGCACCCGCCGCAACCAGACCTTCCACGCCGACGCCTTCCGCGCGGTCGGCGCCGATCCCGCCGACTACCGCGTCGTCGTCGTGAAGTCGGCGCAGCATTTCTATAACGGCTTCGTCGGCGTCGCGAAGGAGATCCTCTACGTCGCCACCCCCGGCGCCGCCGACCCCGACGTCACGCGCTGGCCCTACACCAAGCGCAAGACGCCGTTCTGGCCGAAGGTCGCCGATCCGTGGAAGTAGCCGGCCCTATTCCGGCTGCGGCGGATAGCGGTCGAACGTCGGCATTTCATGGACGTTCTTCATCCACCCGATCCGCTCGGCGACCTGGATGTGGACCTGCGCCGGCACCGCATCCGGATCGTCGTAGGTCGCGCTCTGGATGTCGATGAGCCCCGGCAGCATCTTCGCATTGTCGTAGAAGAGCCCGGTGCCGCAGTCGGAGCAGAAATGCCGCCGCCCATGCTCCGACGAGGCGTAGATCTTCGGGGTGCCCTTGGTCACCTTGACCGCGTCGTGCGGGTACATCGTCCAGCCGACCATCGGCGCCCCGGCGTGCCGCCGGCAGTCCGTGCAATGGCATAGCGCGTGATGGAGGGCATCGCCCTCGGCCTGATAGCGAATCGCGCCGCAATGGCAGCCACCTGTCAACATCGTCTGTTCTCCTTCTTCGGAATCTGTTTCTACAGCAGCGGTTCGATGGCTTCGCGGGTCGTCCTGCCCTCGACGACGGGCACGACCTCGAACTCGACGACTTCCTGCCAGTCGGCGATCCAGCGCTGGAAGGTCGTGATGTCGTCGGTGCGCATGAGCTGGAAGCAGCGGCCGAGATCGGCCGTGACGTAGCTTGCGACGAACTCCAGCCCGTCGGGCAGGCCGCGGCCCTTCTGGAGCTTGCGATAGACGGCCTTGCCGTCCTGGTTCTTGAACTTCTCGACGACCATGAAGAGCATGTGTTCCCCTTGCTTTCCGTCCGGTAGTCTAGGCGAACCAACGAGAAGAGGAACGAGATGAAGATCGCCGTCGTCGGCGCCTCCGGGCGCATGGGCCAGATGCTGGTCCGACAGATCGCACGCACCGATGGCGTGTCGCTCGCCGCCGCCAGCGAGATCCCCGGCAGCAAGGCGCTGGGCAAGGATGCCGGCGAGGTTGCCGGGCTCGAAGCCAACGGCGTGCTGATCGGCGACGACAGCGCCGCCGCCATCGCCGCCGCCCAGTGCGTGATCGACTTCACCGTGCCGGAAGCCACGGTCGCCCATGCCAAGGTGGCCAGCGACAAGGGCGTCGCCATGGTGATCGGCACGACCGGCCTCGATCCCATCCAGACCAAGCTGATCCAGGACGCCGCGAAGAAGGTGCCGATCATGTGGGCGGCCAACATGGCGCTGGGCGTCAACATCCTGCTGGCGCTGGTCGAGAAGACCGCGTCGATGCTCGACCCCAGCTACGACATCGAGGTGCTGGAGATGCACCATCGCCACAAGATCGACGCGCCCTCCGGCACCGCGCTGGCGCTCGGCCGCGCGGCGGCGGCGGGCCGCAAGGTCCAGCTCGAGGAGGTCTGGCGCAAGAGCCGCGACGGCCACACCGGCGCGCGGCCCACGGGCGAGATCGGTTTCGCGACGCTGCGCGGCGGCGAGGAAGTGGGCGTGCACACGGTCTACTTCGCGGCCGCCGGCGAACGGCTCGAACTCAACCACCGCTCGTTCAGCCGCGAGACCTATGCGGCGGGCGCGGTGACGTCGGCCAAGTGGCTGGAGGGCAGGAAGCCCGGCCTGTACGGCATGAAGGACGTGCTGGGGCTTTGAGCACGGCCATCTCACATGTCCTCTCCGCCACGAAGTGGGGGAGAGGAAGGGACCCGTTGCGCAGCAACGGGGAGGTGAGGTGGCGCCTGATACGGATGTGTTATGCGGGAATGAAGGTCGAAGACCCACCTCACCCTCCCCGCTGCGCGGGTCCCCTCCCTCTCCCCCCACGCTACGCGTGGGCGGAGAGGGCTTGCTCGAAGAGCCTTTAAGCTACTCGTCCCATGCGTGGTCGTAGCGCGGCGCGCGCATGTCGGCGATGGCGGCCTTGAGTTGCTCGGCGACCCGCAGGCGTTCCTCGGGGCCGAGAAAGCGGCCGATCACGGCGCGGTTACCTCGGGAGGTAACCACCAGGCGCTCCTCGGTCGCCTCCACCTTCAGCCAGTAGGCGTCGAGCCGATGCTCCTCGCGCTCGCCGTCGGGCGCGACGCGGACCACGACCAGTTCGCGGTCGGTCAGCAGCAGGGTCTCGGTGCGCCGCGCATCGAGATAGCTGCGCTTGAACAGCCACCACAGCAGGAAAACGTCGAGGCCCATGAAGCCGAAGACCGGCCACGCGCCCATGACGAACATCGGCAGGCCGATCACCACGTTGGCCGCGACGGCGCCCAGCATGACCAGGCGGAAGCCCTCCGCGGACAGGCTGCGGTGCGGCGACAGCGAGGTGGCGAAATGAACCGCCGGGAGAGGCGCGTCGGTCATGGTATGAAGCTATATGGCCCTGATGAAGACCGCCGTCATCCCCGAGTTCTTTGCACGCCTCAAGCAGGCGATGCCGGAGCCCGAGACGGAACTGGAATACGACAATGTCTACCAGCTGCTGGTGGCCGTCGTGCTCTCGGCGCAGGCCACCGATGTCGGCGTGAACCGCGCGACCGGGCCGCTGTTCGAATACGTCAAGACGCCGGCACAAATGGTCGCAATCGGCGAGCAGAAGCTGATCGACCACATCAAGACGATCGGCCTGTTCCGCACCAAGGCCAAGAACGTGATCGCGCTCAGCCACCTCCTGCTGGAGCGGCACGGCGGCGAGGTGCCGCGCACCCACGAGGAGCTGGAGGCGCTGCCGGGCGTCGGCCGCAAGACCGCCAACGTGGTGATGAACGTGGCCTATGGCGAGGCGACCATCGCCGTCGACACGCACATCTTCCGGGTCGGCAACCGCACCGGCCTGGCGCCGGGCAAGAACCCGCTGCAGGTCGAGTTGAAGCTGCTGAAGCGCGTGCCCGAAGAATACAAGCTGCACGCCCATCACTGGCTGATCCTGCACGGCCGCTACACCTGCAAGGCGCGCACGCCGATGTGTCCCGCCTGCGTCGTGAACGACCTCTGCACCTTCAAGGGGAAGACCGTCGCCGCCTAGCCTTGCGAGGCGAGGCTTCTTGCTTTGCGCCCTTGACCGCATCGGCCAGCGCCAGGGCGAGGCGGCCACCGCGGCGGTCCTGACGCTCCAGCAGAACGATGTTGCGGATGAGCTGCGGTTCGCCGAACGGCAGGCAGGTGAGCGACAGGCCAGCGAAGATCTCGTCCGACACCGCCAGCACGGCGACACCGAGCCCTTTCTCGACCATGCGCAGGATGATGTCCTGGCTGTCGAGCACCATCTCCTCGTGGACCTCGACTCGCATGCGCCGCAGCTCGCGGTCGATCACGCGGCCGGCCCATGCCTTGCTGTCGAAGCGGATGAAGGGCAGCTCGGCCAGCAGGTCGCGGGCGCTGCGCCGTGCCTGGCCGGGCGGCGCAAACAGCCAGAAGCGGTCCTGGTAGAGCGGCGTCCAGGCGAGGCCCGCCGGATAGGGCCGCACCGGCTCGGTGGTCAGCGCCGCGTCGAGTTCGCCGGCCGCAACCTTCTCCGCCAGTTCCGCGGACAGGCCGACCGAGACGGACACGCGCGCGCGCGGATGGGCGCGGTTGAGGGCGACCAGCGCATCGGGCAGGACGCCCGCCAGCGCGGTCTGCACAGCGCCGACCTTGAGCCGGCCGGCGAGCGATCGCTCGTCGCCCAGCGCGCCGGCGATGTCGTCGTAGAGCGCCAGCACCTCGGCGGACCGCGCGACGACGATGCGGCCGGCCTCCGTCAGCACCGGCAGGCGACGTGACCGGTCGAACAGGGCGGCGCCGAATTCGTCCTCCAGCGCCTTCACCTGCAAGCTCACGGCCGATTGCGTCAGCCCGACCGCCTTGCCGGCGGCGGCGAAGGAGCCGTGGCGCGCGATGGCCAGCAGCGTGCGGAGGGCGCGAAGCGACATGTCTATTAATGATAATTAATCATTGGTCGATTGAGTATTAAGAATTTTCTCTCGTAGCTGGTCGCGGCGTACACAGTCGGCATGACCACCGACGTGATCCTTGCCCTGCTGCCCATCGTCCTGCTGATCGCGCTCGGCATGCTCCTGAAGCGCTGGCGCTTCCTCGCCGAGGGGTTCTGGCCGCAGGCGGAACGGCTCAGCTACTACGTGCTGGTCCCGTGCCTGTTCTTCCACAGCCTGGCCACAGCGCGGCTCGATTCACTGCCGGCGCGCGAACTCGCCACGACGCTCATTCTCTCGATCCTGACCGTGGCCGCGCTGCTCGTCGCGCTGCGACCGGTGCTGCGGGTCGACGGACCCACCTTCACCTCGATCTTCCAGGGTGGCATCCGCTTCAACAACTATGTCGGCGTCACCCTGGCGGCCGGTCTGTTCGGTGCGCAGGGCATCGCGCTCGCCGCCATCTGCAGCGCCGCGATCGTGCCCACGGTGAACATCCTCTGCGTGCTGGTCTTCGCGCGGCACGGCTCCGCGCGGCTGACCGGCCGCGGCATCGCCCTGCAGCTCGTGACCAACCCGCTGGTGCTCGGGTCCTTCGCCGGCATCGCCTTCCAGCTTCTCGGCCTCGGCATCCCGGCCGGCGTCGAGCCAGCACTGCGGGCGCTCGGCGCGGCGTCGCTGCCGCTCGGCCTGCTCTGCGTCGGCGCGGCCCTGGAGTTCGGACCGATGCGCCGCTGGATCGCGCCGGTCGCCACCTCCTCGGCAATCAAGTTCCTCGCCATGCCGGTCGTGACGGTCGCGGTGGCATGGTTGATGGGTCTGACAGGACCCGCGCTCGTCACCGCGCTGCTCTTCCAGGCGCTGCCGACGGCTTCCTCGGCCTACATCATGGCCCGCCAGCTCGGAGGCGATGCGCCGCTGATGGCCAGCATCACCGCGACGCAGACCCTCTTTGCGCTGATCGCCCTGCCGTTTGTCGCCGCCGGCATCGGCATCATCGCCGCCTAGCGGCCGACCATCATCGCGAGCTTCGCGCCCAGGAGCTTCCAGATGAAGCCGAAGGCGAAGCTCTTGTGTGCCGGCACGTCGCCGGGGATCTTGCCGGGATCGGGCGCGAATCCGGTGCAGATGCGCATGTCGAGCGGGCGCAGCGCGCCCTGCAGGCGATTGCGAAGCAGCGGCACCCAGTGCTTCGAATCGTCGAAGGTCATCATCAGGCCCGAGCTGCAGCAGGTCGCGACCAGGCGATTGGTTGCGGTCTTCGCGGTGAGCTTGAACGGATTCACCAGCTCGCCGCCGCGCGTGCAACGGACGCGATCCTTGCGGTAGAGAACGCACGCGGTGCCGCCATCGGCGTCGAGGGCGCGAGGCGCGCCCGGCAGCGCTTCGATGCGATGCCCGGCCTCCTGGCAATCGTCGCAGTAGCAGACGACCGACAGGATCGCGGGCCCGGTCGCTTCGTACTCGACCTTGCCGCAAGCGCAGGCGAGGAGGGTCATGCCAGCGTCCGCAGGCCGGCACGCAGGACATCGGGATCGTCGACCAGCTTCTCGACCTTGGCATGCGCGCGCCGCCAGATCGGCAGCGCCGCGAGGAGCAGGCGATGGCCGGCGGGCGTCAGCACGAGCCGGCGGCTGCGGCGGTCCTTCGGGTCGACTCTTGTCTCCACAAGGTCACGACGCTCCAGTGGCTTCAGCGCCGCGGTCAGTGTCGTGCGGTCCATCGCCAGAAAGTCCGCAATCGCACCAATCGATGCGGGTTCTGGCCGGTTGAGCGACATCAGCAGCGAGAACTGGCCGTTCGTGAGGTCGAGCGGCCGGAGCAGATCGTCGAAATGGCGCGCCAGCACGCGCGCCGTCCGCTGCGCGGCGAAGCACAGGCAACGATCGTAGACGTGCAGCGTTGTATCTAACCGAACGGTTAAATTCTTTGACATGCGGCGATTGTGTTGATACCAACCTATTTCGTCAAGGCATAGCCAGGAGGAACCATCATGACCTACGTGCAGGGATTCGTGTTGCCGGTGCCCGCCGACAAGAAGGAAGCCTATCGCAAGGCCGCCGCGGACTTCTCGCCGATCGCCAGGGAATTCGGCGCCACCCGCCAGGTCGAGGCCTGGGGCGACGACGTGCCGGACGGCAAGCTCACCGACTTCAAGGGCGCCGTGAAGGCCACGCCCGACGAGGTCGTGGTCTTCTCGTGGATCGAATATCCCAGCAAGGAAGTGGCTGACGCGGCGCATCAGAAGCTGATGAGCGATCCGCGCATGGAGAAGATGGAGATGCCGTTCGACGGCAAGCGCATGATCGTCGCCGGCTTCATGCCGATCCTCGACGAAGCCGGCAAGACGGGCGCCAAGACCGGCTATGTCGACGGCTTCATCGCCGCGGTGCCGGCCGGCAACAAGCAGGCCTATCTCGACATGGCGAAGAAGGCGGCAACCGTATTCAAGGAGTTTGGCGCGATCCGTGTCGTCGAGACCTGGGGCGACGACGTGCCCGACGGCAAGGTCACCGATTACAAAGGCGCGGTGAAAGCCACGCCCGACGAGAAGATCGTCTATTCGTGGGTCGAATGGCCGTCCAGGCAGGTTCGCGACGAGGGCTGGAAGAAGATGATGGAAGACCAGCGCATGAAGGACCAGAAGATGCCCTTCGACGGCAAGCGCATGATCTATGGCGGCTTCTCGCCGATCCTCGACGTCTGAGGGGATGGCAATGGCAACCGCGAAGAACACGATCTGCCTCTGGTTCGACAAGGATGCAGAGGAGGCGGCGCGCTTCTACGAGAAGACCTTCCCCGACTCCAGGGTGACGGCTGTCCATCGCGCGCCGAGCGATTACCCGTCGGGCAAGAAGGGGGACGTGCTGACCGTGCAGTTCACCGTCTTCGGCATCCCCTGCCTTGGCCTGAACGGCGGCCCGGCGTTCAGGCAGACCGAGGCCTTCTCGTTCCAGATCTCGACGGACGACCAAGCCGAGACCGACCGCTACTGGAACGCCATCGTCGGCAACGGCGGCCAGGAGAGCGCCTGCGGCTGGTGCAAGGACAAATGGGGCCTGTCGTGGCAGATCACGCCACGGGCGCTGACCGACGCGTTGGCCGCCGGCGGCGACGAGGCCCGGCGCGCCTTCGAAGCCATGATGGATATGAAGAAGGTCGACATCGCGAAGATCGAGGCGGCGCGGAGAGGCTGATTCGCTGGGGCCGCGCCCCCAGCAAAGCCTCGCTCAGACCGTCGCGCGCTCCTCGCGCACCTTCCAGAGCAGGATGAAGCCTACCACCAGGAAGAACAGGACGCAGGCCATGCCGATGCGGGTGGACTGCGTCGCCGCCGTCACGATGCCGATGGCGAACGGCGCCATCCAGGCCGTGGCGCGGCCCGACAGGGCGAACAGCCCGTAGAACTCGCCGGTCATGCCGTGCGGCGCGATGCGGCCGACCATGGTGCGGCTGGCGGCCTGCATCGGCCCCATGCAGAAGCCGAGGAGCAGCGCGAAGCCCATCAGCACCTTCTCCTGCAGCGAGCCGAACAGGCCGCGCGTCGGGCTGATCGGATCGGCAGGCACCACGAAGAGGACGTGCGTGGCGGTGACGCTGACGATGCCCAGGGTCGCCACGATCACGCCGGCGATGGCGAACTGCACGGTGCGCTTGCTGCCGATCCAGTCGTCGAGCCTGCCGCCGAGGAAGGCGCCCGGGATCGCGAATACCGTCAGGATGATGCCGAAGATGCCGAGCGTCACCGTGCTCCAGCCGAAGGTCGCGGCGGCATAGACGCCGCCGAAGGCGATGATGGCGGCGAGACCGTCATTGTAGAGCATGAAGGCGATGAGATAGCGCAGCACGTTGCCGAAGCGCGGCACGCGCTTCAGCGTCGACACGAGCGAGCGGCCACCCTCACGCGCCGCGACCAGCAGGGGCTGGCGCCGCGCGCCGGCCGAGTCGGGCGTGAACAGGAACATCGGCAGCACGAAGATCGCGATCCACAACGCCGAGGCCGGACCGACAAGGCGTTCGAGCTCATGGCTCGACACGTCGAGGCCGAACAGCGGCGTGTCCCCCGCCGACAGGCCGAACATCGAGGGCATCGACACGGCCAGCACCACGATCAGCGAGACCAGTCCGCCGCAATAGCCCAGCCCCCAGCCGAAGCCGCTCAGCCAGCCCATGCGCTCGGGGCGCACGATGTTGGGGAGCTGCGAGTTGTTGAACACGATCGACATCTCGGCCCCGATTGTGGCCAGGATGACGGCCCAGCTGATCGGCAGGATGAGGTCGGACCGGTTGGGATAGGCGAACCACAGGCCGGCGCAGCCCGCGACGAGCAGGAGCTGGAAGAAGAGGATGTAGGGTTTGCGCCGGCCGCCGGCATCGGCCATGGCGCCGAGGAACGGGCTCATCAGCGCGATCAGGATGCCCGAGGCCGACTGGGTGAACGCCCAGGCCGACTGGCCCTTCACCGGATCGCCCACCATCACGTTGGCGAAGTAGGGCGCGAAGATGAAGGTGGTGATGATGGTGAAGAACGGCTGGTTGGCCCAGTCGAACAACGCCCAGCTGACCTGGCCGAGCTTCGAGGCTTCACGAACGGGCGGCGCGGCGGCGACGGGGGGAACTGTCATGCCGGATCACTATGCCCGAGAGAGGGTGACCTTCAGAAGCCCCAAGAGCAAAGGTCCCTCGCTGGCGCTCGGGATGACAATATTGCTGAGACAAGCGCAGTGCGCCGACGCAGAAAACGGTGTCATCCCGAGCGCCAGCGAGGGACCTTTACGCTTGAACCCGCCGCTGGAGCTGCCAGATGGCATCGCGGTTGGTCGGTGAGAACACCTTCTCCATGGCCTCCTGCCACGGCAGCCAGAGCTGGGCGACGTGCTCGGCGGGGTTGAGGGTCGCCACGGTCCGCTCCGGCACCTGGAAGCCGAAGACGTGTTCGAGATTGTGGGTGACATCCGGCGCGTAGCGTCCGCGCCACTGAGCCCAGATCTCGTAGCGGTTGGTCTGCCGCCAGTCGGTGAGGGTGCCGACCGCCAGGCCGGTCTCCTCCATCAACTCGCGGCGGGCGGTCGCCTCGAGGTCCGGGTCGTCCAGCTCGCGCGAGCCGGTCACGGATTGCCAGAGGCCCGTCCCCGTGCGCTCCAGCACGAGCACGTCCAGCCGGGGCGTATGGACCACAACCAGCACCGATTCGGGGATCTTGAAGGCCATGGGCCAGCATAGCCCGAACATTGACTCCGGGCCTCCCGCCGCTATGGTCCGGCGGCATTTTTCGAGGGATTTTCGATGAGCAAGCAGCTGCAAACCGCGATCGACGCGGCCTGGGAAGCGCGGGACGGGATCAACAGCGCCACCAAGGGCGAAGTCCGCGACGCGGTCGAGACGGCGATCGCCGGCCTCGACGACGGCACCTACCGCACCGCCGAGAAGTTCGGCGACGAATGGGTCGTGAACCAGTGGCTGAAGAAGGCCGTGCTGCTGTCCTTCCGCCTCTACGATTCGGTGCCGATGGACGGCGGCGCGTCGTTCCCCGGCCTGGGCGCTGCGCCGTGGTTCGACAAGGTGCCGCTCAAGACCACCGGCTGGGACGCCGCCCGCTTCGCCAAGGCGAACTACCGCTCGGTCCCCGGCTCGATCGTGCGCCGCGGCTCCTACATCGCCCCGTCGGTCGTGCTGATGCCGTCCTTCGTCAACCTCGGCGCCTATGTCGACACCGGCACCATGGTCGACACCTGGGCGACGGTCGGCTCCTGTGCCCAGATCGGCAAGAACTGCCACCTCTCGGGCGGCGTCGGCATCGGCGGCGTGCTGGAGCCGCTGCAGGCCAACCCGGTCATCATCGAGGACAACTGCTTCATCGGCGCCCGTTCCGAGGTCGTCGAGGGCGTGATCGTCGGCACCGGCGCGGTCCTGTCGATGGGCGTGTTCATCAGCGCCACCACCAAGGTGGTCGACCGCGCCACCGGCCAGATCCACATCGGCAAGGTGCCGCCCTATTCGGTGGTGGTGCCCGGCAACATCGGCGGCGGTCCGGATCGTCCCTCGACCTATTGCGCCGTGATCGTGAAGACCGTCGACGAGCGCACCCGCTCCAAGACCTCGATCAACGAGCTGCTGCGCGACTAGGACGACCGTGGCCGACGCAGCCGACCTTTCCGTGCCATTGCCTCGCGAGGCAATGCCCGATCGGCTGCTCTGGCGCGGTGACACGCTGGCGCCGGAAACGGGGCGGATCGCGCTTCCCGGCGATGTCGAGCGAGAACTCGACCGGCTCGTCACCGCACTCGATCGCGATCCCGTCCCGCTCCTGCTGCTGCGGCCGGAGGACTTTCAGCTCGACGCCTCGCGCGCCTTCATGCGCGACGTCAAACAGAGCCTCGATGACGGGCCGGGCTTCGCCATCGTCGACCGCCTGCCCGTCGAGCGCTGGTCGAAGGAGGGCCTGCGCGCCGTGTGGTGGCTGCTGGCCACGCTGGTCGCCCGTCCGGTGGCGCAAAAATGGGACGGCACCTCGATCTACGACGTCACCGATCTCGGCAAACCGCCGGGCAATGGCGTGCGCCCCGACGTCACCAACGCCGAACAGAACTTCCACACCGACAACAGCTACAATCTCGTGCCGCCGCACTATGTCGGCCTGCTGTGCGTCCGCACCGCCATGGAAGGCGGTGTGAGCGGCATCGTGAGCTTCGCCACCGCGCACGAGGAGATGCGCCGCCGGCATCCCGATCTGCTGCCGAGGCTTTACCAGCCGTTCTACTTCGACCGCCAGCGCGAGCATGCGCCGGGCGACATCATGACGACGCATCATCCGATGCTGGAGCGCGAGGGCGACCGCCTGATCGCCCGGCTGTCACGGTTCCAGGTGACCAACGGTCACGCGCTGGCCGGCGTCGCGCTGGATTCCGAAGGCGTGGCCGCGCTCGAAGCCTTCGAGGCGATCCTGAATGCGCCGGGCATGGCGGCACGCTTCGTCTTCCAGCCCGGCCAGATGCAGCTCATCGACAATCGCGCGCTCGGCCACAAGCGCACCGGGTTCCGCGACTGGCCCGATGCCGAGCGCAAGCGCCTGCTCATCCGCCTGTGGCTGCGCGATCGCGGCAGCCGCGCCTACAACGGCTGACGATTCCTTTCACGCCAGATGGCGCTTCCACTCGGGCTGCGCCCTGAGGTGCGCGCCCTCCTTGGCGAGGATCTTCGACGTGCGCTCCGGCGCGAAGCCCAGCTCGACGAACGCCGGCCCGACGTTTGCCACCTCGCGATAGTCGAGGATCAGCCCGTCGCGCAGCTGCATCATCGAGCAGCCCTCGAACCCCACGCGCTTGCCCTCGGCGCCCGGCAGCTTCGAGACGTAGCTGAACGTGTAGTAGGCGTAGAGCATCCTGCCGTCGCTGACCGGGCGGTGCATCTCCCAGCGGAAATCGTGGGCGGTGCGGTGGAACCAGTCGTCGATCATCGCGGCGATCTTCTCGCGGCCCACAAAATCGCCGTAGAACACGTCGTGGTAGACTGCATCCTCGGTGAACAGGCTCGCGAACGCCTTGCCGTCGCGGCGCTCGACGGCCGAGCAGAAAGACTTCAGCAATTCTGACGTTTCCATCGTTATTCCTCCCGGGTGGCCGCGATCATGACTAGACTGGGCGCCGCGGCAAAGGAGAACTGGCATGAGCTCATGGATCTTCCTCGGCATCGTCGTCGCCATCGGCCTGTGGCTGATCGCCGTCTACAACGGCCTCGTCGGAGGCCGCAACCAGGCGCAGACGGCCTGGAGTCAAATCGACGTGCAGCTCAAGCGCCGGCACGATCTCATTCCCAACCTGGTACAAGTGGTGAAGGACGCGATGGCCTATGAGCAGGAGACGCTCACCAAGGTGATCCAGGCCCGCAACAACGCGGTCGCAGCGGCCGGCAACCCGGCTCAATCGGGACCGGCGGAGGCCGCGCTCAGCCAGGCGACGCATGGACTGCTCGCCCTGATGGAGAACTACCCGCAGCTCAAGGCCAACGACAATGTCATGCAGCTCCAGGAGGAGCTCACGACCACCGAGAACAAGATCGCCTTCGCGCGTCAGTTCTACAACGACTCGGTGAACACCTATAACACCCGCCGCCAGAGCTTCCCGGCGGTACTGGCCGCGGCGTCGCTGGGCTTCGGGCCGATGGACCTGTTCAACATGCCGGAGAGCGAGCGCGAAGTGCCCAAGGTCGCGCTGCGCTGACCGGACACGGCGCATGAGCGCCACCACGGACTTCGTCGCCGCCCAGGCGGTGAACCGCCGCAACACCATGGTGCTGCTGGTGGTCCTCACCGCGCTGGCGGGCGGGATCGGCTACCTGGTTGGCGCATTGATGGAAGGGGAATCGTCCGGAACTCTGCCCGCCGTCAGCCAGCTTGGCATCGCGGCCGCCGGCCTGATGGCGGCCGTCAGCATCGGCTGGAGCGCGATCTCGCTGGCGGTCGGCGACAAGATGGTCCTGAGCATGGCGGGCGCGAAGGAGATCGAGAAGCAGGACGCGCCGCAGCTCTACAATGTCGTCGAGGAGATCTCGATCGCCGCGGGCGTGCCGATGCCAAGGGTCATGGTGCTGGAGACCGATGCGCTGAACGCCTTCGCCACCGGCAACAAGGTCGGCAGCGGCACCATCGCGGTCACACGCGGCCTGCTGGACACGCTCGACCGCGACGAGCTGCAGGGCGTGGTGGCGCACGAGATGGCGCACCTCCGCAATCTCGACACGCGCTACATGGTGGTGGTCGGCGTCACCGTCGGCCTGATCGCGCTGGTCTGCGACATGGCCCTGCGCACGATGAACCTGGGCCGGATGCGCAGCAGCGATCGCAAGGGAAGTTCCGGTGGCGGCATCCTGATCATCGTCCTGCTGGTGGTCGCGATCCTGGCGCCAATCGCGGCCAAGGCGGTGCAGATGGCCGTATCCCGGCAACGCGAGTACCTTGCCGACGCGACCTCCGTGCAGTTCACGCGCAATCCCAACGGTCTCATCTCTGCGCTGGGCAAGCTCGCGGAGAAAGCCGCGCCTTTTCCCGGAGTGAGTCGTGCCACGCAGCATCTCTTCATCGTCAACCCGATCAACCAGTTCACTTCGAAGACTCCCGCGCTTCTCGCCACGCATCCCGATATCGCGGATCGCATCGCTCGCCTGCGCAATCTGGGCGGCTAGCGCCGGCCTCGCGGCGGCCTTCGACCTGCAGGGCCATCGCGGCGCGCGCGGGCTGGCGCCCGAGAACACGCTGGCCGGCTTCAAGGTCGCGCAGGATCTCGGCGTGACGACGCTCGAGACCGACCTCGCGGTGACGCGCGACGGCATCGTCGTCATCAGCCACGATCCGGTGCTCAATCCCGACCTGACGCGTGGACCGGACGGCCAGTGGCTCGCCACGGCCGGACCGGCGATCCGCACGCTGACGCTGGACGAACTCAAGCGCTACGACATCGGCCGCGTGAATCCCGCCAGCAAGTACGGCCAGCAGTATCCCGAGCAGAAGCCGGTCGATGGCCAGCGCTTCCCGACCCTCGCCGAGTTCCTGGCCCAGGCCGCGCCCCAGGTCCGGTTCAACATCGAGATCAAGATCGATCCGGCCAAGCCCGACCTCACCCTCGACCCGGCGGCCTTCGCGAAGCTGGCGGTCGACGACATCCGGAAGGGCCAGGCCGAGGCCCGGACGACGCTGCAGTCCTTCGACTGGCGCGCCGTGATCGAGGCCCGAAAGCTGGCGCCCGAGATCGCCACCGCCTGCCTCACCATCGAGAGCAACAACTTCGACACGGTGCAGCGGGCCAGCGGCCGGCCCTCGCCCTGGCTGGGCGGACTCGACCTGGCCGCCCACGGCGGCTCGGTGCCGCGACTGGTCAAGGCCGCCGGTTGCGCGACCTGGTCGCCCTTCTGGCGCAACGTCACCGCAGAGAATGTGAAGGAAGCCCAGGCGCTGGGCCTGAAAGTCGTCCCCTGGACGGTCAACGTCCCGGCCGAAATGGGCCGCCTGATCGACCTCGGGGTCGACGGGCTGATCACCGATTATCCCGATCGCGGGGCGCAGATTCTCGCGTCCAAGGGGCTGAAAACCCGCTAATCTATTGACTCGGAGGTGCTTCGTGTTCTGTATACACAAATGCGCCCCATCCTGCCCGAGCCCGATCTTTCAGAGCGAATTCACGATTCTGTCCTGGAGGCGATCTGCTCCGGCGAGTTGAAGGCCGGCGCGCGGATCACCCAAGAAGAGATCGCCCAGCAGTTTGGCGTGTCCCGCCAGCCGGTCCTGCAGGCCATGATGTTGCTGCGGCGCGAGGGCTTCCTGATCGACGCCGGTCGCAAGGGTGTGTGCGTCGCCCCGCTCGACGTGCAGCAGGCCCGCAATCTCTACGTCGTCCGCGCTGCCCTCGACGGCGCCGCCGCCCGCCTCGCCGCGTCCAATTACACACCCCACCTGATGCAGCGCGGCCGCGCCCTGCTCGACGTCGGCCGCCGCGCCGTGGCGAGCGGTTACGTGCCGTCGGTCATCGAGGCCGACATCGACTTCCATCTCTTCGTCTACGAAGCCTCGGGCAATCCCGTGATCGGCGAGACCGCGCAGCAGCACTGGCAGCATCTGCGCCGGGTCATGGCGGCGGCCTTGAGCGAGGAGGATCTTCGGATCAGTGTCTGGGATGAACACGAAGGCATCCTGCGCGCGCTCGAAGCGGGCCAGGCCGCCGAGGCCGAAGCGCTGTGTCGCGGCCATGCCGAGCAGATGGCCGACATTCTCACGGGACGTTTGAAGGTCGTGATTTCCCGCGCCGCCTGAAGACGGCGCTTTCTACAAAGCAAAGACGACAAGCCAAGGAGGAACCGCCATGAAGCTCACCTCTGAGCAGCTCAAGCAATTCGACGAAGAGGGCTATCTCTTCTTCCCGGAATATTTCTCGCCGGAAGAGACGAAGATTCTGAAGTCCTCGGTGCCCGAGGTCTTCGCGCAGCGCCGCCCCGAGAACATCCGCGAGAAGAGCGGCGACGTCGTGCGCACGGCCTTCGCGGTCCACACCTATCATCCGGTGTTCGAGGCGCTGATCCATCATCCGCGCTTCGTGGAGCCGGCCGAGCAGCTGCTGAAGGACAAGACCTACATCCATCAGTTCAAGATCAACGGTAAAGCCGCCTTCGACGGCGACGTCTGGCAGTGGCACCAGGACTACGGCACCTGGAAGGCCGACGACGACATGCCCGAGGCGCGCGCCATGAACCTCGCGGTGTTCATCGACGAGGTGAACGAGTTCAACGGCCCGCTCTGGTTCATTCCCCGGAGCCACAAGAAGGGCGCCATCGAGGCCAAGCACGACCTCACGACGACGTCGTACCCGCTGTGGACGATCGACAACGACACGATCGCCAAGCTGGTCGACCAGGGCGGCATCGTCGCGCCCAAGGGCGGCCCGGGCTCGGCGATCTTCTTCCACGGCACGCTGGTCCATGGCAGCGGCCCCAACATGTCGCCGTGGGATCGCCAGATCATCTATGTGACCTACAATTCGGTCAGCAACGCGATCCGCCGCTTCAAGCGGCCGGACTACATCGCGCATCGCGACTTCACGCCGGTCGACGCCTGGGAAGACGACGCCGTGATGCGCGCCGTCAACCGCAAGGTCGCGGCGGAATAGACGAAGACTTCCGGAGGAAACCATGAGTCTCCATCGCATGCTTCAGGCCCGCGCGGCCGAAGCCAATCCGCTGCGCATCGGCGTCATCGGCGCCGGCAAGTTCGGCTCGATGTACCTGTCGCAGATCCCGACGACGCCGGGCATCCATCTGCTGGGCATCGCCGACCTCTCGCCCGACCGCGCGCGCGAGAACCTGGCGCGGCTGGGCTGGAAGCCCGACGTGACGCAGGCCAGCTCGTTCGCCGACGCGCGCAAGCACGGCAGCACGCACCTCACCGACGACTGGCGCGCGCTGGTCAGCCATCCCGAGATCGACATCATCGTCGAATCGACCGGCGATCCGATCGCCGCCGTCGAGCACGCGCTGGAAGCCTTCAGGCACGGCAAGCACGTGGTGATGGTGACCGTGGAGGCCGACGCCTTCTGCGGCCCGCTGCTCGCCAAGCGAGCCGCCGCCGCCGGCGTGATCTACTCCCTGGCCTACGGTGACCAGCCGGCGCTGATCTGCGAGCTGGTCGACTGGGCGCGCACCTCGGGCTTCGAGGTGACGGCAGCCGGTCGCGGGCACAAGTGGCTGCCGCACTTCGCGCAGTCGACGCCCGAGACCGTGTGGAAATACTGGGGCCTCAACGAGGAGCAGGCCAAGCGCGGCGGCCTGAACCCCAAGATGTTCAACTCCTTCCTCGACGGCTCCAAGCCCGCCATCGAGAGCACCGCCGTCGCCAACGCCACCGGCCTCACGCCGGCGCCGGACGGCCTCGCCTTCCCGCCGTGCTCGGTCGAGGATCTGCCCTTCGTGATGCGGCCGATCTCCGAGGGCGGCCAGCTCCATCACAAGGGTCAGGTCGAGGTGGCCTCGTCGCTGGAGAAGGACGGGCGCGCCATCCCCTACGAGATCCGCAAGGGCGTGTGGGTCGTGTTCGAGGCGGCCACCGAGTACCAGAAGAACTGCTTCGAAGAGTACATGCTGCAGACCGACCCGAGCGGTCGCTACTCGGTCATGTACAAGCGCTGGCACCTGATCGGCCTCGAGGTCGGCATGTCGGTCGCCTCGATCGGCCTGCGCAAGGAGCCGACCGGCACGCCGATCGGCTTCCATGCAGACGTCATCGCCACCGCCAAGCGCGACCTCAAGCCCGGCGAGATCCTCGACGGCGAGGGCGGCTACACGGTCTACGGCAAGCTGTTCCCGTCGGAGAAGTCGACCGGCCTCGGCAGCCTGCCGCTCGGCCTCGCCCACAACGTCAAGCTGGTGAAGCCGATCAAGGCCGGCCAGTCGCTGACCTACGCCGACGTGGTGATGGACGAGTCGCTCACCGCGGTGAAGCTGCGCCGCGAGATGGAGCGGGACTTCGCGCCGGCGGCGGCGAAGATCGCGGCTCAGTAAGAGCTTTCGATCTCAGCCTGCAGGGCTGTCGCATATGAGGTAAAGGTCCCTCACTGCGTTCGGGATGACATCCTTTTCTGGATCGGCGCACTGCGCAAATTCCAGCAAAATTGTCATCCCGAACGGAGTGAGGGACCTTTCACTTCTTGTAGTTGCCCGACGCGGTGTCCTCACGCCCATTGCAAACCTTTGCTTGGGCAACCTGTTCACTTGACGACATCGAATGTTCATATGAAAGTCATCTGAACGAAAAGAACGATCTGCATTGTTCATTCGAACCATGCAGATCGAACGGGACAGGAAACAGGCTCAGGAACCGGGAATGCAGGCGGAAGATCGCGCCCGCGCCATCGTGGAACGCGTCCGGGGCGACGGCTTCCAGGCGATCGAGGCGCTTGCCCTCCAGTTCGGCGTGACGCCGCAGACGATCCGGCGCGACGTGAACCTGCTCTGCGACCGCGGCCTGCTGCGCCGTCGCCATGGCGGCGTCGAGCTGCCGCCCGAGGGCGAGAACCTCGCCTATCCCGCCCGCCAGGTCCTGAACATCGACGCCAAGCGCCGCATCGCCCGGCTCGTGGCGCGCGAGGTGCCGGACGGCGCCTCTCTGTTCTTCGGCATCGGCACCACGCCCGAGCAATGCGCGCTGGCGCTGGCCGAGCATGCCGGGCTGCGCGTCATGACCAACAATCTCAACGTCGCGCTGGCGCTCTGCCGCAGCGCCTCGTGCGATATCACCATCGCCGGCGGTCGCCTGCGCAATCTCGACCGCGACGTGGTGGCGGGCGAGGCGCACGGCTTCTTCGGCCGGTTCGCCGCCGACATCGGCATCTACGGCGTGGGTGGCGTCGCCGAGGACGGCACGCTGCTCGATTTCGGCACCGACGAGGTGACGATGCGCGGCACCCTGGCGCAGCACTGCCGCCAGCGTTTCCTGGTGCTCGACCATTCCAAGTTCGGCCGCGGCGGCACGGTGCGCGGCGGCCACATCACCGAGGCGAGCGCCGTCTTCACCGACCGGCCGCCGCCCGATGCCATTGCCGGACAATTGCGCGACGCGGGCGTCCGGCTCGTCGTCTGGTCAGACGACGTCGCGTCCAACGGTTCGACTGGTCAAACAAGGAGGGGTTGATCCCATGCTGAAGAAACTGGCCATCGTGGCCGCCCTGGGCCTCGCCGCCCTCGGCACCGTCAACGGCGCCGCCGCCCAGCAGCGGGCCATCTGCTACAACTGCCCGCGGGAATGGGCCGACTGGGGCTCGCAGCTCAAGGCCATCCAGGCCAGGCTCGGCATCCAGGTCCCGCCGGACAACAAGAACTCCGGCCAGGCCATCGCCGCGCTGATCGCCGAGAAGGGCAGCCCGGTCGCCGACGTCACCTATCTCGGCGGCATCGCGGCCGACCCGGCCAAGGATGCCGGCGTGCTGACGCCGTACAAGCCGAAGAACTGGGAGAAGATCCCGGCCGACCTCAAGGATCCCGACGGCAACTGGTTCACCATCCATTCGGGCACGCTCGGCCTGTTCGTGAACAAGGCGGCGCTCGGCAACAAGCCGGTGCCGCAGAGCTGGGCCGACCTGCTGAAGCCCGAATACAAGGGCCTCGTCGGCTATCTCGATCCGACCTCGGCGGCCGTCGGCCAGCTCGGCGTGATGGCGATCAACCTCGCGCTGGGCGGCACCTACGACAATCTCGATCCGGCCATCAAGTTCTTCAAGGAACTGGCCAAGAACCAGCCGATCGTGCCGAAGCAGACTTCGTATGCCCGCGTGATCTCCGGCGAGATCCCGATCCTGCTCGACTACGACTTCAACGCCTATCGCGGCCAGTACACCGACAAGGCGCCGGTACAGTTCGTGATCCCGAAGGAGGGCACGCTGGTGTTCCCCTATGTGATGGGCCTGGTGAACAAGGGACCCAATCCCGACAACGGCAAGAAGGTGCTCGACTTCGTCCTGTCCGACGAGAGCCAGGCGATGTGGGGCAACGCCTACCTCCGCCCGGTCTTCGCCGACCGGCTCTCGGCCGAGGCCAAGGCCAAGTTCCTGCCCGACGCGGAATATGCCCGCGCCAAGCCGGTGGACCTGAAGAGCCTTGCGAAGGCGCAGCCGCAGATCGTCGAGCGCTACCGCAAGGAAGTGAACTGACACGAGACAGGTAACGGCGGGGCGGCTACGGAGCCGCTCTGCCTTCTTGTCGTCCTGAGCGCAGCGAAGGACCTCACGCCTGCCACGCAGTCGTCTGGTCGATCGGCTAGGTCCTTCGCTGCGCTCAGGACGACGAATTCTCATTCGTCCGAGCGCCGAACATGCGGAACGAACTCCGCCGACTGATCTTCCTCCTGCTGCCGGCCGGCATCTTCTTTGCGGCGTTCTTCCTGCTGCCGATGGCGCGTCTGTTCTTCATCGGCGGCAGCGGCAAGACCGGATGGGCCGCCTATGCCGCGATCCTGACCGAGGCCAACTACTTCAGCAGCCTCCTCTCGACGCTCGCGGTGGCGGCCGCGACGACGGCTGCGACACTCGTCATCAGCGGCATCGCCGGCGTGTTCCTCCAGCGCAACAGGTTCCCGGGCAACGGCATGCTGGTGGCGATGCTGACGTTTCCATTGGCCTTTCCCGGCGTGGTGATCGGCTTCATGGTGATCATGCTGGCTGGCCGGCAAGGCCTGATCGGGCAGATCACGCAGGCGCTGACCGGCGAGAAGCTGGTCTTCGCGTACACGCTGTCGGGCCTGTTCATGGGCTACGTCTATTTCTCGATCCCGCGCACCATCCTCACGGTGATGGCGGCGGCCGAGAAACTCGACCCCAAGCTCGAGGAAGCGGCGCGTTCGCTGGGTGCCTCGCCGTGGCGCGTCGTGCTCGACGTCATCATTCCGGGTTTGAAGCCCGCGTTCATCTCGGCCGGCGCGATCTGTTTCGCGACGGCGGTCGGTGCCTTCGGCACGGCCTTCACGCTCGCCGCCAAGATCGACGTCCTGCCGATGGTGATCTACACCGAGTTCACGCTGTCGGCGAACATCGCGATGGCAGCCGCGCTGAGTTTCGTGCTGGGCGCGGTCACCTGGGTCGTGCTCGCACTGGCGCGCACCGCGGCCGGATCCAGCGTCGCGGCGGCAGGCTGACATGAAGCGCCGCGGTCTCTTCCTCCTGCAGCTCAGCTTCACGCTGTTCGTCTGCGCCTTCCTGATCGTGCCGATGATCCTGTCGATCATGGCCGGCCTCACCGTGAACTATTTCGTCGGCATCGAAAGCGGCCTCACCCTGCGTTGGGTGATGGAGGTGTGGAACGGCTATCGCGACACGATCTTCCTGTCGATCGGCCTGTCTCTGGCCTGCCTCGCCGCCACGCTCGTGCTCGGCATTCCAGCCGCCTACGTGCTGGCCAAGCGCCAGACCGCACTGACCCGCGCCATCGAGGAATTGCTGGTGATGCCCGTCGCGGTGCCGGGCCTCGCGACCGCCTTGGCGCTGATCGTGACCTACGGCACCCTGTCCGGCTTCCGCACCTCGTGGGCCTTCATCCTGGTGGGCCATGTGCTGTTCACCCTGCCGTTCATGGTGCGCAGCGTGCTCGCCGTCCTGATGGCGATCGACCTCAAGACGCTCGAGGAAGGCGCCGCCTCGCTGGGCGCCGGCTTCTGGGAGCGGTTCCGCGACATCGTGCTGCCCAACTGCCGACAGGGCATCCTCGCCGGTTCGCTGATGGTCGTGACGCTGTCGATGGGCGAATTCAACATGACGTGGCTGCTGCACACGCCCTTCACCAAGACGCTGCCCGTGGGCCTTGCCGATGCCTATGCGTCGCTGCGGCTCGAGATCGGCAGCGCCTACACGCTCGTCTTCTTCATCATGATCATGCCCTTGCTGCTCGCCATGCAGGCTTTCGCCAAGCCGCGGCCCGCGAAGTTCGTGGCGGAGGAAACCGAATGACCGATACCGGCAAACCCGTCTCCATCGCGCTGGAGAACTGCGCCAAGACCTTCGCCGACGGCACCAGGGCGCTGGAACCGCTCGACCTCGCCATCCATGCCGGCGAGACCGTCGTGTTCCTGGGCCCGTCGGGCTGCGGCAAGACCACGACGCTGCGCATCATCGCCGGGCTGGAAGAACCCGACGCCGGCGGCAAGGTGCTGTTCGACGGCGTCGACGTCACGCACCTGCCGATCGAGCAGCGCAACGTCGGCATGGTCTTCCAGTCTTATGCGCTGTTCCCCAACATGACCGTGGCCGGCAACGTCGGCTACGGGCTGCGCATCCGCAAGGTGCCGGACGCTCAGGTGAAGGCCCGCGTCTCCGAGATGCTGGCGATGATGCAGATCACGCGGCTCGCGGACCGGCGCATCGACCAGCTCTCGGGCGGCCAGCGCCAGCGCGTGGCGCTCGCGCGCGCCATCGCCGTCCGGCCGCGCGCCCTGCTGCTCGACGAGCCGCTGACCGCGCTCGACGCCAAATTGCGCGACACGCTGCGGCTCGACATCGATTCGCTGCTGCGGTCGCTCGGCATCACGGCGATCTACGTCACGCACGACCAGGCCGAGGCGATGGCGCTCGGCGACCGCATCGTCGTCATGGAACACGGGCGGGTCGCCCAGATCGGCAAACCGCGCGAGATCTACCAACGCCCCGCCACACGCTTCGTCGCCGACTTCATCGGCACGATGAACCGCCTGACCGGCGCCACGGACGGCGGCGTCTTCCGCTGCAAGGCCGGAACCGTCGCCTGGGCCGAGGCGCCGGCGGCGGCGACCGAAATCCTGTTCCGGCCCGAGGACATCCGCGTCGCCGAGAACGGCGAGGCGGCGAACCTTCAGGGCAAGGTGGCCTCGGCCTTCTTCCTGGGCGACCGCACGCGCCTCTTCGTCGATGTCGGCGAGGAGCGGCCGCTGGTCATCGAGAGCACGGCGCGGCGCGACTTCCAGCACGGCGAGGCGGTGGGTCTCGCCATTGATCCGCGCGGCCTGCTGGTCCTGTAAGGAGCATCCCATGCTGATCGCCCAGATCACCGACACCCACATCAAGCTGCCCGGCAAGCTCGCCTACAAGAAGGTCGACACGGCCGCCATGCTGCGCCGCTGCGTGCAGGAGCTGCTGGCACTCAGCCCGCAGCCCGACATCGTGCTGCTGACTGGCGACCTGGTCGATCTCGGCCGGCCCGAGGAATACGACCACCTGAAGTCGATCCTCGAGCCGATCCGCCAGCGCATCGTCGCCATTCCCGGCAATCACGACGAGCGCGAGGCGATGCGCGACGCCTTCCGCGACGGCGGCTACCTGCCGGAGCGGAGCAGGTTCCTGCAGTTCGCCATCGACGACTACCCGCTGCGCCTCATAGGCCTCGACACGCTGATCCCCGGCCAGGGCGGCGGCGAGCTTTGCCGCGAGCGGCTCGACTGGCTCGACCGGACGCTGGCCGAGAAGCCCGAAGCGCCGACGCTGGTGATGATGCACCATCCGCCGTTCGTCACCGGCATCGGCCACATGGACAAGATCGGCCTTCTGGGCCGCGAGGCCTTCGCCGATGTCGTGGCCAGGCACACCCAGATCGAGCTGATCCTGTGCGGCCACCTCCATCGCACGATCCACGCCCAGGTCGGCGGCCGGCCGGCGATGACCTGCCCCAGCCCCGCGCATCAGGTCGCGCTCGACATTCATCCCGATGCGCCGAGCCGCTTCTGCATGGAGCCGCCGGGATTCATGCTGCACTGGTGGAACGACGGCCAGCTCGTGACCCACACCGCCGTCATCGGCGACTACGAGGGCCCGTTCCCGTTCTTCGATGCCGACGGCAAGCTGATCGACTAGGCCGCCATCCGCCGCGCCCGTGCGAAGGCGCCGGGGGCACAGCCGAAGCGGCGGCGGAAGGCAGTGCTGAAGGCGCTCGCCGATTCGTAGCCAATCTGCTCGGCAAGGCGATCGAGCGACTGAGGCCCTCGCCCGAGCGCATCCTGCGCCAATGCCATCCGCCATCGCGCGAGATATTCCATCGGTGCGCAGCCCAGCGCCTGGGTGAAGCGCGCGGCAAAGGCCGAGCGCGACATGCCGGCGCGGCGCGCGAGGTCGGCTACCGTCCAGCCGCCGCGCACGTCCTGGTGAATTGCGCGCAAAGCGCTGGCCAGAGCCGGGTCGCGCAAACCCGCGAGCAAGCCGGCCGGCAGGGTACCGGCCTCAATGCCCGGCCGACGCAGGCATTCGACCAGTATGACCTCCAGCAGCCGCTGCAGGATCATCTCGCGACCGGGCTGGTCGGCTTCGCATTCCTCGCGCAGCAGATGAACGAGGCGTGCGAGACGCGTCGTGTCGCTTTCGGTCGCGCGGACGTGGATCATGCGCGGCAACAGACCTTTCAGCAGCGCGGCATTGAGCGGTTCGATCCGGAAGGCGCCGCCCAGCATCTCGAGATCGGGTTCGCCTTCGGGATCACCATGACGGACGGGCTTCTCCGATGGCTCGACCAACTGACACGCGACATCGGGATGGCTGAACAGGGCGAAGGCCGGCGTCGCGGGCAACAGCACGAAGTTGCCACGCTCCAGCAAGACCGGCTCGTCGCCATCGAGAGCCAGCCAGCAGTGGCCCTCGAGAACGAACGCGAAGCCCGGCTGCTTGTAGGCGGCGTACCGCACTCCCCAGCGTCCGCGGCCGCTGATCGGCTTCGACAGGGTGGCATGGGCTCGCAGGAGGTCGATGAGATCGCTGAGAGGATCCATTCTGGACGATCCATAATAAAATCAGGTTCCTATATTATATATCATCCCATTTGACTGGCTATCTTGCGGGCCTCAGACAGCCAACGGAGCGTCACATGGCCCAGACAGTCCTCATCACCGGCACCTCATCCGGCTACGGCAAGGCGATGGCCGAGCTCTTCCTCGAGCGCGGCTGGAATGTGCTCGCCAGCATGCGGCGGCCGGATCCGACGGTGTTCGCCACCCCCTCGGACCGGCTGAACGTGCTGCCCCTGGACGTCACGGATGCCGGCAGCATCGACCGGGCGATTGCCCACGGTATCGCCGCCTTTGGCGCCATCGACGCGCTGGTGAACAATGCCGGCATCGGTCTCGCCTCGGTCGTCGAGGCGACGCCCGACAGCAGGGTGCGTGAGATTTTCGAGACCAACACGTTCGGCGTCTTTGCGACCTGCCGGGCCATCATCCCCCAGATGCGTCGGCAGGGACACGGCACCATCGTCAATGTGACGTCGAGTGTCACTCTCGGCGTCATGCCGCTGGTCGCGATCTACGCCGCCAGCAAGTGCGCCGTCGAAGGCTTCACGGAGTCGCTCTCGTATGAACTGGGCGCCTTCGACATCAAGGCGCGTCTGGTAGAGCCCGGCTACGCCCCGACCACCAACCTCACGGCCAACGGCAGCACGCGGATGCAGGGCCTGTTTCCGGAAGAGTATGGCGCCTTCACACAGTCCTGCTTCGCGAACATGGCCAACTATCCGACACGCTACTGCACCGAGGCGGAGGTGGCGGAAGCGACTTTCGCCGCTGCGACGGAGGAAGGCGGCAGGATCCGCTATCCCGCCGGCGCCGATTCGAAGCTCCTCGCCGAGCTGCGATGGTCGACGTCGGAAGAGCACTACCTGCAGAAGATGCGAGAGATGTTCGGGCCGAAGGCGGCGGGCCGAGCTGTCTAGATCACGTGCTCGGGGTCTTTGGCCTTGGCCGGATCGCGTTCGGCTTCCTTGCGCGCCTTGAGGAGCTTGCGAAGGATCATGTTCCGCTTCAGCGCGGAGATGTGGTCGATGAACAGAACGCCGTCGAGATGGTCGATCTCGTGCTGGACGCAGGTCGCCAGCAGGCCGTCGCAGGCGAGGTCCTGCTGCTTGCCGTCGCGGTCGAGGTAGCGGACCGTCACCGTCGCGGGACGGACCACGTCGGAATAGTGGTCCGGCACCGAGAGGCAGCCTTCCTCGTAGGAGACGTCCTCGTCCGAGGCCGCGACGATCTCGGGATTGGCCATGAACAGCGGGCCGGTCTTGGTGTCCTCGCGGTCGATATCGAGCACGATCACGCGCTTCAGCACGCCGATCTGCGGCGCGGCGAGGCCGATGCCCGGCGCGTCGTACATCGTCTCCAGCATGTCATCCATGAGCTGGCGCACGCCGGCGTCGACCGTTTCGACGGGCAGGGACTTCTTCTTGAGGCGCGGATCGGGCGCCGTGAGGATGGGCAGGAGAGCCATCGGGCCTAAATATGCCGGGAAATGGGGCTTTTCAAGGTCAGCTGCGACGGACCATCGTGCCGACGCCGGCCTCGGTGAAGACCTCCAGCAGCAGCGCGTGGGGCACGCGGCCGTCCATGATGACCGCTGCCTCGACGCCCGAGTTCACGGCATCGATGCAATTCTCGACCTTGGGGATCATGCCGCCCGAGATCGTGCCGTCGGCGATCAGCGCACGCGCCTGGTCGATCGTCATGTCGGCGATCACCTTGCCGTCCTTGTCGAGCACGCCCGGCACGTCGGTCAGGAACAGCAGGCGCTTGGCCTTCATGGCGCCCGCGATGGCGCCGGCCGAGGTGTCGGCATTGATGTTGTAGGTGAGCTCGTCGTTGACGCCGAAGCCGATGGGCGCAACGACCGGGATCACGTCGGCGCGGCGCAGCTGCTCCAGCACCATGACGTTGATCTTGGCGGGCTCGCCGACCTGCTTGAGGTCGACCTTGAGCAGCTCGCCGGTCTTGGGGTCGCGCGTCTCGGTCATCTTCCTGGCGAGGATCAGGTTGCCGTCCTTACCGCAGATGCCGACGGCGATGCCGCCGCACTCGTTGATGTCGGCCACGATCGCCTTGTTGATCGAGCCGGCCAGCACCATCTCGACGATCTCCATCGTCGCGGCGTCGGTGACGCGCAGCCCGTTCACGAACGTGCTCTTGATGCCGACCCTCTCCAGCATCTTGTTGATCTGCGGGCCGCCGCCATGGACGACGATCGGGTTCATGCCGACCTGCTTCATCAGCACCACGTCGCGGGCGACCAGGTCGCCGAGCTTCGGGTCGGTCATGGCATGGCCGCCATACTTCACCACGAAGGTCGCGTCGTTGTGGCGGCGCATGTAGGGCAGGGCCTTGGAAATGGTCTCCGCCATGCGGATGAGACGCTTCTGCTCTTTGTCCGGTTGAACAGCCTCGGCCATTTCCAGCATCCCCAATTGAACGAAAGCCCTCTCCGCGCGGGGAGAGGGCCAAGGCGCATAATATATCAGGCGGGTCGCGGATAGAAGAACCGGCCCCGCCGCGTCAGGATGTCCAAATGGCAGCTACACCGATTTTCGACAGCGAAACCCTGGCAAATCGCGGCTTCACCGTGGCGAAGACCCTGATAGACGCCGAGGCGTGCCGGGCGCTGGCCGCCCTGTGGCCCGAGCAGGCCCGATTCCGCAAGCATATCGTCATGCAGCGCCACGGCTATGGACAGGGCGAATACCAGTATTTCGCCTACGACCTGCCCGCGCCGGTCGAGCGGCTGCGGCAGGCGCTCTATCCGGCGCTGGCCGAGGTCGCCAACCGCTGGAACGAGCAGCTCGGAAAGCCCAGGCGCTTCCCGGACACCCTCGATGCGTGGCTGCGCGAATGCCACGAAGCCGGCCAGACGCGGCCGACGCCGCTGCTGCTGTGCTACGGGCCCGGCGACTACAACTGCCTGCACCGCGATCTCTATGGCGAGATGGTGTTCCCGCTGCAGGTCGTCGTGCTGCTGAGCGCGCCCGGCCGCGACTTCACCGGCGGCGAGTTCATGCTGGTCGAGCAGCGGCCGCGCATGCAGTCACGCGGCGAGGTCGTACCTCTGGAGCAAGGCGATGCGGTGATCTTCGCCGTCAACGAGCGGCCCTCGAAGGGCGTGCGCGGCTGGCATCGCACCGCCATGCGCCACGGCGTGTCGAGCCTGCACACCGGTCAGCGTTTCACGCTCGGCCTGATCTTCCACGACGCGGCTTAGCCAAACTCTTCACCTCCCCCGTCTTACGGGGGAGGCCGGGAGGGGGAGAGCAACGTCATGAATGTTTCCGGAAGAGTTCAGACCCACGGCCTTCCCCCTCCGGCCCTGCGGGCCACCTCCCC